>JADCFP010000037.1 GCA_020249465.1 Roseomonas sp. | reverse complement strand
TATGGCCCGCATGGCTGCTGGTTGTGGTCAGCGGTGTGGTCGGTTCCTTCGTGCTGGCGCCGGTTTATTGGCTGATCGGTGAGGGCCTGATGCAGCAGGCGCTCGGCTTCCCGGCCACGATTGATGATGAAGATGATTTGGCGCCGCAATTGGGCTTCGGCCTTGCGGTCATGCTGCGGGAATTCAGCGATGTTGTGGGACCGGTGACCGCCGCCTGGCTGCTGATTTCCTGGCCGCGGCTTTATGGCCAAGCGTCACCCTTGGTCGCGGTGCCGCAAGCCGAGGCGCCAAAGCCGGCGCCCCTGCCCTTGCCAAGCCCAGTCGAGAGCACCAGCCCAGAACCACCCGCATGGCGCGCCGCTTTGCCGCGCGAATTGGGCGGGGATCTGATCGCGGTTTCTTCCGAGCTGCAATACCTGCGGGTTTGGACCACGCGCGGCAATGCGCTGGTGCTTGGGTCCTTGCAGGATGTTGAGGATGGCGAAGGGGCGGGCGGCATGCGCGTTCATCGGTCATGGTGGGTCAGCGCGCGGCATGTGCGCAGCATTCGCCGAAGCGGTGACGCGGCCATTTGTGACATGAGCGATGGTCGCCAGGTGCCGGTCAGCCGGCGCCGGAAGGCCCAGGTGCTGGCGCGCTTCGGCGACGGTGCGCGGTATGAAATGCCCTCCGCACCACCGCCGACTTCGACGGGCTTGGTTCAGAACAAGCGCTTAAGCCCGACTTGGAGCGACACTGGATTATAGTCCGGCTTGGAAAGCCGCCCGGTAACACCGGATTCTGCCGGCATTTCAATGCCGCCCAAGGCCAGGAAACGGACATCCGTCACCAGCCGCCAGGCATTGCCGAGCGGGATTTCCCCACCCGCGATGAATTGCACACCAAACTTGCCTTGCTCGGACCAGGCGCGTTGGTTGGAACTTGTGTTCAGGTCGAGGTCTATTTCCTGCACCCAGCCGACCCCAAGGCCGAGATAGGGCGTCCATCCCCTGGTCAGACCCACAAAGCGGCGCAAGCCATTGATGAAAAGGATGTTTGAGGCGAAATCGCCATCCGTCGCCAGCGTTGCGCCGCCCTTGGTCAGCGAATCGAGCGGGTGGCTGCGGTAATTCCACTCAAGTTCCGTGGCCCAGCCATTGCCGAACTGGAAGCCGATATTGGCGCCCAAGCCGAAGCCGGTATTGAAGCTGGCCTCCAGACCGGAGCCAAAGCCGGCATTGCCGACCTCGTTGAAGGAGGTGGATCCAAGCCAGCTCGCCTGGCCATAGACCGTGGCATAGACGCCCCGCGGTTCGGTCTGCGCCCGAGAAGGTCCGGCTAGGCCGACAAGGCTGGCCAGCACGACAGCCAGGCTAAGAAAACGACGAAAATTCATAAACAAGGCTCCATGAAAGGATGTGTTCGGTTGCGCCGAGACGCGCCGCCTGGGGAGGCGCGAACCAACGCCTGCGGATGTAGGGGAGAGCTGAAATGCCGTATCGGGTGATTGAATGAGCGGTTGCCTGGATGAATGAGTGGCTTCTGAAAGTCTTGGATAGCGGCGGTTTTCTTGAACAAATGGCCAGGCCAGCTGCATAGCGAAGTGTAGCCTAAGCGATTCGGCAAAGCGCCTTTTGCTGCCGCCGCGCGAGTGGTACGAGGTCAGGACTCGGTGCGGCATCCTATTCGGCAATAGGTTCGTGGTCTGATGAACCAGACCGACCCTGCGCACAAAATTGCTGATAGGCCCTAGCCGGCAGGCACGGCGATGAGTGGAAGTGTTACAAGCAAAGATGATCCTGGTGATCCGCCGTGGCAGGGCCGCGGCACTGCGCCGCCAGAGGTCAGAACGGGCTCGCCTTCGAAAAAACGGTGAACGCGGAAGCCGCGCCTAGATCTTCAGATCCTGCAGCGATGCTTCCACGTCCTGGAAGCTTGGCATCAGATCCGTCGGTACCATCTTGCGCCCGGTCTCCACCGCCACCTGCGGCGCATTGCCATGCAAATGCGCGACCAGCACGGCGCGAATCACTTCAAAATACTTGGCCTCTTCCTCAATCACGGCCTTGAGGCGTGCGGCGAAAGGTCCGACCAGACCATAGGCAAGCAAAACGCCAAGGAAGGTGCCCACCAACGCACTGCCGATCATCTTGCCAAGAATTGCCGGCGGCTGGTCAATGGACGCCATGGTCTTGATGACCCCCATGACGGCGGCGACGATCCCAAGCGCGGGTAGCGCATCGGCCACGCTTTGCAGCGCATGGGCGCTGTGCAATTCCTCTTCCTTCATTTTCTTCAATTCGCGCGCCATCACATCTTCGATCTGATGCGGGTCATCGGCATTCATGCCGACCATGCGGAGGTAATCGCAAATGATCGCAACCGTGTGATGATCCTTCAGGATATTCGGGAATTTCTGGAAGGCCGCGCTTTCCTCGGGCTTTTCGATATGTGGTTCAATCGCCATCGGCCCCTTGGTCTGCGCCAGACGCACCAGCCAGAACAATAGGCTCAACAATTCCATGTAATCCTGGCGCTTGTATTTGCCGCCCTTCAGGATTTTGCCGGTACTGCCAAGGATGTGCTTCACCTCTGACATGCTATTGGCCATCAACAGCGCCCCAAAGGCGGCACCGCCAATGATGGCAAATTCGAAGGGCAGCGCCAACAGGATGATTTCCATCTTGCCGCCAGCGAGGATGTAGCCGCCGAAGACACAGACAAGAAGAAAGATAAATCCAGCAATTGAGATCATGGGCGTGGCGTCTCCGGCGCCTGGCGAATAAGCGTGATGGAAACACGCCGATTGGCGGCGGCGGTTGGTTGTTCCGGTATCAACAAATCACGTTCAGCGTGACCTGTCAGGTTTCTGATGCGGTTATCCGCAACACCCGCATCGATCAGCAGGCGGCGCGTGACATTGGCGCGTTCGGTGGAAAGATCCCAATTGCTGCGCTCACCACCGCCGCGGAAGGGCGTGGCATCCGTATGGCCGGCGATGCTGATCGCGTTTGGCAGGCGCTGGATCACCTGCGCCACACGGAGCAAAAGTGCGCGTGCGCGGTCATTGGGCGCGGCGCCACCAAGGGCGAACATCGGCTGACGATCCGCATCCACCAATTGGATGCGCATGCCTTCCGGCGTCTGTTCAATGAGCAATTGGCGATTGAGATCGGCCAGCGCCGGATCGGATTGGATCGCTTCACGAATTTGTTCGGCGGCGGCTTCAAAGGCTTGGCGTTCCCGCCGCGCCAATTCCTGGCGCAACTCCACCTCTCCCGCATTCTCAGGCCGCTGTTCCGGGGATGGCTCGGCCGCCGGGCCGCCACGTGGTTGTTCTGGCCCTGCCAGCGCACCAGGGGGTGTGCGGATGGTCAGGCGCGCATTTTCGGCATCTTCCTGACCCCTTGGGCCTTCGCGCACGGGAACCGGTTCAGCGGGGGTGCGGCTGTCATCTTCTTCGATATCCATCACCACCGGGCGCTTGCCGGGCTGGACTTCGATCGTGCCGGTTGTGGACATCAGGGACGCATCAACATTGGGTGTCTGGCCGCCAAAGGGCCGGCCAGTGCCGGAATCGGACCGCGCCAGCACATTGGTCGGGTTGAAGTAATCGGCGATGCCGCGGCGCTGTTCTTCCGTCGTGGCATTGATCAGCCACATCAGCAGGAAGAAGGCCATCATCGCCGTTACGAAATCGGCATAGGCCACCTTCCAGGCCCCGCCGTGATGCGCGTGCCCGCCGCCTTCTTCCTTTTTGACGATGATCAGATCACCGCCGCTTTGCGAGCCTCTTCCCTTGCGCGCCATGGCGAACCGTATAGCCCCAAATGCCTAAAATCAGCTAATGATACCGTCGTTCTAGCGGCGAGGCGCCAGAAAGACAGAAGGGACGCGGCGTGGTTTCGAGACTGCTTTCATGAATTCCCCCATTTGCGCCGCCCAAGACCCGGTTCAGGCTGAACCGTATCTCATCAAGCGGCCGGAACGGCAGACCATCCCCCTGGTCTTCGCGTCCCCGCATTCGGGTCAGCAATATCCGGACCAACTTTTGTTGGATGCCCGCATGGACCCGATTGCGCTCCGCCGGAGTGAGGATTCCTTCGTTGATGAGATCTTTGCCGCCGCCCCCGCCCATGGCGCACCGCTGATTGCGGCTTCCTTCCCGCGGGTCTGGTGCGATGTGAACCGGGAAGCCTGGGAATTGGACCCGGCCATGTTCACGGACCCCCTGCCGCCCTGGGTGAATAGCGCAAGCCCCAGGGTGGGCGCTGGGCTTGGCACGCTGGCGCGGATTGTGACCGGGGGCGAGCAAATCTACCGCCGCAAACTGAACTTTGCCGAGGCCGAGGCGCGCATCCGCGCCTGTTGGGAACCCTATCACGCGGCCCTCGCAGCGCTGCTGGCCGAAACCCGGGCGCGGTTCGGTTTTTGTCTGCTGATTGATTGCCATTCCATGCCGGCCCATCCGGCGCATCTCGCGAACCCCCCACATTTTGTGTTGGGCGATGCGCATGGCACAGCATGTACGCCGCGCGCGACAAGGCTGGTGGAGGAAACCCTGATGGGCCTTGGCTATAAGGTCCGGCGCAATGACCCTTATGCGGGGGGCTTCGTCACCCGCCATTATGGCCGCCCCCGGGAAGCGACCCATGCGCTGCAAATTGAGGTGGCGCGGAACCTATATATGGATGAAACCCGGATTGAACGCCTGCCGGGCTTTGGCCCGCTCCGGCGCGACATGACCAGCCTGATTGAAAGCCTGACGCGGGTGGATTGGGATTTCCTGTCCCCGGGCCAGTGAGCCAGACAAAAAAAGGCGGTGCCCGAAAGCACCGCCAAGTTTAGGGAGGAAACGTCCAAGAATGTACAGCGGAAAACGCCGTACGGCACAGATATAGGAACCTCCATCCCGCATTGCAAGATATTTTTTGCAGTGCAGCAAAATGGGTTTTTGCAATATCAACCAAGGGTTTCTTGCGTCGTCGCTGGCCGGCGATGGTTAATCTGGCACGCGGCTTGCCAAGATGGGCGCATGCTGTTGGTCCATTCCTTCCTGCCGAGCCTTTCGCGCGATCTGGCGCTGCTTGGCGCTGTGCTGCTCGCTTTGGCGCTTTGGCCGCTGACGGCCACGGCGCAATTGATGCCCGCCAGGGGCTTCAGCGAAGGGCATTTATGCCGCGCCGCCATTTCTGAGGCCGAACGCGGCGCCAATCTGCCGCGCGGCCTATTGCAGGCCATTGGCCGGGTTGAATCCGGCCGGCGCGACCCCGAAACCGGCCAATTTGCCCCCTGGCCCTGGACCACCAACGCGGAGGGGGTGGGCAATTATTTCCCAACGCGAGAGGCAGCCATTGCCCATGTTCGGCAATTGCAGGCCCGTGGCGTGCGGATCATTGATGTCGGCTGCATGCAGGTGAATTTGCACCACCACCCCAATGCCTTTGCCTCGCTTGAACAGGCTTTCGACCCTTTGACCAATGCCCGCTATGCGGCGCGCTTCCTGACCGAATTGAATGGCGGACGGGCGGATTGGCGCCAGGCGGCGGGGCATTACCATTCGCAAACGCCTGAAAGGGCTGGGCCTTACCGGGAAAAGGTGCTGGCCGCCTGGGAACAGGAAGCGCGCAATGCCGGGGATAGCTCGGCCGAGGCCATGGCGCTGGCGCGGCTGCGCGCCGGCTGGGGCAGTGTTGCGCTGGCGAGTGCCGGCGGGATTTCGCTCAGCAACCGGGCGGAACGCGCGCAGATCATTCCTTTACCCGGTGGCGGTGGCGGCGGCTTGGCCGGCGGGGGCTCACCCGGGCGCGGGCTTGATGCTTATCGTTCGGCGCCTATTCATAGCGTGAGCCGGCCGATGGTGGTGGCGCAGGCCGGGCCGGGGCGGATGCTGCGCTAGGTTTCAGGTGTCCGGCAAGGTCACGATCAGCGGCGTGTGATCTGATGACCACGCCTTGGCAGACGAGCGGCGCAACCCGTTCATCTGGCCCTGATGCCGCGAGGAAGCGCGCCGAAATGGCGCAGCAGAGGGCTCCAATTCAAGCGAAGATGAGACGCGGCAGCAGCCGTGAAAAGGATCGAGGAGACAAGGTGCAGGTGGCTCCAGACCTCATAATCAATGCCAAGGAAGCTCCCGGTCGCGGCTTCCTCCTGCGGTACGTCGTGCCAAGCGAAAAGGCCGAGCCCTGAAACCACCATGACCACGAGCCCGATGGCGAGGAAGACGCCTGTCCAACGCCTGATGCGCGTGACCCTGATAGCGGCGCCGTTCTGGCCCGGTTGGCGTGCCGATGATGATTCCACCTCAATGCTCATACGAACACCGAGAATTCGAGCCCATCGCCCAAAGGCAATTCCACGGATACGAAGCGCCGCGGATTTCCCCGCACATAATCAAGGTAGGGCTTGAGCGTTTTGCGGAAGGGCTTGATATCATCACATAAAATGCTTGCGCCTGGCGTCAATGCTGGTTCAAGCAAGCGCAATATCGGCAGGTTGGCTTCTTTCCACCCATCAAGAAAAACCAGGTCTATCGGTTCCTTGATGTCACGTAATGTTTGCAACGCATCGCCCTCACGCAGTTCGATCTCCCGGTCGAAGCCGGCTTCTGCCCAATTGGCCCTGGCGCTGGCGATCTTGTTTGGTTCCATTTCCGTGGTGATGACCTTCCCGCCACCATTGTCGCGGACTGCAGCCGCAAGATACATGGCCGAAATACCGAAAGATGCGCCGAATTCAACGATGCGACGGGCTCCGCGCGAACGCGCGATTTGATACAATACGCGGCCCTGAGCCTTATCTATGGGAATATAGGCGTCCTTCAAATAGGGTTTGGCCGCTTCCATGAAGCCCTTGCCGCGCAGCATGCCGCCGATCACGCCGGGCAGGGCGCGGGCAAACACAACCCGGTCCTGGCGGGCACGGCGGTGCAGAGTTTCAATTGTGTTGGCGATGCGCGGATCCTCAAGGCTGTTCATTTGTTTTTCCTTGCCTATTCTCGAATATCTTCATAATAGAAATATGAAATTTTTTTCACAACTCGCATCCACGCCTGATGAGACCAGCAACCGCAAAGCCAAGAAAACAGCCGCTCCAGAGCCGTTCCAAGGAAACCTTCGGCGCCATTCTGGAAGCCGCTGCTCGCATTTTGGAGGCAGAGGGGCTGGAGGCCGCGAATACCAATGCCATCGCCGCACGCGCCGGTGTGAGTATCGGTTCGCTTTACCAATACTTCCCGGACAAGGCAGCGATCTTCGCCGAGCTGATTCGGCAAGCAGAGACCGGGCTTGGCGATATGTTGGAAAAGCTGCTGGCGCATGCTGCGGGTCAGTCTTTGGAAGATCGCCTGAAACTTCTGATAAAGGCTGGTGTCGCGCAGCAGATGTCGCGGCCGCAACTAGGGCGTATTCTGGATTATCTTGAAGCCACCTTGCCGGCAGATGCTACCCTGAAGGCGGCGGATGAACGGATATTGCGCCTGATCATGCAACTATTAAAAGAACACGAGGAAGGTATCGCGCGCCCCGTCTCGCCGGCCACGGCGCTGGATGTTTTGTCCATCTTCAAAGGTATCGTGGATGGCGCCAGTTTTGCGGGCGAAACCAATGCGGCAGCGCTAGAAAGCCGCGTTATGTTTGCACTCTTGGGGTATCTCAAGCAACCTTAGTCGTGAATGTCCCGCAAGGTGACGATCAGTGGCGTATGGTCTGAAGGCTGCGCCTCGGCACGCGGGGCGGTATCTACTTCACAGCTTTCCAGGCGCTCGGCCAATTCGGGGCTGAGCAGCGCATGGTCAATTCGCAGTCCGCGATTGGCCTCAAAGGCAGGGCCGTAATCCCAATAGGTGTAGAGCGTTTCGCTGGGATGCAGCGCGCGGAGCGCATCCGTCATGCCCAGATGCAATAGCGCCCGGAACCTGGCGCGGCTTTCGGGATGGACCAGCGCATCGGTGGCCGGCAGCGCGCCGGGCGCCAGGTCCGCCTCGGTCGGGCAGACATTGTAATCGCCCAGCACCGCAAAGGGCTGGAAAGCATCAAGCCGGTCCTGTACCACGCTGCGCAGGCGGTCCATCCAGGCGAGCTTATAGGCAAAGCCGGCGTCGCCACCCGAATTGCCATTGGGCAGATAGATCCCTGCCGCGCGGAGCCCCGCCGCCGCCACCTCAATATAGCGGGCCTGGGTATCTTCGGCATCGCCGGGAAGGGCTTCGGCCAGAACCTCAAAGGGGATGCGTGACAGCACCGCGACGCCATTCCGCCCGCCCGCCTGGCCCACGGCATGGGTTTTGTAGCCAAGCCCCGCGAATTCCATCGCCGGGACCTGTTCTGCTGTGCAGCGGGTTTCCTGCAGGAACACCAGATCAAGCTTTTGCCGTTCCAGAAAGCGCGCGACATGGGCCGCGCGCGCGCGAATGGAATTGACGTTGAAGGTGCAAAGGCTGAGCAGGGGGATCAGCCGATCGCGAAGGAAGAACCGCAGCCGCAGCCGGAACTTGCTTGCGGGTTATTGATGGCGAAATGGGCACCGATCAGCGCTTCCGCCCAGTCCAATTCAGCGCCGGCCAGCAGATCGAGCGAAACAGGGTCAATGAAGACCCGGCCCTTGCCTTCGCCGATCACGAGATCATCGGGGGTGGGGGCGTCTTCCAGGCCGAATTTGTACTGAAAGCCGGAACAGCCGCCCGCTTCCACGGCAAGCCTAAGCCCCGCATCGGGCCGGCCTTCACGCGCGGCGATATCGGCCACCTGCGCGGCGGCGCTGGCGGTGACGCGAAACGGGGCGGGGTTGGTGCTGCCATCCGGCATGGTTTGGACTCCTTACCGGGTAAACATAGGCATTTTGCGCGCCGCTTCCAATCACCAAAGATTGCGGGGGGTGCATGGCGGGTGTTACAGCGCTGCGTCACGCGTTTTTCACGGAAATCCACGATTTCGATGCAAGCCCAGGCCAAAACCGCGATCATTGAGCCCGAAGGGCAGGGGGCAGCATGAACCTTGCCCCCTATGCGGTGCTGCCGGAGAGCTCCCGCGGGCGGCTTTACCCTGAGGCGGGCGGTGATGCGCGGTCACCCTTTCAGCGCGACCGGGACCGCATCATCCACGCCACCGCCTTCAGGCGCCTGCAATACAAGACGCAGGTGTTTATCTACCATGAGGGTGATCATTTCCGCACGCGGCTCACGCATTCGATCGAGGTCGCGCAAATTGCGCGGTCCATCGCGCGGCTTTTGCGTCTGGATGAGGATTTGGCCGAGGCTTTGGCGCTGGCGCATGATCTGGGGCACCCGCCCTTCGGCCATTCGGGCGAAGATGCGCTGAATGCGGCGATGAAGCCCTATGGCGGGTTTGACCATAACGCGCAGTCCTTGCGCGTCGTGACGCAGTTGGAAGCCCGCTATGCGGGTTTTGATGGGCTGAACCTGACTTGGGAAACGCTGGAAGGGCTCGCCAAGCATAACGGCCCCTTGCGGCGGCCATCGCCCTATATCGCTGAATATGATGCGCGGCACAGCCTTGATCTGACGAGCTATGCCTCGGCCGAGGCGCAGATTGCCGCCATTGCCGATGATATCGCCTATAACAACCACGATCTGGATGATGGGCTGCGCGCGGGCTTGTTCACCCTGGAAGAAGTGGGCGCGCTGCCGGTGATTGGCGATGCGCTGGCGGCGGCGCGGGAAGCGGCACCCGATGCGCCCACGGAACGCCTTGCACCCGAGATGATCCGGCGCGTGATCAGCCGCATGGTGGGCGATGTGGCCGCCGAGGCGCTGCGTCGGCTTTCTGCGCTGAAACCGGCGACGGTTGCGGATATACGCGCGGCTGACCGGCCCATGGTGGTGTTTTCCGAAGACATGGCGCGCGCGAACCTTTCCATCCGGGAATTCCTGTTCCAGCGCATGTATCGGCATTGGCGCGTCAATCGCACCATGGCGAAATCAAAGCGCGTGGTGCAGGTGCTGTTCAGCCTGCTGCATGGCGGGCCGGCCATGCTGCCGCCGCTTTGGCGCGCCCGCGCCGGAGAGGCCGGTTCCGCCCAGGCCGCGCTGGTGGTTTGCGATTATATCGCCGGCATGACAGACCGCTTCGCGCTGGAGGAACACCGGCGCATGACCGACCCCGATATTTCAGGCTGAGACTTGCATGACCGAAAATGTTTTCACCGCCATGGCGGAAAAGCTGCGCGCGGCGCTGTTGGAACTCTATCCCGATCTGCCGGCGGAGGTTCTGGCCCGCGTTCAGGTGGAACCGCCGCGTGATGCGGCGCATGGCGATATGGCGACCAATGCTGCCTTGGTGATTGCCAAGCCCGCGCGCCTGCCGCCGGCCAAGATTGCGGCTGCGCTTTTGGAAAAGCTTGGTGCGCTGCCCATGGTGGAAAAGGCGGAAGCGGCGGGGCCGGGCTTTGTCAATTTGCGTTTGCGTGAAAGCTATCTGGCGGGGCAGATCAAGACGGTGCTGGCGGCCGGGCTTGCCTATGGCGATAGCGCGATTGGCGCGGGGCGGCGCGTGAATGTCGAATATGTCTCGGCCAATCCAACGGGGCCCATGCATGTCGGGCATTGTCGCGGCGCGGTGGTGGGGGATGCGCTCGCCAATCTTCTCGCCAAGGCAGGCTTTGCGGTTACCAAGGAATATTATGTGAATGATGCGGGGGCGCAGGTGGCGGCCCTCGGCTGGGCTGCCTATTGGCGTTATTTGCGCGTGATTGAGCCCAATCTTGAGGAATGGACGGCGGAGCAGGTGGAACGCCGCTTTGGCGTGACGCTGCAATATCGTGGCGATTACCTGGTCGCGGTCGGTGAGGCCCTGGCGGAGCATCACGGCGCATCCATGGCGCCCCAGCGCATAGAAGGCGCGCCAAGTGCCGCACAAGCCGCTGCTGGCGTGGCCAGCGCTTTGGAGCTTGGCTGGTTCGTGGATCGCGCCTGGCTGGATGCGGCGCGGGAGCGTGCGGTTGCGATGATGATGATCGCGATCCGTGAGGATTTGGCGCTACTTGGTGTCAATCAGGAAGTGTTCTTGTCTGAACGCGCGCTGGTGGAAGCGAATGCGACCGATGCCGCGATTGCCGCCCTTGAAGGCAAGGGTTTGCTTTATGAGGGCGTGCTTGAACCGCCCAAGGGCAAGACGCCGGATGATTGGGAACCGCGCCCGCAATTGCTGTTCCGGTCAACGCAATTCGGCGATGATGTTGATCGGCCACTCAAGAAATCCGATGGCTCCAACACCTATTTCGCCAATGATATCGCCTGCCATGCGGATAAACTCACGCGCGGCTATGATCTGCTGATTGATGTCTGGGGCGCGGATCATGGCGGGTATGTCTCCCGCATGGGCGCTGCGGTGAAGGCGCTATCCGATGGGCGCGTGCCTTTGGAAGTGGTGCTCTGCCAGATTGTGCATGTGATGAAGGCCGGTGAGCCGGTGCGTATGTCCAAGCGCGCCGGGACCTACGTGACCTTGCGCGATCTGATCGAGGAAGTGGGCCGCGATGCGGTGCGCTTTACCATGCTGACGCGCAAATCCGACGCGCAGATGGAATTCGACCTGGACAAGGTTGTCGAACAAACCCGCGAAAACCCGGTATTCTACGTGCAATATGCCCATGCGCGCTGCCGTTCCGTCCTCCGCCAGGCGGGCGAGCCGGAGGTTGCGAAACTCGCCTCCGCACCGCTTGAGCATTTACGGGACAAGGCGGAATTGGACCTGATCCGGCGCCTGATTTCCTGGCCGCGGGTGGTGGAAGCTGCCGCTTTAGCCCGGGAACCGCACAGAATCGCGTTTTTCCTTCATGACTTGGCGGCTGATTTTCATGTATTGTGGAATCGAGGCCGCGACGATTCGACGCTTCGCTTCATCCGTGAGGATGAGCCCGCCGCCACAGCCGCCAGGTTGGCGCTGGTGGCAGCGACGGCAAGCGTTATTCGTTCCGGTCTTGGCGTCATGGGGGTGACGCCGGTCGAGGAAATGCGCTGACACTATTCCAGCGCCGATCGGGGGATAGGCGTGAGGGAAGTTCCGGTTCCAGCCTATAGGCTGGGTCGCAAGACGGGTGGGGGCCCGCCTTGGCGAATGATCATCATCGCGGGGTCTGTCCTGGCGGTGGGGGCATTGATTGCAGCACTCGTCTGGGGATTTTCGCGCGGGTCATCGCGCAATGCGCCGCTGATTGAAGCGGATGCACGCCCCATAAAAGTGCGGCCCGATAATCCTGGGGGACTGCGTGTGCCCAATCAGGATGAGCTGATTTTTGACCGCAATCGCGGTGCCAGGCCGGCCACGCAAGGGGGCCTGGCGCCAGAGGCAGAGAATCCGCGCGTGGATCAATTGCGCGCGCAATTGGCTGAGCGCGCTGCGCAGGAAGCCGCCCGCAGCGCGCCGCCGCCGGCAGCGCCAGCACAGCCCACCGCGCCGCAAGCCGCACCGCGCAGCGCGCCGCAGGCCGCAGCACCCGCCGCGCCGGCGCCGCCGGCGACGACTTCCGCGCTGACCGCGCCAAGCCTGCCTGCGCCAGTGCCCGCAAATGCCGAGCGTTTTGCCCCGGTCGCCAATGGCCGCGCGCAGGTGCAATTGGGGGCGCTGCCGAGTGAAGCGGCGGCGCGCGGCGAATGGGACAGGTTGCAAAAGCGCGTGCCGGAATTGCTCGGCAATCGGCGCGTAACGCTGGCGCCCTTTGATCGGGAAGGGCAGACAACGCTTTATCGCATCCGTACCGGTGGCTTTGCCGATGCCGCGACCGCGCGCGCCTTTTGCGAGGAAATGAAGACGCGCAGCATCCCCTGCATGGTGATTGGCGGATAGGATCGGATGGCGCCTTCAAGGGCCGCAATACTTGGCCTTTCGGGGCCTCGGCTGACTTCGGCGGAAGCGGCACTATGGCGGCGCTTTCCCCCGCTTGGCGCCATTCTGTTCGCGCGCAATATCCAAGACCCGGCGCAATTGCGCGCGCTGACCAACGACATTCGCGATGTGCTGGGCTCTGCCGCGCCGATCCTGATTGACCAGGAAGGCGGGCGCGTCGCGCGCCTGAAGCTGCCGCAATGGGAGGTATTTCCCGCCGCTGCACGGTTTGAAGGTGAGCCAGAACTCGCTCAGCGCGCCAATGCCTATTTGATGGGGGCGATGTGCCGCGCGGCTGGCTTGGATGTTGTCTGCGCACCCGTTCTGGATTTGCGCCTGCCTGGTGCGCATCAGGTAATTGGGGATCGCGCCTTCAGTGCGGAACCTGAGGAAATCGCGCGGCTGGGTGTTGCGTGTATCGCCGGGCTGCAAGCGGCGGGCTGCATTCCCGTGATCAAGCATATCCCAGGGCATGGCCGTGCTTTGGCTGACAGTCATCACGAATTGCCGCGCGTTGCCGCAGGTGTTGAGGCACTTGCTGATGACATCGCGCCATTTCGCGCGCTCGCCTGCAGCGGCGCCTGGGCCATGACAGCGCATGTGCTGTATGAAGCCTGGGATGCGCGCCTGCCAGCGACACTGTCGCCCACCGTGATCCAGCGCGTGATCCGGGGAGAGATTGGCTTTGATGGCCTGCTGATTACGGATGATCTGGCCATGGGCGCTCTGGCTGGGATGGCGAATGACCTGGCCGAGGCAGCGCTTTCGGCGGGCTGCGACGTGGTGTTGCATTGCACGGGGAAGCTTGAGGATGCGGCGGCGCTGCTGCCGGATTGCGCGGTGCTGAGCGATGCTGCGCTGCGGCGCCTCGCTTTGGCTGATGCAGCAAGGCGCGGCTTTGGCGCGGGGGAGGTTGCAGCGCTGCGCGCGGTGCGGGATGGGGTGCTGGCCGCGCCGATGGTTGCGGTTGCGGAGGGTGATCCGACGGAGCGGTGATTTGGAGCGGATCCCGTTCAGATGCTTCCATCTGACCGGCGTCTGCTCTCAGCGAGACGCCTCAATGCAGCGTAAACACCCCATTGGCATAACGGAGCTCCGCCGGGCGGGTCAGCGCGGCCGAGGCGACGCGGACCGAATGCAGCGGCCCGTCAATTTCGCGCGGCCATAAGGCCAGGAAGCGGTCCAACTCCGGGAAATCCGACGCCCGATCAAGCTTCTGCCAGATGAAGCTTTGCAGCACATGCGGGTGATCGGGCAGATGATAGAGCAATTCGGCCGTGGTCAGCCGCCAATCCGGGATACGCACCACGCTTTCCAACCCCTGAAGCTTAAGGCTCATCTTCCTTTTCCTATGCCGTCACAAGCGATCCTGCCCCGGCGTCCCGCCGGGACTGGTGGTGAGCTTGCCATGACGACTCGGGGGTTTTGCAAGAAAAATATTTGATATCAATGTATTAGCACTAGCACGCTTTGAGTGCTGCCAACCGCTTGACGCGCCGCGCCGGCCAGCCTACATCGCTGGCACTCCTCTGGGGGGAGTGCTAACGGCCGGGGCACCCTCGGTGACCGGTCAGGCTTCCCAGAGCGAGCCGTCATCAACCCGAGGCTCAGGAGAGGACCTTATGAAATTTCGTCCCCTGCATGACCGCGTTCTGGTTCGCCGCGTTAATGCGGAAGAAAAGACCGCCGGTGGTATTATCATCCCCGACACCGCGAAGGAAAAGCCCCAGGAAGGCGAAGTCGTCGCCGTGGGCGCCGGCACCTTGAACGAAAAGGGCGATCTTCGTCCGCTCGACGTTAAGGCTGGCGATCGCATCCTGTTCGGCAAGTGGTCCGGCACCGAAGTGAAGCTGAATGGCGAGGAGCTCCTGATCATGAAGGAATCCGACGTCATGGGCATTCTTGCTGCCTGATCGCCGATTTTCCAATCAGAACCTGAATAAGGACACGCAAACATGGCTGCTAAGGACGTTAAGTTCGGCGCCCACGCGCGGGAGCGTATGCTCCGCGGTGTGGATATCCTGGCCGACGCTGTAAAAGTCACCCTCGGCCCCAAGGGCCGCAATGTCGTCATCGACAAAAGCTTCGGCGCGCCGCGCATCACCAAGGATGGTGTGACGGTTGCGAAGGAAATCGAACTGGCTGACAAGTTCGAAAACATGGGCGCGCAAATGGTGCGCGAAGTTGCCTCCAAGACCAATGATCTGGCGGGCGATGGCACCACCACCGCGACCGTGCTGGCTCAGGCCATTGTGCGCGAAGGCGCCAAGGCGGTTGCCGCCGGCATGAACCCGATGGATCTGAAGCGCGGCATTGATAAGGCCGTGGCCAACGTCGTGGCCGAGCTGGAAGCCAAGACGAAGAAGATCACCACCTCTGCCGAAGTGGCGCAGGTTGGCACGCTTTCCGCCAATGGCGAATCCGAGATCGGCGAAATGATTGCCCAGGCCATGGAAAAGGTCGGCAATGAAGGCGTGATCACGGTTGAAGAAGCCAAGTCCATCCAGACCGAACTTGATGTCGTTGAAGGCATGCAGTTCGACCGCGGTTATGTCTCCCCGTATTTCATCACGAATGCGGAAAAGATGATCGCGGAAATGGACAATCCGTATATCCTGATCTTCGAAAAGAAGCTGTCCCAGCTTCAGCCGATGCTGCCGCTGCTTGAAGCGGTTGTGCAGTCTGGCCGTCCGCTCGTGATCGTGGCGGAAGATGTGGAAGGCGAAGCGCTCGCGACCCTCGTGGTCAATAAGCTGCGCGGTGGCCTCAAGATCGCGGCCGTGAAGGCGCCTGGCTTCGGTGATCGTCGCAAGGCGATGCTGGAAGACATCGCGATCCTGACCGGTGGTGAAGTGATCAGCGAAGATCTTGGCATCAAGCTCGAAAGCGTCACGCTGGCGCAGCTCGGCCGCGCCAAGACCGTGCGCATTGAGAAGGAAAACACCACCATCGTTGATGGCGCGGGTGCCAAGGACCAGATCACTGGCCGTTGCGAGCAGATCAAGGCGCAGATCGAGGAAACAACCTCGGACTATGACCGTGAAAAGCTGCAGGAGCGTCTGGCGAAGCTCGCTGGTGGCGTTGCCGTGATCCGCGTTGGTGGTTCCACCGAAGTGGAAGTGAAGGAACGCAAGGACCGCGTTGATGACGCGCTGCATGCGACCCGCGCTGCCGTGCAGGAAGGCATCGTGCCGGGTGGTGGCGTTGCGCTGCTGCGCGCTTCGACGAACCTCGGCGGCCTCAAGGGTGCCAATAATGATGAGCAGGTGGGGATCGAAATCATCCGCCGCGCCATCCAGGCGCCCTTGAAGCAGATCGCTGAAAACGCCGGCAAGGACGGCGCAGTGATCGCCGGTGAAGTGCTGCGTAGCGATGTCTACACGCATGGCTATGACGCGCAGAAGGATGAGTACAAGGATCTGGTTGTGGCCGGCATCATTGACCCGACCAAGGTGGTGCGCACCGCGCTGCAGGACGCCGCTTCCGTGGCGTCCCTGCTGATCACCACCGAAGCGATGGTGGCTGAGCGTCCGGAGCCGAAGTCGGCGCCGGCCGGTGGCCCGCCCGGTGGCGGCATGGGCGGGATGGATTTCTGATCCACCGCGCATTGCGCAAAGAATGGGGGCGGTCCTTTGGGGCCGCCCTTTTTTGTGGCTGAGTTTCGCCCAAAACTTAGGCAATAGACCATTATTTGAGCTGGTCTCCATTATGGATTTTGCCAAAGGCTAGCCTTCCCGGCCTCCCTCCCTGGCATGGAAGTTGCGAACCACGATCGTAAGCGGAAGGATGCAACGCTCACGATGACTATCCAGGGTTCGGCCTCTCAGCAATTGCTGCTGAACGGCATAGTGCATAGCTATGGCGCTGCGCGCGCCGTTGATGATGTGACGCTTGAAGTGAAGGCGGGCGAATTGGTGGCCCTGCTTGGCCCTTCCGGCTGCGGCAAGACCACCTTGCTCCGTATTGTCGCTGGTTTTATCCGTCAGGCTTCCGGCCAGGTGGTGATTGGTGATCGCGCCGTCGATGATCTGCCGCCCAATCTGCGTGAAGTCGGCATTGTATTCCAGAACTACGCGCTGTTTCCGCATATGACGGTGGCTGAGAATATCGCCTATGGCCTGGTGGCGCGCGGCATTGGCAAGGCCGAACAGCGCGCGCGCGTGGCTGAAATGCTCGCCACTGTGCGCATGGCAGGCTTTGCCGATCGCAAGCCGCGGCAATTATCGGGCGGGCAGCAGCAGCGCATCGCGCTCGCCCGCGCGCTTGCGGTGCAACCGCGCATTCTGTTGCTGGATGAACCCTTCGCCGCCTTGGACAAGAATCTGAGGCTTGATATGCAAATCGAAATCAAGCGGTTGCAGCGCCAATTCGGCCTGACCGCCATTCTGGTCACACATGATCAGGAAGAAGCCATGTCCATCGCCGATCGCATCGCGGTGATGAATCAGGGCAGGATCGAACAATTGGGCACGCCGGTCGCGATCTATGACGAACCCGCGACCCCCTTCGTCAATAGCTTCATCGGATCATCCAACATCCTGGATGGCATCGTCGAGGATGGGCGCATCAGCCTGGCCGTGGGCGCGACGCTGCCCTTCAGGACGCAGCACCTGCCGCAAGGCAAGCGTGTCCAGGTTTCCATCCGGCCTGAGCAATTGATGCTGGTGCGTGAAGCCGCGCCAGATCGCTTCCCGGTCACGCTGACACTCAGCCTGCCGATTGGTGGGCAATTGATCCATGATGTCGCGGCTCCTGATGGCACCACGCTCAAGATCGCGACCGCGCGGCATCCGGGCGATGCCTCATCCTTGCCTGGCACCTGGCATTGCGCACTGACGCCCGAAGCGCGGCCTTCGATCTTTCCCCTTTCCACTCCGTAAACCCCCAGGAGATTTCACATGGCTTCCAGACGCCTATTCCTTGCCGGCCTGGCCGGTGCGCTTGCCGCGCCCAGCATTGCACGCGCTTCCGGTTCCATGACCGCCGCGATCTATCCCGGCACCTGGGATGAGGCTTACCGCGAAATCGTCGCCCCACTCCTGCGTCAGCGCCATAATGTCAGTGTTGCCTTTGAACCGCTATTCGCGGTGGATCAGGTGGCGAAAGTGCGCGCCGCACGCGGTGTTGCACCCTTTGATTGCTTCGTGCTGGACCCTGGGCCGGCGGCAGCGGCGCGTCAGGCGGGCCTGTTCGAACCGATTGACCCGCGCATGATCACCAATGCCAGCAAGCTACCCGATGGCATGCTGACCGCCGATGCGGCGACGGTGAATGTTCAGGTTGTCGGCATTTGCTACAACCCCAAGAAATTCCCGGAACCGCCGAAAAGCTGGGCCGATTTGTTCCGCTCGCCTTATGTGGAACGGCTCGGCCTCACGGGGTTTCAGACCACTTTCGGCACAGTATCGCTGATTGAAATGGCGAAGGTTTTTGGCGGTTCCATCACCAATGTCGAACCGATCTTCGCCAAGCTGAAGGAAGTACTTCCCAAGGTCGCCGCCGTTTCCACGCCGGCCGCCCTGCCGGGCCTGTTCCAGCAAGGCCAGATTGATATCATGTACACCAACACGAACAATGCGGCGACGCTCAAGGCCCGCGGCGTTGACATTGCCTTTGTCGCACCAACCGAAGGCGCCATTACCTTCGCGACAACGCTGCACATCGTGAAGGGCGCGGAGAACAAGGCCAATGCGCATCGCTATATTGATGTGGCGCTTTCGGCTGACGCGCAAAGCAAGCTGCAATTGTCGCCCTTCAACATGATCCCGGTGAACAAGGATGTGCAGCTGACACCCAATCTGGACATCAAATCACTTGATGAATTGTCCAAGATGGTCACGCATGATTGGAATGTGATCAATCCGCGCCGCGCCGGTTGGATTGATCGCTTCAATCGTGAGATCACGAAGTAATATCATGCGCGCAGCAGCGGTGGATTGGCGCCTGGCCGCGCCTTTGGGGATTGTCTACCTCGCGCTTTTTGCGGCGCCGCTGCTGCTGTTGCTTGGCATCTCGCTCCATGCTGATCAGGATTTGCAGCAATGGGGCCTGGATAATTGGACCAAATTCTGGGGCGATGCCTTCTACCGTGGCGTCGTTTGGGATACGCTTCGGCTTGGTGTAGCCGCGGTGCTGGCAACATCGCTGTTTGCCTGGCCGCTCGCGGTATTTTTCTGCAATGCCAGCCCGCGCACGCAGAAGATCCTGATTTTCATCATCCTGCTGCCGCTGCTGACATCGGTGGTTATTCGCACCTTCGCCTGGATCGTGATCCTGGCACGGGAAGGGCTGGTCAATCAGGTGGTGCTGGCGCTTGGCTTCAGCGCCACGCCGCTCAGGCTCTTGCAGACGGAAACGGGGCTTATCCTGGCGCTGATGCAAATCGAAATGCCGCTGATGTTGTTGCCCTTGATTTCCGTCATGCGCGGGCTTGATCCCAATCTGCTGGATGCGTCGCGGGCGCTTGGGGCAGGGATGTGGCGGAGCTTTTTTCGCGTCATCCTGCCGCTCAGCCTGCCGGGTTGGATCGCCGGCGCTACCTTGGTTTTTGCTTCCGCCTGCACGGCCTTCATTTCACAATCCGTCATTGGCGGGGCGCGGCTTGTCTATCTGCCATCGCTGATCTGGCAGCAGGCCATGGTGGTTTATGATTGGCCCTTCGCTGCCGTTTGTTCTGTGACGCTGCTGGCCACCGTGCTGGCCGGCATCATGATGCTGAATTGGTTTGGCCGCTATGCAAGGACCGATTGAATGAGCCAGCGCCGCACCATTGCCGATCAAAGCTTTTCCTATGTCTTTGGGGGCCTCACTTTGCTTGGCCTGCTGATCTTGGTTGGCCCGGTGTTGATTGTGCTGATCACGAGTTTCACCACCTCGGCATCCTTGCGCTTTCCGCCGCAGGAATTGTCGCTCAGATGGTATCAGGCGCTGTTTGATACCACGCGGTCCGCGCATATCCATCGCGCTGCCGGCAATTCGCTTTGGGTGGCTGGCATGGCGACGCTCGGGGCCACCATGCTGGCCGTGCTTGCGGCGCTTGCGATTGGGCGATCCCGCCGGCCAGCGGCGCGCGCCTTGGAAGCGAGCTTTCTGTCACCGCTGATCCTGCCCTCGCTCGCTTATGGGCTCGCGACCTTGATGTTTTTTTCGTTGCTTGGGCTACGCCCATCGCTCACGCATTTGATCGGAGGGCATTTGGTGGTGATTGCGCCCTTTGTCTTTCGCACCACCTTGGCGACCGTCACGCAATTGGAACCGGCGCTTTTGGAAAGCTCCGCCAGCCTGGGGGCAGGGCGCTTCATGACCTTCCGGCGCATCACTTTGCCGCTGATCGCCCCGGGTATTTTTGCCGGTGCCTTCCTGGCCTTTGTGGCGTCCATGGATAATGTACCGGTCTCGCTTTTCCTCTCCAGCGCGCGGACGGATATGCTGCCCATCCGCATGTGGGGCATGATGGAAAGCACTTTGGATGTGCGCGTCGCCGCGGTATCGGGTGTGCTTATTCTGGCGATATTGGTGCTGATGTTCGTGATGGATCGGCTGACCGGCCTCACGCGGCGGATGAGTCTCTGATCGGCCGCTACTTCAACAACACCCCATGCTGCCGCAAGAACCCGAGCAAGGGCAGCAGCGGCAGGCCAAGAATGGCCGGCTGATCGCCTTCAATCGCGTCAAATAATTGCGCGCCTTGGCCTTCCAGGCGATAGGCGCCGACAGAAGAAAGCAAAGCCTCGCCCTCGGCGGCCAGATAGGCCTCCAGAAAGGCCTCCGAGAAATCGCGCATGGTCAGGCGCGGCTTCGCCACATGCTGCCAGATGCGCTGCCCGCCACGATGGCAGACAAGCGCCGTCACCAATTCATGCTGGCGTGCGCGCAAGCGCTGCAAATGCGTGCGCGCCGCTGCCATATCGGGGGGCTTGTCGAACCAGGCGCCATCACAGACCAGCAATTGATCCGCGCCGATCACCAGCGCATCGGGGGCAGACCGGGCCACACGTTCCGCCTTGGCGTCGGCCAGGATCAGCGCGGCCTCATCCGCCGAAATCCCCTCGGCATGCGCGGCTTCCTTGATGGCGGCCTCATCCACGCCGGCGATACGGGTTTCGAAACGCAGCCCAGCGCCTTCCAACACGGCACGCCGCGCCTTGGATGCCGATGCAAGAATAAGGACCGGTGTTGCCGCCTGGATCACTGTCGCGCTTCGGGCCTGAGGCCGAGTGCGGCTTCTTCACCGGCTGCCGCCGCCAGATAGGCGGCATAGGCTTTGGCATCACGCAAATCCTCGGTCATGCCAAGCCGCGTCATGACAGCCTTGACGGCAGGGGAGCGCAATGCCGAAGTAAACGCCGCTTCCAGCCTTTCGCGCTCGGCAGCCGGCATATTGGGCGGGCCAATCAGCCCGAAGGGCGCGGTTTCCGTCAGCCCATAGCCAAGTTCAACCAGGGTCGGCACATCAGGCCAGCGCGGGTTGCGCTGGGGCGACCAAAGCGCCAGCCAGCGCGCATCCCCCTGATCCACGGCCACATGCAGCCGCGCCCCGCCCGCCATGACATCCAGATCACCCGCCATCAGCGCTTCCACGCCATCCGCCGCGCCGCGGAAGGGCAGATGCACGGCTTGGATATTTTCCTTCACCATCAGCCTCGACATGGTGACATGCCCAACCGATCCTACGCCAATGCTGCCGAAGGAAAGCTGGCCGGGCTTCTGACGCGCCTCGGCGACAAAATCGCGCCAGCCGCCGGGGAAGCGATCGGTCTTGGCAATCACGCCATAGGTGCCGCCGGCCAAACACATGATCGGCGTGGCATCTCGCCCCATGGTGAAATCCACCCCGCGTTCCACCAGGGCGCGCAGCGTCACCACCGGAAACAGCATCACCACGGACCCATCGGGTGGTGCGCTGCGCAATTGCGTCAAAAGCCTAAGCCCGGTGCGGCTTGCCTTGTTTTCCAGGCGGATTTCCTGCCCGAGTGTCTTGCTCGCCGATTTTGCAAGTGCCCGCATCAGCTGATCTGTCGCGCCGCCTTCGGCAAAGGGGACCAGCAGCGTCACGCTGCCCTTCTGCGCCCGAGCCAAGTCTGGCGCGGCCAGCAGCCCGGCGCTTGCCAGAAACAACCGTCGCTTCATGGCATCTCGCTCGCGAGCCGCGCGACCGCGGCGCGATAAGTGCTGTCAAACAGCGCATCCAGCCCAGGGTTCACGCCCTTGAGCCCCGTCGCGACGCGGCCCGCCCAGCCGACATACTCAATGCGGCGCGCATGGTTCCAATTCGCCGGCGGGCTATCGGCGATGGAACGCAGATTCGCAATTTTATCCGCAAGTTTCAATTGCTTGGCCGCTTCGCTATGCTTTGGCGCCTGGCTGATCTGCAAGGCCTTCCTGATTTCCTTTGGCTTTTCTTTATCATCGGTTGCTTCCGCCACCAAGCCCGCAATGACTGTGCCGAAAACTGCCACCAGATCGGCATCCGTGGTTTCGGTATCCTCAACCGTGTCATGCAGCAGCCCGGCCAGGATGGCTTCCTCTGGCGCGCCATGTTCGGCCAGGATCGCGGCAACCTCGATCACATGGTTCACATAGGGCTCGGCAGCCGCACCCTTCCGCACCTGCCCGGCATGGGCGCGGGCGGCGAAAAGCGTGGCGCGCAGGATTTGCGCTGAGAAATTGGCCTCCATGACAAAGTCTCTAGCGCCCCTGGGCAGAATCGGAAAGGGGATGCACGCGCCGGCAAAGCCTGATAAAGCGCCGCCATGCCGAGACAAACTGTGACGCGCCGCGCCTTGATCGCGGCCAGCCCCTTGCTTGCCGCCCCCGCCTTGGCGCAGGCGCCCTTTCCCAATCGCCCGATCCGCCTGGTGGTGGGCTTCACCCCTGGTGGGGCGACCGATATTTCCGCCCGAGCCTTTGCGCCCAAAATGTCGGAAGTGCTGGGCCAGCCGGTGATTGTGGAAAACCGTCCTGGCGCGGGCAGCAACCTTGCCACTGAAATCGTCGCGCGCAGCCCGGCTGATGGCTATACCATCCTGCTGGCAACGCTCGGCGCCTTGGTGATCAGCCCGATGGTGATGCGCCTGCCGATAGACCCGGCGCGCGACCTGGTGCCGGTTTCCATCGCCGTTGACCTGTTCAA
The DNA here is from genome assembly GCA_020249465.1 of Roseomonas sp. Lineage (GTDB taxonomy): Bacteria > Pseudomonadota > Alphaproteobacteria > Acetobacterales > Acetobacteraceae > Neoroseomonas. Next base: position 75,288 of record JADCFP010000037.1, on the reverse strand, counting down.
TATCCTGACCGTACCCGCTGAACGCCCCTGGCGCACTGCCGCCGATATCATCGCCGCCGCCAAGGCGCGGCCCGGTGAGCTTTCCTGGGGCCATAGCGGCATTGGTAGCGCGCCCCAATTGGCCGGTCTGCTTTTCGCCAAAATGGCCGCGATCGAGACGATTGAGGTCTCCTACCGCGGCGGCGGGCTGGTCGCGACGGATTTGATTTCGGGCCGCTTGGATTACGGTTTCCCGACCTCGCCTTCGGTGAAGACACATATCGAAAGCGGCAAGCTGCGCGGCTTGGCGGTGCCAACCCTGCAACGTTCCCGCCTGCTGCCGGATATCCCGACAGTCGCGGAAACCGGCCTGCCTGGCTTCAATGTGCCGTCCTGGTATGCGGTGGTCGCACCGCGCGGCACGCCGGAGCCGGCTGTTGAGCGCTTGGCCCAGGCCATGCGCATTGCGCTGGAAGACAAGGATGTGATCGGCATCCTGAACCGCAATGGGCTGGAAGCCATGCCCTCCACCCCCGCGGAATTTGCCGCTGCCTGGGCGGCAGAGCGCACCAAATGGGAACCGATCATTCGCGAAAGCGGCATCAAGATCGAATAGCGGGGCAGGGCTTAATTGGCGTATAGGGGGGCAGAAAGGATTTTCTGCCCGTGAACGCCATGCCCTCTGATCCCGCCAAGGCCCTGGAAAAAGCCGCGCGCGCCGCGCGTGCCGCGACAAGCGCGCTGGCAGCGGCGCCACGCGCCATCAAGGATCAGGCGCTGCTGTTGGCGGCCGCGGCGCTGCGTGAACATCAAGCCCAGATCATCGCCGCCAATGCGGAAGATATCGCCGCCGCGCCTGGGCTGACACCGGCCTTTCGGGATCGGCTGCTGCTGAACTCGGCGCGGGTGGAAGCCATGGCCAAGGGCCTGGAAGAAGTCGCCGCTTTGCCTGATCCCGTTGGGCGCGTGCTCGCGGAATGGCAGCGCCCCAATGGGCTGAGCTTGCAGCGCGTGGCGCAGCCGCTTGGCGTGATTGGCATGATTTTCGAAAGCCGGCCCAATGTCACCGCCGATGCCGCCGCCTTGTGCTTGAAATCCGGCAATGCGGTGATCTTGCGCGGCGGGTCGGAAAGCTTGCGCAGCGCGACCGCCATTCATGCCTGCATGGTGCAAGGGCTGAAGCTGGCGGGCCTGCCGGAAGCGGCGGTGCAAGTGGCGCCGAGTGCGGACCGCGCCTTTGTCGGTGCCATGCTGCGCGCTTCTGGCCTGATTGATTTGATCATACCGCGCGGCGGCAAGGGCCTGGTCACGCGCGTTATGGAAGAAGCACGCGTGCCCGTTCTGGCGCATGCGGAAGGGCTTTGCCACACCTATATCCATGCCGGCGCGGATCACGCCATGGCGCGCGCGGTTTTGGCCAATGCCAAGATGCGCCGCACCGGTGTTTGTGGTGCTACCGAGACGTTATTGATTGATGCCGCCATTGCGCCCGCGCTGCTCCCCGCACTGATTACGGATCTGCGCGCCCTTGGCTGCGATTTCCGTGCCGATGAAGCCGCGCGCGCCATCGTGCCGGGCCTCCAACTCGCCACGGATGAGGACTACGCCACCGAATGGCTGGATGCGATCCTATCGGTGAAGGTAGTCTCCGGCGTTGACGATGCGCTTGCCCATATTCGCCGCTTCGGCAGTGAGCATACGGAAGCGATCATCACCGAAGATGCCAAGGCAGCGCAGCAATTTCTGGATGGCATTTCGTCCGCCGTTGGGCTTTGGAATGCCTCCACACAATTCTGCGATGGCGGCGAGTTTGGCTTTGGCGCCGAGATCGGCATCGCCACTGGCCGGCTGCATGCGCGCGGTCCCGTGGGGCTCGAGCAACTTTGCACCTATCGCTACAAGATTTTCGGCACGGGGCAGGTCAGGCCGTGATGCTGCGGCGCGTTCTTGCCGCGCTGCTGATGGGCCTGGCGCTGGTGCCCGCCGCGCGCGCTGCCTGCCCGGATGATGCGGCGATTGCGCGCTTCGCCGGGCAAATCTTGCAGCGCCAATCGCCGACACCTTTCGTGGCACTTTCGCCTGCCGATGGGCGCTGCGTGCAGGACAAGCTTGTCGCGATTTTCGCGCAGCCCTTGGGCGATGTTGTTGGCTTCAAACTTGGCCTGACCAATCCCGCCATCCAGCAACGCTTCGGCATTGACCATCCGATCCGTGGCAGCATTTTCCACGCCACCTTGCGCGCTTCCTCGGGCGCTGAGATCGAAGCGCGCTTCGCCGCCGTGCCGGTGCTGGAAGCGGATATGCTGGTGCGCGTCAGCATGGGCGGGGTTGAAACCGCGCTCAATGATCACGCCGCGCTGATCCGCCATATTGATCAGGTGATCCCCTTCATTGAATTGCCCGATCTTGTCTATGCGCCGGAACACCGTCCAAGCCTTGGCGATCTGCTCGCGATCAATGTCGGCGCGCGGCTTGGCGTGCAGGGCCGCCCGATTGCGGTGACGCCGAGTGCCGATTTCATCGCGGCCTTGGGGCGGATGAGCATTTCACTCCATCAGGATGGGCGGGAAGTGTCGCGCGCCCCGGGTGCGGCCATTCTGGGCCATCCCCTGAATGCGCTCGCCTGGATTGCGCGGGATTTGGCGCGCGAGGGGCGGCCCTTGCGTGCGGGGGATATCATCTCCCTCGGGTCGTTTTCACCGCCGCAGCCGGTGGCGCCGGGCCAGGTCTGGACCGCGCGGTATGAGGGGCTGGATGGGGCGCAAGATGTGGTGGTGCGGTTCAAGTAACCCGACTGTTTCGCCAAAGCCGCGCCCCCTGCTATGGTAACAAGCTGAGTTTGTTGGTGATCAGGAAAGACGCGCCGCATGCCCGATACCGCCCCGCTACAGACCACAAGCCATCCGCATTCGGTTGAGTATTTTGACGTGCTGATTGTGGGTGCCGGCATTTCCGGCATTGGCGCTGCCTATCACCTTACCACACAATGTCCCGACAAAAGCCTTGTGGTGCTGGAGAATGAGGAAACCTTCGGCGGCACCTGGTGGACCCATAAATATCCCGGCATTCGCTCGGATAGTGACCTGCATACTTTCGGCTATCGCTTCAAGCCCTGGCGCGGCGCGCCGATTGCGACCGCCGAGGAAATCCTGAGCTATATGGGCGAAGTGATCGCGGAAAATGATCTGGCGCGGCATATCCGCTATCGTCACCACATCACCCACGCATCCTGGGATAGTCAGACCAAGCTTTGGACCCTGGAGGTTCTGGACAAGGCCACTGGCCTGCCGCGCCGTTTCACCGGCAAGTTTCTCTATATGTGCCAGGGCTATTATCGCCACCGTCAGGGCTATATGCCGGAATGGCCGAATATGGCGGCCTATCAGGGACAGTTGGTGCATTCCGAGGAATGGCCAGAGGGCCTTGATTACACCGATAAGCGCGTCTTGGTGATTGGGTCAGGTGCCAGCGCTGCGACGATCATTCCAGCCATGGCGGCCAAGGCCGCGCATGTTGTGATGCTGCAGCGATCGCCCACTTTTTTCCGCGTTGGCCGCAACGCGATTGAAATCGCCGAGGAATTGCGCACGCTTGGCGTTTCGGAAGATTGGATTCACGAAATCACCCGCCGCAAAATCCTGTTCGAGCAGGATAAGTTTGCGAAAATGTCCTTCTCGCAGCCGGATAAGGTGAAGGAAGCGCTCTTGGATGGCATTCGCGGCATTGTCGGGCAGGATTACGATATCGAGACCCATTTCACGCCGCGCTATCGCCCCTGGCGGCAACGCGTGGCCTTTGTGCCCGATGGCGATCTATTCCACGGCATTGCTCAGGGCAAGGCGAGCGTTGTGACCGATGAGATTGAGCGCTTTTCGGAAAAAGGCGTTGTGACCAAATCCGGTCAGGAATTGGCAGCGGATATCATTGTCGCGGCCACCGGCTTTCATCTGAATGTGCTTGGCGATATCGCCTTTGAGATTGACGGCAAGCCGCTCGATTTTCATGAAACCGTGACCTATCGCGGCATGATGTTCACCGGCATTCCCAATATGGTTTGGGTCTTCGGCTATTTCCGCGCTTCCTGGACCTTGCGCGCTGATCTGGTGGGCGATTTCGTCTGCAAATTGCTGAAGCACATGGATGCGAAGGGCAAGGCGCAGGTTGAAGTGGCGCTGCGGGAAGAAGACCACAATATGCAGATCCTGCCCTGGATTGATCCAGAAAACTTCAACCCCGGCTATCTGATGCGGGGGTTGCATTTGCTGCCGCAACGCGGTGACAAGCCGGAATGGATGCATAATCAGGATTACTGGGCGGAGAAGGATGAATTCCCCAAAATTGACCTGAACGACGCGGCCTTTGTCTATAAGTAACCGCCCGTCGGGATATGGCCGGGCCATTCATTTCGGCCTTATGATCCTGCCATGACGCCTTCCCGTTTCGGCGATGGTCGCCGGCGCCGCGTCGGCCTTTTGGGCGGGTCCTTCAACCCGGCCCATGCCGGGCATCGCCATGTCGCGCGCCAGGCGCTCCGCACGCTTCGGTTGGATCAGGTTTGGCTTCTGGTCTCGCCGGGTAATCCGTTGAAGCCGCGCGCGGGCATGGCGCCGTTGCAAGACCGCTTGGCGAGTGCACGGCGCATTGCCGATGGCAGGCGCGTGATCGCGACCGATATCGAAAAGGCGTTCGGCACGCGCTTCACCGCTGATACGCTTGTGAAACTGCGCAAGCGCTTTCCGCGTGCGGATTTCGTGTTTCTGATTGGCGCGGATAATCTGGTGCAATTGCCGCGCTGGAAATCCTGGCTTCGCATCGCCACTTCGACCCCATTGGCGGTGCTGCCCCGTCCAGGCTGGACAAGGCGCGCCCTCCATGGCGCGGCGGCTTCCGTGCTACGCCGCCAGCGTTGTCGGCCCGGCGCGTTGCTTGCCGGCGCCAAGCGGGCTACGACATCGGCCAGATGGTGTTTCGTCCCCGCGCGGGAAAACGCTGCCTCCGCCACCGCGATCAGGGCGGCAGGGTTGCACCCGTGATGTATCGAGCAAGAGGAGGCGGCCATAGCCCGCAAGCCCACCCCGGCTGAAGAAAGCCCAAAGCGGCGCGTCACCGCCGAGCCGAAACCCAAAGCGGCGACCAAGGCCAAGACCAGCGCCAAGCCAAAGGTCGCTGCTGCGCCCAAGGCGAAGGCTGCGCCGAAAGCCGAGGCTGCCAAACCAGCCCCGAAGCGCGCTGCTGCAAAGGCCGCCCCAGCCAAGCCAACGACAAAGCCTGCGGCCAAGGCCAGCAAGGCGGCGCCGAAAGCTGCGGCTGCTGCGGCGGCGCCCAAGGCGAAAGCCGCTATTGCCAAAACACCCGCGGCACCGCGCCCCGCGCGCACCAAGCGCCGCGCGAAAATTGCGCCGGACCGGCTGGAATTGCTTGTGGATGCCGCGCGCAAAAGCCTGGAAGACGACAAGGCCGAAAACATCGTCGTCTTGGATGTGACAGGCCGCGCCGATTACACGGACCGGCTGATCATCGCGACCGGCCAGGTGGAGCGCCAATTGCAGGCCATGGCAGCGCATTTGGATGAGGCGCTTGGCAAGGCCGGGCTGCATCTGAGGCGTGATGCCGTCCAGGCCTCACCGGATTGGGTGCTGATTGATGCGGGCGATCTGGTGATCCATCTGTTCCGGCCGGATGCGCGAGAGCTTTATCGGCTGGAACGCATGTGGGGCCCGGAAAGCCCCGTACAGACGGAGCAGGCCGACGCCGCGCGCGGTTAGGATCATCGCCATTGGGCGGATCAAGCCAGGGCCAGAGGCAGCGCTTTACGCCCATTACGCGGCGCGGCTGCGTCCGGCGCCCGAATTGGTCGAAATCCCCGAAGCGCGCGGCAGCGCCGGCGAAATCCGCCGGCGAGAGGGGGCCGCGATCCTCGCGGCCCTCCCCGATGCTGCGGTGCCGGTGGCCCTGGATCTTGGCGGTGCCACACCGGATACCGAGGGTCTGGCCGCGCTACTGACACGTTGGGACGAAGCCGGGCGCGCGGTGTGCTTCGTGATCGGCGGCGCGGAAGGGCTTGATCAGGCTGTGCAGGCGCGGGCGGAATACAGGCTCTCACTCGGCGCGCTCACCTGGCCGCATTTCCTGGTGCGCGGGATGCTGGCGGAACAGCTTTACCGGGTGCAGGCGATCAGGACAGGGCATCCTTATCACCGCACTTGGCGGCCGTGATGCGTGATCAAGTGAAAGCAAGGAACGGATGGCGCGGGATACGTGATTCGCAAAACATGCGCCCATGAACGCTATACCCGAATCCCTCGATGATACCCGCTTCGCCGCCGTGTTGGCGCGCGATGCTACGCCCGCCTGTGGCGCCTTTCTTTATGCCGTCACCAGCCAGGGAATCTATTGCCGCCCCGGCTGCCCATCGCCACCACCGCTGCGGCGCCATGCGCGTTTCTTCGCCGATAGCGCTTCAGCGGAAGAAGCCGGCTTTCGCCCCTGCAAGCGCTGCGACCCGCGCGGTGATCGTGCGCGTCTGCAAGTGGAAGCCGTACGCGCCGCCTGCGCCATGATTGAAGCGGCCGAGGCTATTCCATCCCTCGCCAGCCTTGCCGCGTGTGCCGGCTATGCGCCGCATCACTTCCAAAGGATGTTTCGCGATATCACCGGCGTCACGCCGCGTTCCTATGCGGAAGGTGTGCGCGGGAAGCGCCTGTCAGCCGCTTTGGCCGAAGGGGTGCGTGTGGCGGAAGCGGTCGCGGGTGCAGGCTTTGGCAGCGAAAGCCGCGTTTATGAAAACACCGCGCGGCATTTGGGCATGCGCCCGGGCCGCGCGCGGCGTGGCGGCGCTGGTGAGGTTATTCGCATCGCCTGGGCGGAAAGCGCCTTTGGTCCCTTGCTGCTTGGTGCGACGGATCAGGGTGTGTGCTTCCTCGGCTTTGGCGAGGCGCGCGACGCGCTGGAGGGCGATTTGCGCACGCGGTTTCCCAAGGCGCGGATTGAAGCGGCGCCAGACGAGATCAGCGATCTCGCCAAACGCGCCATCGCCTTCATCGCCGAACCGCGCGCTGCCTTGGATTTGCCGCTGGATTTGCGTGGCACGATTTTCCAGCGCCGCGTTTGGGAAGCGCTGCGCGGCATTCCGCTTGGCAACACCACGACTTACAGCGCACTCGCCGCCGCTATGGGGGAACCCAAGGCAACGCGCGCGGTGGCACGCGCTTGCGCGCAAAACCCGGTCTCACTCGCCGTGCCCTGCCATCGGGTGCTTGGCAAGGATGGCGATGTGACGGGTTATCGCTGGGGTGTGGGACGCAAGCGCGCGCTACTGGCGGGCGAAAAAGGCGCGTGATGGGTGCACATCACGTGCCGAAAACGCGATCCCCGGCATCGCCAAGCCCAGGGCGAATATAGCCGTTCTCATCAAGCTTATCGTCAATCGCCGCGGTCCAGATCGCGACATCGGGATGGGCTTGCCGTACATGCCTGATGCCCTCGGGCGCGGCGAGCAGACAGATGAAGCGAATGCGTGTCGCCCCGCGCGCCTTCAGCCGATCCAGCGCGGCGACGGCTGAATTGCCGGTCGCCAGCATGGGATCAAGCAGGATGACCAGGCGTTCAGCGAGATCTTCGGGCGCGCGGAAGTAGTATTCATGCGCTTGCAGTGTCTTGTGGTCACGATAGACGCCGATATGCGCGACACCCGCTTCCGGCAGCAGGGTCAGCATGCCGTCCAGAAAGCCGATCCCCGCGCGCAGCACCGGGGCGAAAATGGGCGGCTTGCCAGCAAGCTTGGGGGCCGCCATGCGTTCCAGCGGGGTTTCGATCTCGCGCGACTCAAGCGGTAAATCAGCAAGCGCAGTGGCGCCGAGCAGCATGGCGATGTCGCGCAGTAAGGCGCGGAAGGTCGGCACCGGGCAGGATTTTTCGCGCATTTGCGACAGCCGATGTTGGATCAGCGGATGCCCCACGACGGTGAGCATGCCGTCATCATCCGATCCTGAAACTATTGCCATGGCTGCCCCCGACCTGTTTGAAGCGCTTTTCTAGGGGAGAATGGCGTGCCGGGGAAATGGGATTTCCCGCATGAGATGGCCCGAAAACAAGGGTTTAGCCTTACTGTTTCGCCCATCCCTGGCCGCGCTGATGGCTCATGGCGGGGTAAGTTCAATAAAAAATATAACCATAGGTTGTATTTTAGAAAAATAATGCAATCATAAAGGCGTGAGCCTGAGCCTATTACGTCCCACCCTTGCCCCTTCGCCGCGCCTCAGCCGTGGCCGCTTGGCTGTGCTCGGGCTTGGCTATGTGGGGCGGCCTTTGGCGCTTGGCGCCGCTGCTGCCGGCTATGAGGTGATCGGCTATGACCCGGCGCCCGAAGCGCGCTGGCTTGCCAATGCTGGCTGCGATCCGGGTTTGGGCAGCTTCCAAGCCAGCGCTGATCCCGCCGCGCTTGCTGGTGCCGATACCTGGTTGATTTGCGTGCCAACCCCGCTTGATGCGCGCGGGCGGCCTGATCTGAAAACCGTGCGCGCCGCGCTTGGCATGGCGGCGCGCGGCCTGAAGCCGGGCGCGCTGGTTTGTCTGATTTCCACCTGCCAGCCAGGCGCGACCAACGGGTTATGCCGTTCTATTCTGGAAGAAGCGGGTTGGCGTGTGGGGCAGGATGTCTTCCTGGCCGTATCGCCGGAACGCGAAAACCCAGGACCACATGCACCACCAACGCGGAGCATTCCGCGCCTGCTTGGCGCGACCGATCCGGCCTCACGCCGCCGCGCCTTGGCCTTTTGGCGCGACATTGTTGACCAGATCGAGGTGGTGGCAAGCCCCGAGGTCGCTGAATGCGCCAAGCTTTTGGAAAACACCTATCGCCTGGTGAATATCGCGCTGATGGATGAACTTCATGCCGCCTTCACCGCGCTTGGTGTGGCGACGCGAGATGTGGTGGCAGCGGCGGCGACCAAACCCTTCGGCTTTGCGCCCTTTTGGCCAGGGCTTGGCGCGGGCGGGCATTGCATTCCAATCGACCCGGCCTTTTTGCAGATGGAGGCAGCGCGCGCCGGCGCGCCATCCGCTTTGCTGGCCAAGGCCCTATCGCACAATCGCGGGCGCGTGGCGCGCGTGATGGCGCAAATCCGCGCGCGGCTTGGTGATGATCTGGCGGCCAAGCGCGTGCTGGTGGCGGGCGTAACCTATAAACCCGATGTCGCGGATTTGCGCGCCGCAGCACCGCTCAGGCTTTTGCGTCGCCTGCACGGCGCGGGCGCGGCGCTTGCCTGGCATGATCCGGTGATCGGCGCTGCGCCCAAATGTTTATCGCTCATGCCGCGCAGCGTGGCTCTTTCAATGCCGGATGGCGCGCCGCCTGATGCGGTCATCCTCGGCACACCGCATCGCGCTTTCGATCTGGCGGCGATTTCCCGCGCCGCGCCCCTGGTATTCGACCCCTTCGGTATTCTACCCGCAAGTTCAAGCGTTATCGTCGTCTGAAGTCAGGCGCCGTCTTTCCATTCCGCCGGCGGCACGCTGCCGACCTGATCGGCGATGCGGCCATAATGTTCCGGGCGGCGATGGCGCGCGAAATCGAAAATCGTCTTCCGGCCCAATTCGCATTTGCCAAGATCGGCTTCCGCCACAATCAACTCATCATCCCAGCTTGTCGCCTGCGCCATGATCTCCCCTTGCGGGTTCACAATGATGGAATGGCCGAATAGCTCATGCCCATCTTCGGTGCCGGCCTTGGCCGTTGCGACCGCGAAGCAGGAATTCTGGTAGCACCCGGACTGGATGGATAAATGGCTATGGAACACCCGAAGATGAGGCGCCTCAAATCCGCGATTTTCCATATTCAGTGACGGCGTATTGTAGCCGAGCATGACCAATTCCACCTGCTGCAACCCCATCACGCGCCAGGCTTCCGGCCAGCGGCGGTCATTGCAGATCATCATGCCAAGATTGACGGGCTGGCCGGCAACCGGCGCGCGGATCACGGGAAAACCAAGATCGCCGGGCTCAAAATAGCGCTTTTCCAGATGCTGCACATGGCGGACGGGGTCGAATTCCTTATGCCCCGGTAAATGCACCTTGCGGTACTTCAGCACAATCTCGCCTGATGGCAGCACGAAGACCGCGGTATTGAAGCGCCTGCCTTCCGGCGTTTTCTCGGCATAGCCAAGATGAAAGGCGATGCCGTATTTGCGTGCGGCTTCGAATAGCGGCGCGGTTTCATTGGAGGGGAGCGCGCTTTCATACCAATGATCCGCATTGGTGAGGTCTTCCTCATACCAGCGCGGGAAGAAGGTGGTCAGCGCCAATTCCGGAAAGACCACCACCTCAGCGCCGCGCTGATGCGCCTTTTCCATCAGGCGGATCATGCGCCCGACAGCAACATCACGGCCTTCGGCCTTTTGGATCGGGCCCAGCTGCGCGGCGGCCAGAACAAGGGAACGGGTCATGGGCTGATCCTTCGCTTACTCATATATATAAGTGTGTCATCGTGAATTGCGCCGCGCGCATCACGCCGGCGGCACCGCCCCCACCTGGTCAATCATGGCGCGATACCATTGCGGCCGGCGATGGGCGGCGAAGTTGAACATCTTCTCCTTCCCCTGCTTGCAGGCATCGAAATCCACATCGGCGACGATGATCTCATCACCCAGCGTCTTGGCTTCCGCCACCACGCGGCCATTCGGGTCCACAATCACCGAGCCACCAATGAGGCCCGAGCCATCCTCAACACCCGCCTTGGCAACCGAAATCGCCCAGGTCGCGTTCATATAGGCATTGCCCTGCACGGCGAGGGTAGAATGGAAGGTCCGCAAGGACTGATCTTCGCTATCGCCCCCCATCGGGTCATAGGCGGCCGAGTTATAGCCAATCAGCATCAACTCGATCCCCTGCAAACCATAGCAGCGCCAGGCTTCTGGCCAGCGGCGGTCATTGCAGATCAACATGCCAAGCACGGGCCGGCCCCAGGCTTCCGGGCCGCGAAAAGCTGGGAAGCCCAGATCGCCATATTCGAAATAGCGCTTTTCCAATTGCTGGAAGCGATCGCCGACGCGCGGTTCCACCGTGCCCGGCAGATGGATTTTGCGATATTTGCCAAGCACGCTGCCATCCGGCCCGACCGTGATTGCCGTATTGTAGCGCTTGCCGTGCGGTGTGAGCTCCGCATAGCCAAGATAAAAGCCAATGCCCAAGGTGCGCGCGCGATCAAACAAGGGCTGCACGCGCGGATTGGGCATTTCGCGTTCAAAATAAGAATCCAATTCCGCCTGGTCCGTGAACAGCCAGCGCGGGAAGAAGGTGGTCAGCGGCAATTCCGGAAACACCACCATCTTCGCGCCGGCGGCGGCGGCCTGTTCCAACAACGCGATCATGCGCGCCAGAATCGCTTCACGGCTATCGGCTTTCTGGTTCGGTCCCATTTGGGCGCCGGCAAGGCGAAGTGTGCGAGTCATTGATCAAGCTCCGGACGAATAGCCTCGACCACAGGCGCGTAACGCCTGGTCTCGGCGGCGATGAAAGCGGCGGCGCTGGCGGGGGTGCCAGGCGCGGAAGCGGTGATGCCGGATGCGGCAAGGCTGGCGCGGAAGGCAGGATCGGCGAGTGCTGCATTGGTGGCGGCGGAAAGCCGTTCCAGGATTGGCGCGGGCAGGGCAGGGGGCGCGAATACCGCATGCCAAAGCACCGCTTCAAAACCGGCAAGGCCAAGCGCTTCGGCCACGGTAGGTACATCGGGGGCAGCATCCAAACGCCGCGCTGTCGCCACCGCCAACATGCGCGCGCGCCCGCCTTGATGAAGCGGCAAGCCTCCGCCGAAAGTATTGACCGCGAGCGCCAAGGTGCCGCCGATCAAATCATTCATCGCCGGCGCCGCGCCGCGATACGGCACATGGGTCAGTGCTACCCCGCCCGCCTGCTGCTTCAGCAATTCGGTCGCAAGATGCATCATGGTCCCGCTGCCCGGTGAGCCATAGGAAAGCGGTGGGTTCGCATTGCGCGCCGCGTCCACAAAGGAACGGAGCGTTGCGGGGCGCGAAGGATGTGCCAGCCAACACAGCGGCCCACCGCCCAATTCTGCAATCGTCGTGAAATCCCGCACCACATCAAATTGCGGCTGGCGCGTCACCAGCGGATAAAGCGCATGGGTCGAAGCCGTGCCGAACAGAATCGTATAGCCATCGGGCCGCGCGCGAGACACCTCCAATGACCCAATCGCACCCCCCGCACCGCCACGATTTTCCGTCACCACCGGCTGGCCCAGTTCGCGGCCCAGGCGCTCAGCATAAAGCCGCGCATAGACATCGGTGGGACCGCCGGCGGGGAAGGGGATGATCATGCGGATCGGACGGGAGGGATAAACCTCCTGCGCCCGCGCCGCCGTATTGATTAGCGCCGTGCCAGCGCCAAGCAGCACGGCGCGGCGGCCAATCTCAGTGCGTGTCCTGTTCACGTTCGTTCACCGGACACGCCCTAAACCTTTCTTTGGTCGCATTTTCCGAGCCACTACGTGATGCCACTTGGCTTGAAAATGCTCAAAGCGCGGCATCGCGCCAATTCTCAACCGCCGCATCGGGGTGGGAAGCAAGCCCGGCGGCCTTGATGCCCTCGCAAGCCGCGTGTTCATCGCGGTCAGAGGCATCGCCGCTCACGCCAACCGCGCCAATCACCGCGCCGGCGGCATTCAGGATCAGCACGCCACCCGGCACGGGCACAAAGCTGCCATCGGAAGCGGCGGCGACAGCGGCCTGGAAGGCAATGCGTTCCTTCAACCGATCACGCAGGATACGGCTGCCAACCCCCATGCCGAGCGCGGCATAGGCTTTGCCGCGCGCGATCTCGGCGCGCAAAATGCCCGAACCATCTTCGCGCTTTTGCACCACAACATGCCCGCCGGCATCCAGCACAACGACTGTCAGCGGCAGCATGCCCGCCGCGCGGCCGGTTGCCAGCGTGACATCGGCGATCTTGTCAGCGGTCGCGAGCGGCAAATCCACCGCCAGGTGCTTTACATAATAATCTGCGGAATTCATCGCGTTTCTCCCTGCGAAAATGGAAGGCCCTCCATGGGCCAAGCAATACCCAGCGGCAAGCGGGCTTCAGAAAAACAAATCCCGAAAATCCTGCCGCGTGCCGCCAAAAAGCCGCCAGGTCGCAATAGCGCCAATGCAAAGCCCAATGCCGGCGGCAATCGCCGGCACGGGATCGGGCAAGCCGCCCGCCCCCGTGGCGGCGGCATTCAACATCCCAAGCATGATGCCAACCGAACCCGCGACCATCGCCTGCACCAGGCCGGGCTTGCGCCGCGGTGGCGGAGCAGCTTGCTTCGAAGGCCGCGGTGGGCGCTTGATCCAATGCCCTTCCGGGCGCTGCTTGTCCTTATTCCCCGACATAGCTTTCCCTGTGTTGACGCGGCACGAAGCGCCCGGCGCCGGGCTTGGCCAAAACCTGCTTGCCATCCCAAATCTGCTGCCCGCGCAGCCAGGTGGCAGCAACGCGGCCCTTCACCTTCATGCCATCATAGGGCGACCATTTGGCATCTTCCTGGTCCTGGATGTCGCGTGCATCAAAGGTGAAATCACCTTCTTCCATCACCAACAGATCGGCATCTGCACCAACGCGCAGCGCGCCCTTCTTCGGATAAAGCCCATGGAAGCGCGCCGGGCGTTCGGCGCAATAAAGCGCCATCAGGCTGGGTGACAGGCCGCGCTGCTTCAATAGGGTGAACATCACGGGGGCGAAGCTTTGCATCCCCGTGAGGCCCGCGCCGACGGTGAAGATATCGCCCGTATAGGTCTTGCGATCACGCGGCCAGGGCGCGTGATCGGTGGAGACATAAGCGACCTGCCCCTTGGCAAAGGCGCCCCACATGCGTTCCACCTCATCCGCCGTGCGGAAGGGAGGGTTGCATTTGCCGAAGCCTTCAAGCCGGATGATGTCTTCTTCCGTCATACACAGGTATTGCAGGCAGGCCTCGCCCGATGCCTTGCCGCCCATACGGCGGAATACCTCGGCAATCTCAAAACCGCGCGCCAGCGATGAATGGGCGATATGCACATGCGCGCCTGTCTCAAGCCCGATTTCGAAAATCTCGAGATCCGCCATGGTCTCACAAAGCGGCGGGCGGGTGCGGCAATGCCAGATGGGAGAGGTATTGCCGGCGGCCTTGGCTTCCTCGGTCAGGCGGATGACGATTTCCTGATCCTCATTATGCACGGCCACCATCAGCCCGGTCTTGGCGATTTCGCGAAAGGCCGCGACCATGGTCGGGTGGTCAATGCGCGGGAAGCGTACCGGGTCATATTCATAAGTGGAAAGCTTGAAGGAACAGGCGCCGGCTTCGGCCAAGCCCGCAATGGCATCCACGCCGCCCGATTTCAGGATGGTGCCGTAAAGCGCCATATCCACATGGGACAGGCGATTCACATATTCGACCTTTTCCTTGAAAATACCGGCATTCGTTACCGGGCGCGGCACATCATAGGGCATGTCAACGCAAGTGGTGACGCCACCCGCGGCAGCGGTTTTGGAAGCGCCCTCAATCCCCGGCCACCCGCGTGAGGATGAGGTATGCATATGCCCATCCACCAGCCCCGGCATGATCAGCTTGCTGCCGTAATCCTCAACCGAAGTGGCAACCGGAGATGGCCCTTCGCCGATGCCGGCGATCACCTCGCCGCGCGTCGCGACCCAGCCATTGGCCAGGATGCGATCGGGCAGCACCAGCGTGCCACGAATGACGCGATCAAAAGGGGTGGTGGCGGGCATGGGCTACTCCTGCAAGTGTGATCCGGATGGCGGATCAAGCTAACGCAGGCCCGTGTTGCGGGCCAGGGCTGCGGGCGGAAATTGCGCATCGGCGATTTCAAGCGCGAGCTTCGTCGCCTCATTCTCCCGCTCTGCATTCCAGGCGAGTGCCACGCCGACGCCGCGAATTGGGCCAGAGAGAATCCGAAATGCCACACCCGGCGGATTGAGCCGCGCCATCCCTTCCGAGACCAAGGCCACACCCAATCCCGCCGCGACAAAGCCAAGCTGCGCCATGGCTGATCCCACTTCGCGCACCACGCGCGGCGTGAAGCCCGCCGCATGGCAGGCCGCTGTCATCGCATCCGAATAGGCCGGGCTGATCGCGCGCGGCAGCATCAGCATCGGCGCTTCGGCCAGGGCAGACAGCGGCAAGGGATCAGGCCCACTCAAGATCGGATGGCCTTCCGGCAAGGCGGCAGCGAGCCTGTCTTCCCCGAGCGGCCTCAGCTTGATCGGCGCGCGATCACGATCTGAACGGAGCAAGGCCAGATCAACCTCTCCCCGGCGAAGCGCTTCCAAGGCTTCGGCGGTGTCCATTTCGCGCACGCCAATCGCGGCTTCCGGGCGTGCCGCCTGCATGGCGCGCACGATGGGCGGCAGATAATCGAATAGCGCCGAGGTGACGCAGGCGATGGAAACCGGCGCGTGATGGCCCATGCGCAATTCGCGCGCGAGGCTTTCCAGATCAGCCGCATTGCCAGCGATGCGGCGCGCGAGTGGCAGCAGCGCTTCCCCTTCGCGGGTCGGGCGCGCGCCCTTGCCGCTGCGTTCCAGCAGCTTCACGCCCAATTCGCGTTCCAGCAATTGGATTTGCGCCGTCAGCGGTGGCTGCGAAATGCCAAGCCGCGCGGCGGCACGACCGAAATGACCTTCTTCGGCCACGGCGAGAAAATGCCCCAGGCGGCGGATCAGGCGAAAATCCATCTTCGTTCCAATACGGTTTCGCCCATACGGAAAACCTATCAGCGCGCCACGTCAATTGGATTGGACGATGGCGCGCGATGGGCGCACAACATCGCCCCATCAGGCAAGTTGCCAGCAACAAAGGGAGAAGCCCCAGATGAAACTGCACCCGGTAAAAGTTCACCCATCCAAGGCGCTATTGAAGCGCGAAGATCAATTGGCCTGGAAAATGGCGGGAGTCGCCGTGGATAAGGTCGCGGTCGAAAAGCCAGTGCAGGAGATGATCATCAACCGGATCATCGACAATGCCTCGGTCGCCATCGCTGCCATCAACCGCCGCCCGGTGGTCTCGGCGCGCGGCATGGCGCTTGGCCATGCGAAGAAGGCGGGCGGCGCGCAGGTATTTGGCGTGAAATCCGCCACCACGGTTTCCCCCGAATGGGCGGCCTGGGCGAATGGCACCGCCGTGCGTGAATTGGACATGCACGACACGTTCCTCGCCGCCGATTACTCGCACCCTGGCGACAATATCCCGCCGATCCTGGCGGTGGCGCAGGCCATGGGGAAATCCGGGCGCGATCTGATCCGTGGCCTTGCCACCGGCTATGAGCTGCATATTGATCTGGTGCGCGCGATTTGCCTGCATGAACATAAGGTGGATCACATCGCGCATCTTTGCCCCGCGGCCGCCGCCGGCATCGGCACGCTGCTCGGCCTGAAGCAGGAAGTGGTATTCCAATCCATCCAGCAGGCGCTGCATACCTCCGTCTCCTTCCGGCAATCGCGCAAGGGCGAGATCTCATCCTGGAAGGCCTATGCCCCGGCCCATGCCGGCAAGCTGGCCGTGGAAGCGGTGGATCGCTGCATGCGCGGTGAAGGTGCGCCTTCGCCGATTTATGAAGGCGAAGACAGCGTGATTGCCTGGGTGCTGTCCGGGCGGTCCAACCGCAAGGATGTCTATGGCCCGGTCTATTACGAAGTGCCGCTGCCGGAAGCGGGTGAGCCCAAGCGCTCCATTCTGGACTCCTACACCAAGGAACACTCCGCCGAATACCAATCCCAGGCGCTGATTGACCTGGCCTTCCGCATGCGCGAGCAGATCAAGGATATGGAGGCGATTGAGAAAATCATCATCCATACCAGCCATCACACCCATTACGTGATCGGCACTGGCGCCAATGACCCGCAGAAGATGGACCCGAAGGCGAGCCGTGAGACGCTGGACCATTCCATCATGTACATCTTCGCGGTCGCGTTGCAGGATGGCCGCTGGCATCATGTGGACAGCTACGCGCCGAAGCGGGCGGGCCGGGCCGATACCGTCAGGCTCTGGCACAAGGTCGAAACGCGGGAAGATGCGGAATGGACCCGCAAATACCATTCCCGCGACCCGAATGAGCTTTCCTTCGGCGGGCGCGTTGAGATCCTGTTCAAGGATGGCTCGCGCCTGGTGGATGAGCTTGGTGTCGCCAACGCCCACCCGAATGGCGCCAAGCCCTTCGGCCGGGCAGATTACATCCGCAAGTTCAAGACCATCACGGATGGCATCATCTCCACCCGTGAGTCCAACCGCTTCCTGGAAGTGGTGCAGGATTTGGCCAAGCTGAAGGCGGGCGAGCTCAGCGCGCTGAATGTGGCGCTGCCGGCCGGTGGCCTGCTGGACAGCAAGCCCGGTATCTTCTGAAGTCTGCGTGAGGAAGGCAGGGTCGGCGCCGCGCGCGCCGGCCCGCAGCCAGGATAGCAAGGGAAGAAACCCGATGAACGAAACGACGAAACCCGAAATCTATAAGGGCCTGGTCGGCGTCTATGCCGATGTCTCTGCTGTATCGAAGGTGATGCCGGAGACGAATAGCCTCACCTATCGTGGCTATGCGGTGCAGGACCTCGCTGAGAATTGCAGCTTTGAGGAAGTGGCCTATCTGCTTTGGGAAGGCGAATTGCCCAATGCCAAGCAGCTTGCCGCCTTCAAGGCCGAGACCGCCGCCGAGCGTGAAATCAGCCCTGCGTTGCATCGCGTGATCCGCGAAATGCCCAAGGATGCGCACCCGATGGATGCCATCCGCACGGCAGTTTCCTTCATGGGGATGGAAGATGCGGAGACCGCCGATGTCTCCCTACCCGCGCAGTATCGCAAGGCGAAGCGGCTTTTCGCCAAAATCCCAACGGCGATTGCAGCTGCCTATCGTGCTTCCCGCGGCCTGCCGGTCGTGGCGCCGAACCCTGCGCATAGCTTTGCCGAGAATGTCTTCAACCTGATCCTGGGCAAGGTGCCGCAGCCGGAAGTGCTTAAGGCTTTTGATGTTTCCATGATCCTGTATGCGGAACATACCTTCAACGCCTCCACCTATACGGCGCGGCTGGTGACCTCCTCAGGCGCCGATATGCATGGCGCGATCACGGCGGGCATCGCCTCGCTCAAGGGGCCGCTGCATGGCGGCGCCAATGAGGCGGTGATGCATACGCTGAAGGAAATCGGCGACCCGAAGCTGGCGAAGGAGTGGATCCAAAGCCGCTTTGACCACAAGGCGCTGGTCATGGGCTTTGGCCATCGCGTCTACAAGACCGGCGATAGCCGCGTGCCCACCATGCGCAAATATGCCGAGAAAATGGCCGAAGTTGTGGGCGACAAGACCTGGATGGAGATCAGCCGCATCCTGGCGGCCGAGATGCTGGAGAAGAAGAACATCCACCCAAATCTCGATTTCCCGGCAGGCCCTGCCTATTACCTGATGGGTTTTGAAATCCCGCTTTTCACGCCGATCTTCGTCGCGTCCCGCATCACGGGCTGGTCGGCGCATGTGATTGAACAAGGCGCGGATAATCGCCTCATTCGCCCCCTCTCTTGGTATACGGGTCCCGATCAGCGCCCGGTGCCACCGCTGTCAGCACGATAGTTTGCAGATGTATTCATCATTTTTTTAGAGATGGTGAAGCCGCGCTGCCAGGCATGAAACCGCGGCATGCATGTCACACTGCGCGCATCATGAAGCGATGCGCGCATTTTTTTTTGCGAAATGTGACGGATTTTGTTGACACGACTCATGGTGATGAAGATAGCGTGAGATGCGCGTGATTCTTTTGCGCGATTCGCACTGCCTGAACGCTGCGAAAAATTGCTCCTGAGGTCAGGCACATCACCTGAAGCAAGGCGCGGCGAAGCGGGAAGGTGCTGCGATCGGCAAGGCGGAATTGCCGCAGCAGGGAAGGACGGTCCATGGACCGCAGACTCAAGGGGCCCTTCGCTTCACGCGATCAGGGTTCCATACCACCCCAAGCCGCCGTGATGGCGTGTGCACGGGGCGGGAGAGAGGCCAGGGGGAACACGCCGCGCTGGAATACCGCGCGCCGTGAAGCTTTTGGCGGCTGCGCTTCGCGGAGACTTTCAGTCCTGTCGGTCCGCGCATCGGGATCCGCGCGTCGCCGCCATCACCGACCCCACCTGCTGTACCCCAGGTTGGAATTGGGAATTTGCCGCGCTCAGCGCTGCCTTCCCATGAACGCCTTCAACAGGAACACATGGAGATTCATCCTCTGATGACTGATATCATCGAGACTACCGAAACCGAAGAAACCCCGCGCGCCCAGGCGATGGCCATGGCCGCGGCGAAGAAGAAGGCCCCAGCCAAGCGCAAGCCTGCTGCGAAGAAGCCGGCTGCGAAGAAGGCCGCTGCTAAGAAGCCGGCCGCGAAGAAGGCCGCTGCGAAGAAGAAGCCTGCTGCGAAGAAGGCTGCTGCGAAGAAGCCGGCTGCGAAGAAGGCTACTGCGAAGAAGCCCGCCGCGAAGAAGGCCGCTGCGACGAAGCCGGCTGCGAAGAAGGCTGCTGCGAAGAAGCCCGCCGCGAAGAAGGCTGGCCGTAAGCCCGCCGCGAAGAAGGCCGCTGCGCCGCGTCGCCGTAAGGCCGCTGCCGCTGCTGCTCCGGCGCCGTCTGATACTCCGGCGAGCTGATTAGCTACCGGATCCCGGCACTGGGGCGTCGCATGCAAGTCATGCGGCGCCCTAAGTGTTTTTAGGGGGTTGTGCTTGATGCCCTTCAGGACGCGTTTGTTGTTGCCGCAGGACTATCATCTGCTGCTGCCATTGCTTGCTGCCTATGGCGCGGAGATGGCGCCGCATTTGGCTGGCGCCGCACCGGCCACGCCCGAGGCCGTGCTGGAAATGATCGCCAATGATCCGCGCGCGGAAATCCTGGCCGCCTTTCGTGATGGGGAAGCGCTTGGCTTCGCGCTGTTCTTTGACCTGCCGGAAATCGTCTTCGCCCGGCGCTGCGGCGCGCTGGATGATCTTTTCGTGGCCCCCACCGGACGCCGCCAAGGCGTAGCTAAAGCCTTGATTGAAGCGCTTGCCGCACTTGGCACTGCGCGGGCCTGGTCGCATCTGCGCTGGATCGTGCCCGAGACCGATCAGGCCGCCATTGCGCTTTATGAGCGTATTGCCGCGCGCGCACCCTGGCGTTCCTATGTGCTGCGCCTTGATCCGACAGTATCGCTTTAGGCGGCAACCCGTCCCGGCATGCGATGGCGAAAGGCCAGCGCCTCGGCAATATGCGCGCGGCGGATCGTGGCACTAGCGGCAAGATCAGCGATGGTGCGCGCGACACGCAGGCTGCGTACTTGCCCGCGCGATGACAACCCAAGCCGCGTCGCCGCCACTTCAAGCAAATGCGCGGCCTCAGCCTCAATGCCCTGCTGTAATTGGGCGAGGCTTGCTTCGGCATTATTCGGCGGGCCATCCGCGCCATAACGCACGCGCTGCGCGGCACGCGCGGCCTTGACACGCGCAGCGACCGCTGTGCTTGCCTCACCTGCCGGGGCGCGGGCCAATTCAGCGGGGGCAATCGGCATCACTTCAATGGTGATATCCATCCGATCCAAAAGCGGGCCGGAAAGCCGCATCTGATAATCCTCACCACAGCGCGGCGCGCGACCGCATTCGCGGCCCGGCTGCCCCAGATAGCCGCAGCGGCAGGGATTCATCGCCGCAATGCATTGAAACCGCGCGGGATAGGTCACATGCGAATGCACGCGGCTGATGGTGGTGCGCCCGGTTTCCATTGGTTGGCGGAGCGCTTCCAGCGCCTGGCGCGGAAATTCCGGCCATTCATCCAGAAACAACACGCCGCGATGCGCGAGGCTGATTTCGCCTGGCTTGGCACGCGACCCACCACCAACCAGCGCGGGCATGGATGCGGAATGATGCGGTTCCCGGAATGGCGGGCGCGTCACCAGCCGCCCGCCTTGCAGCAGGCCCGCGATGGAATGGACAAGGCTCACTTCCAAAGCCTCAGCCGGTGAAAGATCAGGCAGCAGCGCAGGCAGGCGCGCGGCGAGCATGGATTTGCCGCCGCCAGGTGGGCCGATCATGAGCAGATTGTGCCCGCCGGCCGCCGCGATTTCCAAGGCGCGCTTTGCGGTTTCCTGCCCCTTCACGTCGGAAAGGCAGGGGCCAGTAGGTAGTGCGGCATCCAGCTTTGGCGCTTCTGGAGGGCGCAACACCTGCACGCCCTTGAAGTGATTGAGCAGCGCGGGAAGATCAGGTGCCGCGAGCACTTCAATCTGCCCAGCCCAGGCGGCCTCTCCGCCCTGCGCGGCAGGGCAGATCAGCCCCAATTCGCGCGCCGAGGCGCCAAGGGCTGCCGGCAATACACCCGCCACGGGCATGATCGCGCCATCAAGCGACAATTCACCGAGCGCCGCGAAGCCCGCCAATTCATCGCGCGGCAGCACATCCATCGCGGCGAGTACGGCAAGTGCAATCGGCAGGTCGAAATGGCTGCCTTCTTTGGTGATATCAGCGGGTGCCAGGTTTACCAGCACGCGTTTGGGCGGCATGGAAAGCCCGAGGCCAAGCAGGGCTGCGCGCACCCTTTCGCGGCTTTCTGCAACCGCCTTATCGGGCAGGCCCACCACCAGAAAGGCCGGCAGGCCGGGGGCGATTTGCACCTGTACTTCTACCGCCTGGGCTTCGATCCCAGCGAAGGCGAAGGTGGCGATGCGGGCAATGGACATGCCGCATCAATGGCGTATCCCGCGCCGAAATACAACCATAAGTTATGTTTCCGACATCCCCTGCACCCGCCGAATCAGCCGCCGGAAATTGCCGGACCAGAGCAAATCAATCTCGCGCGCGCCATAGCCGCGGCGGTGCAGTTCGGCGGTCAGGTTCATGGTTTCGCCGGCATTGGCCCAGCCGGGAATGCCGCCGCCGCCATCGAAATCAGATGACAGACCGACATGATCAAGCCCAATCCGCCTGACCGCGTAATCCACGTGATCCACCATATCCGCAACCGTCGCGGGTGATTTGCCATCCGCCCCAGGTGGGCGAAGAAAAGCATCAAGCGCCGTGATCTGTACCAGGCCGCCGCGCGCGCGCAGCATATCCAACTGCTCATCATCCAGATTGCGCGGATGATCGCATAGCGCGCGGCAGCAGGAATGGGTCGCCACAATCGGCGCGCGGGAAAGCTCCGCCGCCTGCATCATGGACGTTTTCGCGGCGTGGGAGACATCAATGATCAGGCCGATGCGATTCATCTCCGCAATCGCCTGCCGGCCAAGATCGGAAAGCCCGCCATGTTGCGCCGTGCCATCGCCAAGCGCGGGCTTGGGCCGCGCGGCATCGGCCAGATCATTATGCCCATCATGCGTCAGCGTCAGATAAATCGCGCCGAGATCGCGCCAGAGTTTCAGCCGCGCCAAATCGCGCCCCATGGCATTGCCGTTTTCAACCGCGCTCAGCACCGCAAGCGCGCCCGCCTGATGCGCTGCTTCCATTTCATCGGCGGTCGCGCAAAAGCGCCGTGCCACACCATCGGCGCGTGTGCGGATGTGGCGGAGCATCGCCTCGGCCCGATCGGCGGCGACCTGATGGCCGGCAGCGTCGCGCGGGCCCTGCGGCGTATAGGCAATGAAGACAACGGCCTTCAAACCACCGCGCTGCATTTTTGGGAAATCAACGCAGCGATCGGTTTCCTGCGTCGCGTCCGGCGGGTCGGGCCATTTGATATCCACATGGGTATCAAGCGTCAGCGTCGCCGCGTGGATCGCCTCGCTCATGCCGCATCTCCCCAGGCTTGCAGGAAGCCCGCCAATAAATCGCCGATGACATCTACATTATAGCCGCCTTCCTGGGTGATGGCGGTGGGCAGTTTCAGGCCACCAATCATCGCGCCGGCGCGGGCAAAGCCAGAGGCTGTCACCTTCAGCGCGGCAAGCGGTTCATGTTCGGATGCATCAAAGCCAAGTGGTAGCACCAGCGCATCGGTTTTATGGTCGCGGATCGCGGCCATGGCGTAGCGAATGGCGTCCAGCCAGCCCTCATCCCCCGTGCCGATGGCAAGCGGCATATTCATGTTGCGACCATCACCGGCGCCGGCGCCGCGTTCGCGCGTGCGGCCCACAAACCAAGGATAATAGCGATCAGGATCGCCATGGATGGAAATGGTCAGCACATCGCCGCGTTCCCAGAAAATACCCTGGGTGCCATTGCCGTGATGGCTATCAATATCCAGCACCGCAACACGCTTCGCGCCCGCATCCACCAAAGCCTGCGCAGCAAGCGCGGCGTTGTTCACATAGCAATGCCCACCAGCGCGCGCGGCATAGGCGTGATGCCCAGGCGGGCGACACAGCGCATAGGCACTCCGCCCCGCAGCGGCTTCACGCGCAGCGGCCAAGGCGCAAGCGGCGGCGCCTTGAATCGCCTGCCAGGTGCCTGGGCCAATCGGACAGGCGGCATCGGCCATATACCAACCCGCACGCGCAACAATGCTGTCCGAGCAAGCGGCACCTTGCGCCAGCATCTCGGGCGAGGGGTGCATATTCGCAACCACCTCTGGCCCCGCATCGGCAAGCGCTGCCCAATCCCGCGCGGCTTCGGCCAGAAAATTCAGGTAATCCGCGCTATGAATGGCGTGCAGCGCGGCAAGCGGCACGGCATCTGGCACGCTGGGCGCAAGCCCAAGGCGATGCAGCGCCGCTTCCAGCGCCGCCGCGCGGGCGGGGATTTCGAAATTCGCGCGCGTGCGACCGCGAATCAAAAAGAACGCCGGTTGATGCCCGGCATGGTCCGGATGGGCGAAGGTTTTCATGCAGCAAAGGCTAACCAGTTTTGCCCTGTCTGCGAAGCCGCCGCGCTTGCTGGCCCTGGCTGGGCTGGCTAGCGTCTTGCCATTGTCGCGGAAGGACTGAAACTTGACGCAACCCCTGGACCCCGGCGCACGGCGCGCCATTCTGGAAGCGGTGGATGAGCTGCAGGCGGAAAGCATCGTCATGCTCACGCGTCTGGTGCGTTGCCCCTCAACACTTGGCAATGAGGCTTCGGCGCTTAATGAAATGGCGCGGATTTATGAGGGGCTTGGCCTGGTGCCTCAGCGCATTCCAACCGTGCCGGCGGCTCTTGAAGGCCATCCCGGTTTTTCGCCACCGCTGATTTCCTATGAGGGGCGCGATAATGTCGTGGCGGTCTTCACCCCGCGCGAAGCCAAGGGGAAAAGCCTGACCCTGCAAGGCCATGTGGATGTGGTGCCGGAGGGTGCGGCGGATATGTGGGAAACGCCGCCCTATGAGCCCAGTATTCGCGATGGCCGCATGTATGGCCGTGGTGCGGGCGATATGAAGGCCGGCATTATTTCTTACGTAACGGCCTTTCGTGCCTTGAAGCGCGCGGGCTTGCAGCCCGCTGCCCAGGTGCAGATGCATTCAGTGATCGAGGAAGAATGCACCGGCAATGGCGCGCTGGCCGCGATGCTGGCCTTGCCGCGCACCGATGCGGTGATCATCCCCGAACCTGGCCCCGGCCTGCCCGCCATGTATAGCGCAGAGGTCGGTGTGGTTTGGGCTTGGGTCACAGTGTCCGGCCGCCCCGCCCATGTGCGCGATATGCAGGCCGGGCTGAATGCCATTGAAGCGGCCAGCACCATCGCCGGTTACTTCAAGGAATATGAAGCCCGGATGAACCGCGCCGAAAACATCCATGCCTCCTTCCATGGTGTGAACCATCCGGTGAATGTGAACCTCGGCACGATTGAAGGCGGCGAATGGAATTCATCCGTGCCGACGCGGGCGCGCATTGGCCTTCGTGTGGGTGTCATGATGGGCAATAGCGCTGCTGCGGTGAAGGCGGATATCGAAAACCTGGTCGCGGCAGCCGGCGCTGATGAAAAGCTGCGCGGCGCCAAGATCAAGCTGGAATTCAAGGGTTTCATGGCCGAGCCCTGCGTCTTTGACATGCAGGCGCCGATTGTGCGCATGGCGAAGCGCCATTTCACCGATGTCTCGGGCGGGGCGCTGCGCGATTACCCCTCGGCCGGGCTGACCGATGGGCGGCATTTCGTGCTGCATCAGGGCGTGCCGGTGGCCTGCTTCGGCCCGGATGCCGAGAATATTCACGGCATTGATGAAAGCGTCGGCCTGCAATCCATGCATGACATTACCCGCACCATCGCCCTCACCATGGCGGAATGGTGCGGGGTGGAGAAAGCATCATGACCACGAATCTGCCCCTTTCCGGCGCCAGGCTTTGGGATAGCCTGATGGAACTCGCGAAGATTGGCGGCACGCCGAAAGGTGGTTGCAATCGGCAGACGCTGACGGACCTTGATTCCGAAGGCCGCCATTTGCTGCGCCGGTGGGGGGAGGCGATTGGATGCACGCTTAGCGTTGATCGCCTCGGCAATATGGTGCTTCGCCGCGAAGGGCGTGATCCCACGCGAAAGCCAGTCGCGATGGGCAGCCATTTGGATACGCAACCAACGGGCGGCAAGTTTGACGGCCCGCTTGGTGTGCTGGCCGGGCTGGAAGTGCTGCGTGCGCTGCATGAGGCCGGGATTGAAACCGAAGCACCCTTGGTGCTGATCAATTGGACCAATGAGGAAGGCGCCCGCTTTTCGCCCCCCATGATGGGCAGCGGTGCGGCGATGGGGATTTTCGCTGAGGCTGATGTGCTCGCCCTGCGTGATACTGAAGGTAAGGCGTTTGGCGAGGAACTGGCGCGCATCGGTTGGCGCGGTGATGCTGATCCCGCGGGCCTGGCTGATCTTGCCGCCTATTTCGAATTGCATATCGAACAGGGCGCGCTGCTGGAAAACGCCGGCAAGGATATTGGCGTGGTGACGCATGCCCTGGCGCAAGCCTGGTATGAGGTGACCATTGAGGGCGCTGAATCCCATGGCGGTTCCCCCATGGCCGGCCGGCGCGATGCCATGATGGCTGCCGCGCCATTGATTGGCGCGATTGAGGAAATCGCGCTGCGCGCCGTCAGCCCTTCGGGCGAACCGGGCCGCGCAACAGTGGGGCGGCTCACGGTCTATCCCGATAGCCGCAATATCGCGCCATCACGCATCTGGTTCAGCATTGATACGCGCCATGGCGACCCGGAATTGCTCGCGCGCATGGGGGCGGAGATTCGCGCCAAGGCTGCGGAACTATCCGCCGCGCGGGGTGTGAGCATCACCATCACCGATTTCTGGCAATCGCCTTTGACGCCGTTCGACAATGCCTTGGTCGGGCGTGTGCGTGATGCAGCGCAGCGCCTGGGCTTGCCGCATATGGATATGCCAACCGGCATCGGGCATGACGCGGTTTATGTCGCGCGGCGCGTGCCAGCGGCGATGATTTTCTGCCCCTGCCATGGTGGCATCAGCCATAATGAAGCGGAAAGCATCACGCCCGCCTGGGCCGAAGCGGGCTTGCGCGTTTTGGCTGATGCGGTTTTGGCCACCGCTGGTATTGCAAAGGAAAAGTAAAATGACCCGCATCGCCATTGGCGGCTTTTTGCATGAAAGCCATTCCTTCGCGCCGCTGCCGACCGGCTGGCAGGAATTCGTCAAACCTGGCGGCTTTCCGCCGCTGCAACGTCCGGCCGGCTTGATTGAGGCCATGCGCCCAACCAGCGCACCTATCGCGGGCGCCATTATGGTGGCGGAAGAAGCGGGCGTGGAATTGGCGCCCCTGGTCTGGTGCTTCGCCAATCCGGCCGGGCCTGTCACGGCGGAGGCATTTGAACGCATCGCCGCATTATTGGTGGCAAGCCTATCGGATGCGCTGGAAGCCGGCCCGATTGATGGCGTCTATCTCGATTTGCACGGCGCCATGGTAGCGGTCGGCTTTGACGATGCCGAAGCGGAAGTGCTGCGCCGCGTGCGCGCCGTGGTGGGGCCGGATTTGCCTATTGCCGTCAGCCTTGATCCGCATGCGAATAAAACCGCCGAGATGGTCGCCCTTTCCGATGTGCTGGTGCCGTTTCGCACCTATCCGCATGTGGATATGAAGCCGGCAGGCGCGCAGGCAACGCGGCTATTGCTTCGCATGATTAAGGAAACCCGCAAACCGGCAAAGCTGTTTCGCGATTTGGATTTCTGGACGCCCTTGCCCGGCCAATGCACCATGGTCGCGCCCATGGCTGATGTCATGGCTGAACGCACGCGCCTGGGTGCGGCATCAGGCGTTTGGGAATTGGGCTTCTGCTTTGGCTTTCCCTATGCCGATTTCCCCGGCTGCGGCATGGCCATTGCGGCCTATGCCGACACACTCGATCAAGCCGGCGCGGCGGCGGAAGCGCTCGCCTCTTTTATCGCCAGCAAGGAACCGGAATTCGCGCTGGGTGTCGCAACCGCGGCTGAAGGCGTGGCGCGCGCCATGGCTAGTCGCGGCAAGGGGCCGGTGGTGTTGGCCGATACTCAAGACAATCCCGGCGGTGGTGGCCATGGCGATACCACCGGTTTGCTCGCGGAATTGATCCGCCAAAACGCGCAAGGCGCCGTGCTGGCACCGATGAATGATGCCGAAGCGGCGGCTGCCTGCCATGCGGCGGGTGAGGGGGCGCGCCTCACAATCGACCTTGGTGGCAAAAGCGATGGCGTGCCTTTGCGGGTGGAAGCGATTGTCGAAAAACTCTCCGATGGACGCTTCACACTCAGCGGGCCGATGGGCAAGGGCAATCCCGCCGATCTTGGGCCTTCCGCGCTGATCCGTGTGGCACCTGGCGTGCGCGTGGTGGTGGTGAGCCGCAAGATGCAGGGCCATGATCAGGAATTATTCCGGCAGGTCGGTGTGGAACCGGCGGAACAGGCGATTGTCGCGGTGAAATCCAGCGTGCATTTCCGCGCGCATTTTCAGCCGATTGCGTCTGAGGTGATTGTGGTGACCGCGCCCGGCCCTGTCGTGGCGGACCCGGCGATTTTGCCCTTCACCAATCTGCGCCCTGGGCTGCGCTTGCGGCCGGGTGATAATCGCGCCTGGGGGTGATTTAGCCGCTGCCGATCAAGCCGCGCACCGCATCCGGCAAGGGCAGGGGCGCCACCGCACCGTAGTTCGTGGTGGAAAGTGCTGCGGCGGCATTGGCGTAGCGCGCGGCATCCAGCGGCGCATCACCCGCCAGCAAGCGCGCGAGGAAATTGCCGGCAAAGCAATCCCCCGCGCCGGTTGCATCCACGGCCACCACCTTGTGCGCGGGCAGGCGGTGGCGGGCTTCGCGCGTGGCCAGAATAGCACCCTCAGCCCCGCATTTCAGCACCACTATTGGGGCAAGCCGCAGATAGAAATCGCAGATGGCATCAGCGTTCTCCAGGCCCGTCAGCGCGGTTGCGTCTTCCAAAGATGGCAGCGCGATATCCGCCATGGCAATCGCGGCATGGATCACCGCCGCCGCGCGTGATGCCGGCCAAAGCCGGAGGCGGAGATTGGTATCATAGGAAATCCGCACACCAGCGGCACGGGCCATTTCCATGGTC
Source organism: Roseomonas sp. (assembly GCA_020249465.1). Taxonomy (GTDB): domain Bacteria; phylum Pseudomonadota; class Alphaproteobacteria; order Acetobacterales; family Acetobacteraceae; genus Neoroseomonas. Next base: position 46,877 of record JADCFP010000037.1, on the reverse strand, counting down.
CGAAAGCCCGCATCACAGGCGCTGGTCGAAATCGCTTGGCTGATGCCGGACAGATGAAGGAATTTCGCGCCGCGAATGGCCGCTTCCGGCACGTCTTCCGGCCGATAGAGCGACGCCGCGCTGCCGGTGCGGAAAAAACTGAAATGATGGCCGCGCGCATCATGCGTCACGAAGTAAATCCCCGTCGGCGCGGCAGGGTTGCGGATGACATGCGCGGTATCCACGCCTTCTTCGGCCCAAAGCTGCATGAAGCTTTCGCCTGGCCCATCCTCGCCAAGCGCGGTCAGCATCCCAACCGATGCCCCCGCACGCGCGGCGGCGATGGCGGCGTTGGAGGTATCGCCACCATGGCCTTCCAGATAATAGCGCCTGCCATCCTCGCCCGGCTTCTGGGCGTTGAATTCCAGCATGGGTTCGCCAAGGCAAAGAATATCAGCCATGCCCAATGCTTGACCGATGCAAGGGAGGATTTCAAGCAAGGCGCAAGACGGACTATAGAACCCCCATGATCCGCCTGACTGAATTGCGCCTGCCGCTGAACCATCCGGAAGACGCCTTGCGCGCCGCCGTGCTGGCGCGGCTTGGCATTGCCGATGCGGCGCTGAAGGCGATGCAGGTATTTCGCCGCGGTTATGATGCGCGCAAGCCCCAGGCGATCATGCTGGTCTATACGCTGGATTGCGACGTGGCGGATGAAGCGGCGGTACTCGCGCGCCATGCGGGCGATCAGCGCATTTCGCGCGCGCCGGATACCGCCTATCGCTTCGTCGCCCGCGCGCCCGAAGGCATGCGCCGTCCGGTTGTGGTCGGCACCGGGCCTTGCGGCTTTATGGCGGCGCTGTTGTTGGCGCAGATGGGCTTCCGCCCGCTGATCCTGGAACGCGGCAAGGTGGTGCGCGAACGCACCAAGGATACTTGGGGCCTCTGGCGCCGTGGCGTGCTCAACCCCGAAAGCAATGTGCAATATGGTGAAGGCGGGGCAGGGACGTTTTCTGACGGCAAGCTCTATAGCCAGATCCGCGACCCGCGCCATTACGGCCGCAAAGTACTTGCCGAATTCGTGAAGGCCGGTGCGCCTGAGGAGATACTCTATGTCTCCAAGCCGCATATCGGCACCTTCCGCCTGGTGTCCATGGTGGAACATATCCGCGCCGAAATCGAAGCCTTGGGCGGAGAATACCGCTTCGGCGCGCGGGTGGATGATCTGATCATCGAAACCGCAGCCGATGGTACGCGCCACTTGCGTGGCCTGGTGCTGGCGGATGGCGAGGTGATTGAAGCCGATCACGCCATCCTCGCCCTTGGTCATAGTGCGCGGGACAGTTTCGCCATGATGCATGCGCGCGGTATTGCCATGCAGGCCAAGCCCTTTTCGATTGGTGTCAGGATCGAACACCCGCAAGGCATGATTGACCGCGCGCGTTTCGGGCCCAATGCCGGCAATCCGCTGTTGGGGGCCGCTGATTACAAGCTGGTGCATCACGCCAAGAATGGCCGCGCCGTCTATAGTTTTTGCATGTGCCCCGGCGGCACTGTGGTTGCCGCCACCAGTGAGGCTGGCCGCGTCGTGACCAATGGCATGAGCCAATATTCGCGCGCCGAACGCAACGCCAATGCCGGCATGGTGGTTGGCATTTCGCCCGAAGATTATCCGGGCGATGTGCTTTCCGGTATCGCCTATCAACGCCATTGGGAAAGCGCAGCCTTTGCGGCCGGCGGTGGCGATTACCGCGCGCCCGCGCAGCTTGTGGGCGATTTTCTGACCGGCCGCCCCAGCACGACGCTGGGTGATGTGCTGCCAAGCTATAAGCCCGGCGTGACGCCTACCGATTTGGCCCAATGTCTGCCTGATTTCGCAGTGGAGGCAATGCGCGAAGCTTTGCTCGCTTTCGATCAGCAATTACCCGGTTTCGCGAGCCCCGATGCGGTAATGACCGGCGTTGAAACCCGCACGAGCAGCCCCATTCGCATCCCGCGCGGGTTTGATTTTCAAAGCGTGAATACGGCGGGGCTGTTTCCTGCAGGTGAGGGCGCTGGCTATGCCGGTGGTATTCTCAGCGCCGGCGTGGATGGCATTCGCGTGGCTGAGGCTTTGGCGCTGACCCTGACCGGCCAGGCCATCCCGCGCGACATGAGCCGGGGCGCGGAATCCTCCATGACCTATGGCTGACTTGCGGTAACGCGCAAGGCTTGCAAGGCTTCCTGATCTGCAAGGAACAGGAGGAAACATCATGCGCGTTGCAAACAAGGTGGCGCTGGTAACAGGTGCCGCATCCGGCATGGGCGCTGCCACCGCACGGTTGATGGCGCGCGAAGGTGCCAAGGTGGTGGTCGCCGATATGATGGAAGCCGAAGGCCGCGCCGTTGTCGCGGAAATCACCAAGGCCGGCGGTTCCGCCAGCTATATCAACCTGGATGTGGCCGATGAAGCGCAATGGGAAGCCGCCATTGCTGCCGTGCTTGCCGCGCATGGCAGGCTTGATGTGCTGGTGAATAATGCCGGCATTTCCGGCAGCAATACCAACAACCTTTACGATACCGCGCTGTGGGACCGCATTATGGCCGTGAATGCACGCGGTGTTTTTTTGGGGGTGAAGCACGGCGTTGCCGCCATGCGGAAATCAGGTGGCGGGTCCATCATCAACCTTTCTTCGATCTCAGGCGTTGTTGGGCAGGATCGCATTCATTGTGCCTATAATGCCTCAAAGGCAGCGGTGCGCTTGCTCACGAAATCCATTGCCGTGCAGGAAGGCGCTTCGGGCATTCGCCTGAACACCGTGCATCCCGGCCTGATGCCACCCATGCGTACCAGCGGCGCCACGGCTGACCCTGTCTTCCGCGCGAAAATGCTCGGCCATGTGCCCATGGGCCGCACCGGTGAGGTGGATGAGGTCGCCTACGCCATCCTGTTCCTGGCATCGGATGAATCATCCTATATGACCGGATCAGAAATGCATGTGGATGGCGGCTATCTCGCATCCTGATCGGCTTAGGCGGAGGCCGCGTTTGATGCGGCTTCCGCCAAGGCGACAATGCGTTCCATATTCGGCACCAGATCCATGGCGATGAAGGTGCCATCAACATAAGCGAGGTTCTCGCCCTTCGCGGCCGCTTCCTGAAACGCTGCAATATAGCGCTTGGCCTTCACCACTTCCTCAGCGCTTGGGGTGAAGGCATCATTCACTGGCGCGATCTGGTCCGGGTGAAACACTACCTTGCCAGTGAACCCCAATTCGCGCGCCGCTTCCGCATCCTCCCGCGTGGCAGCAACATCACGCAGATCGGCAAGATAGGGCGCATCCAGGGCCTGCGCGCCAACCGCGCCAGCGGCGGCCACCAGCATTTGGCGCGGAAATTCCAAAACACGCGGCGTGATGCGCCCGCCTGTTTGCATGGTGTAATCGCCAGGCCCGAGGAAAAACGCCGCAAGGCGCGGTGACGCATCGGCAATTTGCAGCGCATTCAAAATGCCGCGTGGTGTCTCAAGCGTGGCAATCACGGCGATATCACGCCCAGGCGCGGCGGCGTCCAAGGCAGCATCCAGTTGCTGCAAATCCGCTGGCCGCTCCACCTTCGGCAACATCACCGCATCAAGCTGGCCCCAGGGCAGCGACGCCATATCGGCTGTGAAATCCGCCGAGCCAATGGCATTCAGCCGCACGGCTTTTTCGCGTCGGCCAAAGGAAAGTTCAGTGACAGCGCGTGCCACCACCGCGCGCGCTTCCGCCTTGCGCGCCGGCGGTACGGCATCTTCCAAATCAAAGATCAGGCTATCCGCGGCAAGCCCCACCGCCTTGGCAAGCCGTTCTGGCCGATGCCCCGGCGTGATCATCACCGAACGACGCATGCGCCAGGCGGGCATGATGCGCTGCCTGACTCAGATGACTTGCGCTTTGGTCAGGCGCTCAATCTCCGCATCGGCAAGGCCGAGCCATTGGCGATAGACCTCATTATTATGTTCGCCCATGCTGGGGCCAAGCCAGCGCACTTCGCCGGGCGTGTCAGAAAGCCGAGGCACCAGATTGGGGATCGCCAATTCACCGACGCGCGGGTCCTTCATCATCAGGATGTTGTCGCGCGCCTTGTATTGCGGGTCCTTGAAAATCTCATCAATCGCATAGACCGGCCCGCAAGGTACTTGTGCCTTTTCGCACAAGGCGAGCAATTCATCACGCGTGAATTGGCTGGTCCAATTGCCGACATAGGCGTCCACTTCTGCGCGCGCGGCTTCGCGTTGGCGGATCTTGCCCCATTTGCCGTCTTCCGCGAATTCCGGCACGCCCATGGCTTCCGCAAGGCGCGCGAAGATTTTGTCAGAGGTGCAGGCAATCGCAATCCAGCGGCCATCCTTCGTCGGGTAATGGCTATGCGGCACGACATTCACCGTGCCCGGTCCCATGCGTTCGCGGATATAGCCATTCAACTGATAGGATGGCGCCAATTCATCAAGAATGCGGAAGATCGGCTCATAAAGGCCAATATCCACCATCTGCCCCTTGCCGGTTTTGCGCCGCGCTTCCATCGCAAGCAAAGCACCCATCGCGCCATACATGCCGGCCAGATAATCCGGAATGGTCGCCGAACCTGGCGTGACGGGCGGGCGATCAGGATAGCCCGCCAGATAGGAAAGCCCACCAAAGGCATTGCCAATGCGCCCAAAGCCAGGGCGCCCGCTATAGGGACCGGTTTGCCCATAGCCTGAAATGCGCACCATGATCAGGCGCGGATTGACTTCCTGCATCACATCCCAGCCAAGGCCCCATTTTTCCATGGTGCCAGGCTGGAAATTCTCAACCAGGATATCCGCTTCCGCGCACATGCGCTTCAGCAAGGCCGCGCCATCGGGCTTGCGCAAATCAAGTGTTGCGGATTTCTTGTTCCGGCATTCGGAAAGCCAAGGCAGCGTTTCACCGCATTCGGTGACAGAGCCGAATTTGCGCAAGGGATCGCCCACGATTGGCAATTCAAGCTTGATGACCTCAGCCCCGAATTCGGCAAGCTGCGTGGAACAAAATGGCCCCGCCAGAAAGCTTGAAACATCAATCACGCGAACGCCATCAAGTGGCTGAATACGGTTGGTCGCGGCATCATTCATGGCGGATTTCCTCTTGTGTTGCGGTAGTTTGCGGTGGAAGAATTCCCCCGGTCAAGACGGTCACGCAAGACCGAAGCATAAGGAAACGCCGCATGATCCAACGCCGTGCCATGCTCGCCACGCCCTTCATCCTGCCGGGCATCGCTGCCGCACAAGGCACCTGGCCGCAACGCCCGGTGCGCGTGATTGTGCCCTTCGCCGCCGGCGGCGGCACAGACCTGACGGCGCGCGCGGTAATGGACGCCATCGGCAGCAGGCTCAACCGCCCGGTGGTGGTGGAAAATCGCCCCGGCGCTGATGGTGCGATTGGCACGGAAGCCGTGGCGCGCAGCGCACCCGATGGGCATACGCTGATTTCGCTGAACCCAACGCATCTGATCCTGCGCCACACCAAGCCCGATCTGCCCTATGATCCAACTGGCGATTTGACGCCTGTGGCGGTCTCGGCCCTTTACGCCTTTGTTCTGCTGGCAAGCAGCGAAGCGCCGTTTCGCGATATTCCCGGCCTGATCGCTGCCGCCAAGGCGCGGCCCGGCGCGATTGCGCATGCAACCGCCGATGTCGCTTCCGCCGTGGTTGCCGCGCAATTCACGCGTGCGGCGGGCATTGAATTGAACGAAATTCGCTATTCCGGCGGCGGTGCCTCCACGCGCGATCTGATGGGTGGGCATTTGCCGCTCGCTTGGGTCAGCACTGCCACTGCCTTGCCGCTGCTGCAAAGTGATCGCGTGCGCATCATGGCGGTGACTTCGCCGCGCCCATCCGTGCATCTGCCGCAAGTACCAAGCCTTGCAAGCTTTGGCCTTGAGGCGGCGAGCTATGAGGGCTGGTTCGCGATTTGGGCGCCGGCGCGCACGCCTGAAGACGTGCTGCAAAGAATCAATGCCGAAGCCCGCGCCGCGCAGGAGGTTGAGGCCGTGCAGGCACGTCTCCGCAGCCTGGCTGTGGACCCAGCGCCGCTTGATCTTGCCGCCGTGCGCGCCCTGATCAAGGAAGATGAGGCACGCTGGCAGCGCGCGGCAGATCAAGGTTTTCTCCGCCGCGCTGCGGGTTAGGCGCTACTCCGCCGCGCGGCCAATGAAACTGCCCTCCGGCAGTGCTGGCGCGCGCGGCGCCTCACACCCCGTATCGCAGCAACGGCCGGGCTGTTTTGAGACGCGCTTGCCCTCATCCAGAATGCCGCGATCGAGCAGCCGTTCCACCAGCGCTGAGCGTTCCTCCACCGGGTAATTGCGCCAAATCTCGCGCTTCATCGCCTCAGGGCTGCCGCCACCATGGAGCGAGATCACCGAATACCACCCACCCTGGTTGGATGCGGTCAAATCTTCCATGATGCGCGCGACTTCCAGGCGCTTTTCCGCAGGCACATCGGCGCGCCCGGCCAGCACGGCGGCGAGCGATGCGGCGGTTTCCGGATTGTGATCCTCATCCGGGCCAGGCAGTGCCACGATCAAGCCACCCGAGACATAATGCGCGAGGCGATGCATGTCATAAATCTGTGTGGCCAGCAGCAATTTACCGATATTACTGAAGACCGCATCGGGCATCATGGCGCCTGATTCGGCGCGTGTGCCATAGACACTGGCGGCAACACCGCAGGCGAAGAAGCCTTCCACGATCTTGATCAGATCCACCATGGCATCACGGATATGGCCGTGGCGGTCCGTATCAAGCCCATTCGCTTCAATCATCAGCGCGCCGGCGCCAATCAGCAAATCACCAAAGCCCGCGCGGGCGGCAATGCAGGAATGGCGATGATGCGTGGCATAGCTTGTGGTGGTGTAGCCGGCTTCCACATGCTCGCCCGCCATGAAGACGCGGTCCCAGGGCACGAAAACATCATCAAACACGACAACGCCGGTGGCTTGGCCGTATTTGGCGCTGAATTTCGCGGCAGCTTCGCCAGGGCGCCCGGCCGGGCGCGCCACAATCATCACGCCCGGCGCATCGGCGGGCACGGCGCAATGCAGCGCGAAATCGGCATCCTCGGCCGTCATGGTGCGGCAGGCCATGACAAGGAATTCATGGACATAGGGCGCACCGGTCACAATCGCCTTCGTGCCGCGAATAATGATGCCATCCGCACGGCGTTCCTTGATATGCACATGCACATCGCGATTAGCCTGCTGCCCGGGGCGCGCGGAACGGTCGCCCTTCGCGTCCGTCATCGCGATGCCAAGCGTGAGATCGCGCGCCTGCACATCATCCAGATAGGCCAGGAAGCGTTGATGGCGTTCCCCGCCATGCACCGCATCAGCAAGCCTGGTGCCCTGGTGCAGCGCGTTCAGCGCATCATGCGCCAAATAGCGTTGCGCGCAGCCGGATTCACGGCAGACCAGGCGCACGGCTTCCAGCTTGGCCAGCAGATCATCCCTGCTGCTATTCACATGCAGCATGCGATTGGCCAGCCGCCCGCTGCCTTCCTGAGTGGCCGTCATCAGCCCGGCGTAATCGGCGCGATGCGCGAAATCATAGGTCACGCCAATGGCATTGATGCCGGGCGCGAGTAGGGGTTCATCCGCCACACTCGCTACCTGGCGGCCATTCACGAAAACGCGCGGCTTCAGCGCCCGGAGCGATTCCCGATAATCAGCGGCAGTCATCAGCATGGCAGGGCATCCCAAACTCGGTTGACGATGAAAATCTAACACTGTTAGAATTAGCGCGTCAATGACCCGTCCGGATAAAAACGCCGCCAAGCGCGATCATATCCTTGCCGCTGCCAAGGCGCTTTTCGCCGAAGCGGGGCTTGAGGGTGCCAGCCTGCGCGCCATCGCCGCCCGTGCCGGCTATACGCCCGCCGCGCTATACTTCCATTTCCCATCGCGTGAGGCGATTTATGCCGAAGTGCTGCGCGATAGCCTTGTGCGCCTGAAGGCAGCGGTTGCGGCAGGTGCGGTGCGGGATGGGTTTCGCGGTGCGGCACTCGCCTTGTTTGATTTCTACGCGGCGCATCCGCAGGAATTGGCGCTCGGGTTTTATCTGGGCGGCGGGGGCTTGGCACCGCGCGGGCTGGGGCAGGGGCTTGATCCAGGTTTGAATGCCGCGCTGGTCGCTGCATTGGCACCCATGCGCGCGCTTGGCGGGCAGGAAGCGGCAACGGAAGCCTTCGCGCTTGCGGTTGGCTTGCTGGTGATGTCTGAAACACGCCGCATCCGCCTGTTCGGGCTTTCCGCGCGCGCGCTGATGGAAAGCCATCTTGCAAGGCTGCCGCAACGCCCGGGCTGATTGGCTTGCCGTGCCATCGGCCCTGCGCGATGATGCGGCACGGGAGAAAGGAATAAGCAAATGAAGCAAATGACGCTGGTGGCCTTTCTGCAGGCGCAGAATTGCTCGAATTACGTGGGCTCCTGGCGGCATCCTGCGACCATGCAGGATTATCTGCGTCCCGAGTATTACCAACGCATCGCCCGCACGCTTGAAGCCGGCTGCTTTCATATGGCGTTTTTTGATGATCGGCTCGCCATGCCCGATATTCTTGGCCATGACCATGCGGAAGCGGTGCGCAATGGCATTCGCGTGGTGAAGTTGGATCTGATTTCGATCCTGACGGCGATGGGGCTTGCGACCTCCAAGCTCGGTCTCGGCGGCACCTATTCCACCACCTATTACGAGCCCTTCCATGTGGCGCGGGTATTCGCCACGCTGGATCACATGCTGGGCGGGCGCGCGGCATGGAATGTGGTGACATCGCTGAATGACAGTGAAGCGCATAACATGGGCGCGGATGATCATCTGGAACATGATCTGCGCTATGATCGCGCGGATGAGTTCATGGAAATCGTGCTGTCGCATTGGGATTCCTGGGGCGATGACGCGATCATCCAGGACCGTGAGAGCGGCGTCTTCGCCGATGCCTCCAAAGTTTGTCGCCTTGATCACAAGGGCAAATGGTTCAAAAGCCGTGGCCCCTTCACCGTGCCGCGCACGCCGCAGGGCCGCCCCGTTCTGATCCAGGCCGGCCAAAGTGGTCGCGGCAAGAACTTCGCGGCGCGGTGGGGTGATCTGGTTTTCGTGATTTATCCGAATATGGAAGTCGCCAAGCGCGGCTATAGCGGTTTCAAGGAACAGGTCGCGGCATCCGGCCGGGACCCCGCCACGGTGCGCATCTGCCCCGCCGTTTATTGCATTGTTGGTGAAACCGAAGCGGCGGCGCAGGAAAAGCGCGCCTTGATTGATGGCTTGGCCAAGCCGGTTGATGGGCTTTCGCTGCTGTCTGAGGCGCTGAATTATGATTTCGCGTCAAAAGGCTTGGATGATGCCTTCACCGATGATGAATTGGCCGGCATCAAGGGCCTGCAGGCACTGCGTGATCGCGTGGTGGCTGCCAGCGGCAAGCGCAACCCCACCTTGCGCGATTTCGTGGACATCACCGGGCGCGGCACCATTCGCGAATTCCCGGTATTTTGCGGCACGCCCAAACGCGTGGCGGATGAGATGCATGCCTGGGTGGAAGGGGGCGCCTGTGATGGCTTTGTGCTGGCCGCCACACACATGCCCGGCACCTATGAGGAATTTGTACGCCTAGTGGTGCCGGAATTGCAGCGCCGCGGTGTCTTCCGCAAGGAATACACCGGCACAACACTTCGGGAAAATCTTGGCCTGCCGCGCGCGGCGCCCTTTGATTGGCAGAGATAAACCACGTCACATCCCAAGCACATGCTTCATGCCGTAAAGCGCCGGTGCGCGCCCATGCACCCAAAGCGCGGCACGCACCGCGCCGGTCGCATAGACGCGCCGATCAAAGCTGCGATGTGTCAGGCTGATATGTTCTGAGGCAGCGGCGAAAAGCAGTGTGTGTTCACCAACCACCTGCCCGCCGCGCAAAGCCGAAAAGCCGATGGTGCCCGTGCCGCGCGGGCCGCAATGCCCATCGCGCCCGCTTTCAATGCCGGCTTCTTCCATGGTGGTGCCGCGCCCCGCTGCCACCGCGCGGCCCAAGGCGACTGCGGTGCCGGATGGCGCATCCACCTTTTGGCGGTGATGCATCTCCACAATCTCGGCATCATATTGCGAACCTGGCAGGGCTGCGGCCATGCGCTCAGCAATCGCCAAAAACAGATTGACGCCGGGCGCGAAATTCGCGGCATAGACAATCGGCGCGCGCTTGCCGGCTTCCGCCACCGCCGCTTCCGCTGCGGCTGAAAGCCCGGAACTGCCCAGAATAAACCCCTTACCGCAGGCGGCAGCGGCGGCGGCATGCGCGGTTGCGGTCTCGGCATGGGTAAAATCAATCACCACATCGGAAGCGGCGAAAAGGGCGCCGATATCGGGAAAGCTTTGCAAGCCGGAAGGCGCGGATTTGCCGCCCGCGCGCAAGGTGCCGCCCACACATACCGCGCCGGCGGCAGCGACTTCCTCAATCAACAACCGGCCCATGCGCCCGGCCATGCCGGCGATACCGATGCGAATGCTCATGGTGTTTCTCCCGCGATTGAAAATATCGACTGACCCAAGCCTTATCGCAGTTCCGCGTCAATCCGCCCGAGGATGCGCCTTGCGCCAGGTCTCCAGCAGCGCTGCCGCATCCACCGCCGTATAGCGCTGCGTGGTCGAAAGGCTGGCATGGCCAAGCAATTCCTGAATGGCGCGCAAATCAGCGCCGCTGCCCAGCAAATGTGTTGCGAAGGAATGGCGCAGTGCATGGGGGCTGGCATGTTCCGGCAGCCCGGCAAGCCGGCGAAAATCGCGCAGCCTTTTTTGTGCGACCGCCGGATCAAGCCGCGCCCCGCGTGCACCGATGAAGAGCGGTTCATCCGCTGCGCCTGTGCCGCGTTCCGCCAGATAGGCGGCCATGGCATCACGGATCACGGGCAAGATCGGCACCAATCTTTCCTTATTGCCCTTGCCGAGAACGCGTAGCGCAGCCTCAGACCCTGGGTGCGGCGCATCACCAAGATTAAGCGCCAAAGCCTCCCCCAATCTTAGCCCCGCGCCATAAAGCAGTGTGAACAAGGCGCGGTCGCGGGCTGCTTGCAGCCGCGGGTTTTCATGCCGGCCTAAAGCATAAACATCAGCCACATCCTCCGCCGCGGCGCGCGCTTCTTTCTCGCTCAGCGCACGTGGCAAAGGCGCCTTGGCACGCGGCGCACGCAGCCCGGCAAGGGCGACGGGCGCCATGCCCTGGTGGCGCTGCAAATAGCGCAGAAAACTCCGTATCGCGGCCAGCTTGCGTGCACGCGTGGCGCCCACATCACCTTCCAAGGCGCGTGCCGACAGGAACGCGCGCAAATCTGCCGGCCGCAGCGCGCCAAGGGCGGCCAGATCAGGCTCACCGCCTAAATGCCCGGTCAGGAAAGCAAGGAATTGCGCCACATCGCGGCCATAGGCTTCGACGCTATGCGCACTCGCGCGGCGTTCATGGGCGAACCAGCCAAGCCAAGTGGCAGCGGCCTCAGAACCCTGCATATCAACGCGCTATCGCAGCCGCCACGGCGCGGCCCAGAAACACCAAGGGTTCCGTGCCATGGCGCGCCGGCAGCGCATGCGCATCCCGTGCGCCCAGCGCCAGCAGCATCAAGGGCTGCTGCGCCACCACCACGCGCACCAGCGCATCGCGCGCAATCAGCCCGCCCGCTTCGCCATGCAGCGCATCGGCATCTTCGGGCTTGTCGCGCACCAGCACATCCCGCCCGCGCCCGAGCAATTTCTCGACCGTCCCGCGCTGTAAGGGGCGCTGTTCCGGGCGCATCCACAATTGGCCGGGATTATCCGGCGGTTCCACACATAGCGTGCAGCTTTCAAGCCCCAGCAGATTGGGCCATTCCTGCGCCACGGTCTCCGGCGCATTGTCAGACCGCATCAGCGCCAGCACCGCCAACCGCACACGCGACACCAGGCCAAGCCCCGCGCGTTCCGCATCCAAAGCCATGCGCAATTCCGCATCCAGCGCGGTTGCGCGTTCGCGTTCCGCGCCCAGCATCGCCGCCATGTGATCCGTCAGCCCATCACCATGCACGCGTCGCGGCGGCGCCAGCGCCCGGTAAAGATCTGGCCGGTCTGCCAGAAACCCAGGATGGGCGCGCAGGAATTCTTCCACCTCCTCAGCCGAGGGCCCGTTCGGGGCCTTCCCGTCTGAGGGCGGGTCGCTCACAGGATGCTTTGTCCTGTCTTTTTCCAATCCGCCAGAAATGCCTCCAGCCCCTTGTCGGTCAGCGGATGCTTCAGCAATTGGCGGATCACAGCGGGTGGCAGGGTCGCGACATGGGCGCCCATCTTGGCGCTTTCTACCAGATGGATCGGGTGGCGGATGGAAGCGACCAGAACCTCGGTGCGGAGTGTGGGGTAATTGCGGTATATCTGCACAATGTCCGCAATCAGCCGCATGCCATCGGTCGCGATATCATCAAGCCGCCCGACAAAGGGGGAGATGAAGGCAGCGCCCGCCTTGGCGGCCAGCAGCGCCTGGCCTGCGGAAAAACAGAGCGTCACATTCACCAAGGCGCCCTCAGCCGCCAAGGTGCGGCAGGCGATCAGCCCCGCTTCCGTGAGCGGCACCTTGACCGCGACATTGGGCGCGATGGAACGCAAAAAGCGCCCTTCGGCCAGCATGCCGGCGGCATCCGTTGCGGTGACCTCGGCGCTAACGGGGCCCGGCGTGATGGCGCAGATTTCCGCAATCACCTGCTTCATGTCGCGGCCGGATTTGGCGATGAGTGAAGGATTGGTCGTGACCCCATCCACCATGCCCAATTCGATGAGCGCACGGATTTCAGCGACTTCGGCGGTATCAACAAAGAACTTCATGAATTCCAATCCTGCGTGGCGAAAGACGAAACTTGGGTGGGCAATGGCGCTGCGCATTCCAAAGCGCAAGCCTTCCCACCCCGAATACGCTAAGTCATAGCCCATGCCGGCCCCTTCGCGAAAGCAGTCCCTTTTGCCTGAAACAATTTCTTCAAACACTGTCAGGCGCTTGCGGGTGCTGCTGCCGCTGCCTTTGGCCGATGCCTATGATTATCGGGCGGATGAGGATGCTCTGCCCCCCGGCAGTTTCGTCGCCGTGCCGCTGGGTGGGCGGCAGGTGATTGGCGTGGTCTGGGATGAGGCACCCGAGTCGCAGCTGCCGGAGCATCGGCTGCGCCCGATTGCGGCGGTGCTGGAAGCGCCACCCATGCCGGAAAAGCTCCGTCGCTTCGTGGATTGGGTCGCGGCCTATACGCTTTCGCCGCGCGGTGCGGTGCTGCGCATGGCCATGAGTGTGCCCGCCGCCCTGGAAGCGCTGCCCCATCGCGCCGGCTGGTGCCGCGCCGATCCGCTGCCCGAAGCCGCGCGCCTGACCCCCGCACGTCAGCGCGTGCTGGCCGCCTTGCCAGCGCATGAGGTGCGCGCGCCGGATGATTTGGCGCGGGACGCCGGCGTGGCGCCGGCCGTGCTGCGCGGCATGGCCGATGCGGGCTTGCTGGTCCCGGGCCTGCTGCCGCCGCTTGAGGATTTCCGCCCGCCCGATCTCGCACGCCCGGGCCCGGTGCTGGATGCCGACCAGGCCGAGGCAGCGGCATTGTTGCGCTCGGCCGTGGCGCGGGAGGGCTATAGCACCACGCTACTTTCCGGCGTGACCGGTTCCGGCAAGACCGAGGTTTATTTCGAAGCCATCGCCGCCGCGCTGCAGGCCGGGCGGCAGGCTTTGGTTCTGTTACCGGAAATAGCACTTTCCACGCAATGGCTTGATCGGTTCCGCGCCCGCTTCGGCACTGACCCGGCGCTGTGGCATTCAGAACTTTCGCCGCGAACCCGGCGCATCACCTGGCGCGCGGTGGCGGAAGGCCGCGCCCCTGTGCTGGTGGGGGCGCGTTCGGCGCTGTTTCTGCCCTTTCCCGATCTCGGCCTGATTGTGGTGGATGAGGAACACGAAACCGCCTTCAAGCAGGAAGATGGCGTGATTTATCACGCACGCGACATGGCGGTGGTGCGGGCGCGCCTGTCTGATGCGGCGTGTGTGCTGGTGAGTGCAACGCCTTCGCTTGAAACACTCACCAATGCGCGCGCCGGACGTTACGGAGAATGCCATTTGGCTGCGCGCCATGGTGGCGCGGTGATGCCAGAAATTGGCCTGATAGACCTAAGGCGCGAAACCCCGCCGCGCGGTCGCTTCCTGAGCCCTGCCTTGGTCGCGGCGGTGGCCGAGACGCTCAAGCGCGGCGAACAGGCCATGCTGTTTTTGAACCGGCGCGGCTATGCGCCACTGACACTCTGCCGCGCCTGTGGCCATCGGCTGCGCTGCCCGAATTGCACCGCCTGGCTGGTGGAACACCGCGCCGCGCGGCGGCTGCAATGCCACCATTGCGGCCATGTGGAAGCGCCGCCCAGCCATTGCCCAAGCTGCGCCGCGCCGCATAGCACCGTGCCAATCGGGCCGGGCGTGGAGCGCGTTTTGGAAGAAGCCGCGACGCTTTTCCCCGAAGCGCGGCGCCTAGTCATGGCATCCGACACGCTGCCCGGCCCGGCAGCAGCCGCGGCGGCGGCAGAGGCGATTGAAAAGCGCGAGGTTGATCTGATCATCGGCACACAGATTGTCGCCAAGGGCTGGCATTTTCCCTACCTGACGCTGGTTGGTGTGGTGGATGCTGATCTTGGTCTCGCGGGCGGTGATTTGCGCGCGGCAGAGCGCACCGTCCAACTTCTCCATCAGGTGGCGGGCCGTGCCGGGCGGGCGGAACATCCGGGGCGCGTTTTGCTGCAAAGTTTTTCGCCGGATCATCCGGTGATGCAGGCCTTGGTTTCCGGCGAATATGAAGCCTTCATGGCCGCCGAGGCTGAAGCGCGCCGGCCAGGTCATTGGCCGCCCTTCGGCCGGTTGGCGGCGTTGATCGTGAGTTCCCCTGATGAAAAGGCAGCGGATCGGGTCGCGCGTGATTTGGGCCGCGCGGCGCCAGCCGGGGAGGGGGTTGAGGTGCTGGGCCCAGCCCCCGCGCCGCTCGCCCTGCTGCGTGGGCGGCATCGGCGGCGGTTATTGCTCAAGGCGCGGCGCTATATCGGCGTGCAGCGGCTTTTGGCCGAATGGCTGGCGAAGGTGGATGTGCCCGGCAATGTCCGGGTGCAGGTGGATGTGGACCCGGTCGGTTTTTTGTAATTCGAGGGGGGCGATATGCCCCAATCTTCAATCGTCCCGATGCACCCGTTCCATGCGTTCATGGCGTTCCTGCGCCTCGATCGTCATGGTGGCGATGGGCCGCGCTTCCAGTCGGCGGAGCGAAATCGGCTCCCCGCTTTCTTCGCAATAGCCATAGGTACCGTATTCAATCCGGTCCAAGGCCTGATCAATTTTGTTGATCAGCTTGCGCGCCCGGTCCCTGGTGCGCAATTCAAGCGCGCGGTCCGTCTCCACCGAAGCGCGGTCCGCAAGGTCCGCCTCCGCTATGCCACCTTCAGACAGGGATGAAAGGGTCTCACCGGCTTCGCGCACCAAATCCTGGCGCCATCTCAAAAGTTTTTGTCTGAAATACTCAACTTGCAGCGCATTCATGAACTCCTCGGCATCCGAGGGACGGTAATCGGGCGGCAATGTCACTAACATATCTTCTTCTTCCTCCGCCTTGCACTTGCACCAAGTTGGTTCCTTGATGAAACCTGACTCAGTCACTTGACGGAGCTTCTACACCTTATTGTTACAGGGCGCCAAGGGGCGAAGTGTGACAAATACCTGACAAAAGCCGATTTCAGCTTTCAATGCCGCGCCGGGCCAATTCCAACCTGGCCCGCAGTGCAATGGCCTGAACCGCCTCAGCCAGACCGGGGTCGGCGGGTTTTTCGCCCTCGGTCAGCCGGGCCAATTCCTGCAGCCGGGCGGGATCGGCGCGGCCTTCCAGCAATTCCAATTGCAGCGCCTTCAATTCGCGCAGCATATCCTCGCCGCGGCGGAAGGCGCGGGCATTCCGCTCCCCGGCTGGGGCCGATTCCTGAACGGCCAGAAGCCCAATCGCGGTCGCGGCCGACACGCCCGTGCTGGCATTGGCTTCGCGCGATTCCTCGGCCCCGCCGCCCACGCGAAAGCCGCCGGAGGCGCCGCGCGTTGACCGCGCCCCCGGCACAGTGGTGCCGCCCGTCACGCCCCGAATAACGACCATCTGACCTCCTTCTTCCGCCCTGTCCCGGCAGGCTCAGCCGGGACCCGGCAGGTTTTGCCGCTGCGACTCGGCGAAGACGCCCCAAAACCCTGGCACGGGCCTTGCCCTACACCCGGAGAGACCGCCGCCCATGATCGGGGTGGCTGCCGGAGACAGAACTTGACCCGTATAGCGCAAGCGCTCGCAAAAATCCTTACCGCCCTGACAGTGGCGGTGTGTTTCCTTGCGCCGCCCGCCACCGCCCAAATCCGCATCAAAGATATAGTGGATATGGAGGGCGTGCGCGACAACCAACTGGTGGGTTACGGCTTGGTGATTGGCCTGAATGGCACCGGGGATCGCCTCAGAAGCTCGGTCTTTACCCGCCAATCCCTGGTCGGGATGTTGGAACGCCTTGGCATCAATTCGCGCGATTTCGAACGCCAATTGGACACCAAGAACGTCGCCGCCGTGATGGTAACGGCGAATCTGCCCGCTTTCGCCAAGCCCGGCAGTAGGATTGATGTGGCGGTTTCCGCCCTGGGTGATGCGACAAACCTGACAGGTGGCACCTTGCTGGTGACGCCCTTGCTGGGCGCGGATGGCGAGGTTTACGCGGTGGCGCAGGGCGCCTTGGCAACCGGCGCCATTGCGGCCCGCGGTGCGGCTGCTTCGGTCACGCGAGGTGTGCCGACCGCAGGGCGTATTTCGAATGGCGCGATTGTGGAACGCGAAGTGCCGTTCACGCTCGCCAATCGGGATCGTGTGCGCTTGTCTCTTAAGAACCCGGATTTGACCACGGCGCGGCGCATCGCCACCGCCATCAACACCTCAGCGCGGCGCAATATTGCGACGGCGACTGACCCGCGCACGGTTTCTGTCGCGCTGAATGGGCGCGATCCGGTGGCCTTCCTGACCGATATCGAAAGGCTGCGCGTTGAACCCGACCAGATCGCCCGCGTGGTGATTGATGAGGCGACTGGCACGATTGTGATGGGCGATGCGGTGCGCGTTTCCACCGTGGCCATCGCGCAGGGCAATCTGACCATTCGCATCACCGAAACCCCGCAGGTGAGCCAGCCCAATGCCTTTGCCCAAGGGCAGACGGCAGTGGTCCCGCGGACGGGGATTGAAATTGAAGATCAATCCGAACGCCGCATGGGCATTCTGCCGCAGAGTGTAACGCTGCAGGAATTGGTGCGTGGTCTGAACAGCCTGGGTGTTGGCCCACGTGACCTGATTTCCATCCTGCAAGCCATCAAGGCCGCTGGCGCCTTGCAGGCCGAACTGGAGCTTCGCTGATGATGGACGCCACCAATCTTGTCGCCCCGCAGGAGCGTGCTGTGCGCCCGCCAAAGGCTGGTGGCTTGTCTGAAGCCGCCATGCGCAAATCCGCGCGGGATTTTGAAGCCCAGGCTTTAGGATTTTTGCTGCAACCGATGTTCGCCACCGTGGATATGTCCAAATCCTCCTTCGGTGGTGGCGCGTCTGAGGCGCAATGGCGCCCGATGCTGGTTGAAGCCTTTGCGGCATCCGCCGTACGGGCCGGCGGTGTTGGCATCGCCGATTCTGTTTATCGCGAATTACTCCGCCAAAACGGAGCACAAACCCCCAATATGGGAGAGGCCCAACCATGATGGATGCGTTGTTAATCGCTGGCAAAAGGCTGGCGGATGCCCTGCGTGCGGAAAATGAGGCTTTGGCAAAGCTTGATCTTTCGCGCGCAGCCAAGCTTGCCGAAAGCAAGATCGCCGCGACCGATGCCTTCGCCCAGGCCTATGCTGCGCAGGCCAAGCATGGTGCCCGCCCTGATGGCGCGATGCGTGAAGAAGCGCAGGTGCTGACCAGGCAATTGGAAAACCTGGGCAGTGAGAATCGCAAGCTGCTCGAACGCGCGATTTCGCTGCAATCCCGCGTGATTGAAACCATCGCGACGGCGGCCCTGCCGCGCGTGGCCAATCCTGGCTATGGGCCGCGCGGTTACCAGACTCCGCCGCGCCAGACGCCGGCCTTGGCGGTCGCGGCGCGGGCCTAAAAAAAGCTACGCCCGGCGGTAACTGCCGGGCGCTCACTTTTTGACAAGGTGTCGGCGTTTCGCGCCGACGCCTTTCTGCCTGCCGGATCAGCGACAGGCGGTCACCATGATTTCGACCAAATGGCGCGGGTCGGCCATATTGGCTTCCACGCAAGCGCGCGCCGGGGCACCGCCCGCCGGCAGCCAAGCGGTCCAAAGCTCATTCATCGCGCCACGATCGCGGATGTCCTTCAGCCAAATCTGGGCTGAGAGCATGCGCGTCTTGTCGGTGCCATTGGCTTCCAGGGACGCATCAATCTTCGCCAGCACTTCCGCCGTTTGGCCCTTGATGTCCTTGGACAGATCATCGGCGGTCATGCCGGCGAGGAAGACGAAATTATGGTACTCAACTGATGAGGAAAGGATCTGGTTTGATCCCTGACGATTGATCTTGCTCATTTCCGGCCTTTCAGAAAGGTTTGTCAGCGCGGGGCGCTGAGGCAATCATTAGAACAGAAAACGCAGGGCGGGAAATCCGCCTGTGGCGGGGCCCGTCTTGGCGGGGCATGCCCGCCAAATGCGGCGCCTTGCCGCGCCCAATCATGCGACGCTTGGGGCGGGTATCCGGCTTGACCATATGGGATGGTCAGGGTTTGTTTTTGCGGGCGGGGTTGAACCGCATGCCCCCATGGCTTGAAGGGGGCTGGATGATGTGCGCATGCACTGCCGCCGTTCATTGAAGGGGTATTGCCGTGGAATTGGCCGAAGCGCAGAAAGCGTCGCAATTATTGGTCGGGCATTGGCGTGCTGGTACGGTTTTGGGCGCCCTTCCATCGGGTTTGCGGCCAGCATCGCGTTTGGATGGTTACGCCATTCAGGCGCAACTTGAATCGCTCAGTGCAAAGCCGCTTTGGGGCTGGAAAATTGCCGCCACAAGCAGCGCCGGCCAGCACCATATCGGCGTGGATGGTCCCATGGCGGGACGGCTGCTCGCCGAGATGGTCTATCCTGACAATGCGGAACTGCCCTTCGGCGCAAATCGCATGCGTGTTGCCGAACCGGAATTCGCCTTTCGGATGGGCCGCGATCTTTTCCCGGGCGCCAGACCCTATGATGTTACTGAAGTGGTCCAGGCGGTTGCGGCGCTGCATACCGCGCTTGAAGTCCCTGATTCCCGTTTCAGTGATTTCGCCAAGGCCGGCGCGGCGCAATTGATCGCCGATAATGCCTGCGCGCATCAATTTGTCTTGGGGCCTGAGGCTCCGGCCCTTTGGCGAGATATGGACCTTGCCGAACATCATGTCGTGGCAAAGCTGGGCGCGCGCTATGAGCGTGACGGCTATGGCCGCAACGTATTGGGCGACCCGCGTCTTGCGCTGGCCTGGCTTGCCAATGAATTGTCGCAGCATGGTGTCACGCTGGCGGCTGGGGCGATCGTCACCACCGGCACCTGCGTCATTCCGCTGGAAATTTTACCTGGAGAGCATGTGTCGGCGGATTTCGGCTGCCTTGGGACAGTGCGGCTCAAGTTTTCGGCGGCTTAGAGCAGATCACGTTCATATGGCATCATCTGACCGTGTGAAGATGCTCGAAAAATAACGAGGTAGAGCGGGTGGCGTGGACACATGTGAACGCAACACGCTCTAGATAAGGTCAAAGTCCAGGGTTCCTGATGAAAGATTTTTTGATCTCGACGCCGCGGCAATCATGATCTGTATTCTTTTCCTTTCATTCCCCTCGTCTTTTCCCTGCTATCGAAAAGGCGGTTGAAAAACGCGCGACAGGAAATTCTGGCTCAGGAAACTCTGCCGCGACCGAGCAAAATTTCGCAAAGCCGCGCCAGATCGGTTGCCGTAATACCAAGCGGGGTCTTTGCCCTTTCCGCAGTAGCGAATGCCTTCATAAGGCGCTGTCGGATTTCGTCATAGGCCGGATCATTCCCGAATTGCCGCCCCAGGATTTCAAGGCGCCGGGCATTCCGAGCGTGGCTTTCCAGCGTTATGAAGCGGGCATCGGAATAGGCTTCGATATCCGCCTGAATGGCGGGCAGTATTTCCTCTTCCAGGATTTCAAGAAACATATCCCGGCAATATTCCTCAAGTCGCCAGAAAAAAGCCGAAAGCTGTCGGCGCCGCCGAGGAATCTGGAAAAACGGCGTAAGGCTGAGCGCTTCCAGCGTTCTGCCAATTTCCTCTGCCTGGTCAACGGCTTCAACCCATTCCAGTTCATTCAGTTGCGGCAGGGCTGTTTCAATCCATTCTTCCAGGGTCTGGATCACGATTTCTGAAATGCCAGGCGGCATGCCGGAGGCAAGGGCACTAAAGCCTGCGACATTGCCTGATGCCAAAAGCAAGGTTCGAAAGGCAGCGCGAAACACATCCGGCCCTTCACCTGCCGGTCCTGCAAGGGCAGTGCGCAACATATCGGGTGCAACGGGCATGCTTTCCCGACGAAGTACTGCCCAAAGCGCATCGGCATGGCGCCAGACCCCAGCGGCCAATCGGGTCATGCTGCGAAAATCCTCGGGCGCAAAACCCGCCTCTGCCCAACGCGTCCCTGGCGTAACTTTCTCGCAGAGCCTTGCCGCCGCTTCCCACACCGGGCGCCCGTATCGTTCAACAATCGCCAGATCCGAAAATAGCGCCTGCCGGGTCGCTTCTTCCGCTTCCGCCAATTGGCTGCCAGCCAGGTCGCGCAACAAGGAAAAAATAGGCTTTAGCGCGGCCCGCGGAATGGTTGCGGGGTCTTGCCGCCAGGCTGCGCGGTTTACCAAGGCGCCGGAAAGCGGCAGGAACAGAAGCCGCGTCATGGTCACCGGGCGTGGCGGGCGAAGCCGCGCAAGCCTTGGGCGGATATCAGTCAATAGGCCATCAAGCTTGGTACGGTCCGGCAGGCGATCAATCATCGCAACGATACGCAGCAGGTTTTCATCGCTTGCGCTGGTCAGATCCGTGGCCATCCCATCGGCTTTCGTCACATTGCCGGATGATTGTGCTTGCGCGGCTTCCGGCGCTTCAGTCGGCATGACCTTTCGCATGGCTGCTGATTTGTATTTGGCGATGCGTACGCGACCTGGACCGCTTGAACCTTGCGGCCGAGCCTCACTCATGCGGTTTTCGTAGTTCAGCGTGAAGCTGATCAGACCTTCATTGCGTGCGGTAATTTCAAGATTGCGCCCTGACCGCCAATCGCTTCCTTGGGCGATGACGCGCGTGACCCTGGAAGGAACAGGTCTCGCCTGATCCGGGTTGAACCACTCATGCACCTCCCGCGGCAGAGGCGGCAAAAGCAACGTCATTTCCCAGGCAATGGCATGGCGCAGTTCGGGTGGTGTTCGCTGCCAAAACGCAACCAATACGCCCCAACCATCAAGCAGCCATTCCGTACGTTGGGCGCGTTCAAGCAGCTTGGCCGCATTGATCCTGGGACGCGCCAATAAATCAACCATATCGCCAAGGCGCGCATCGATTTCGGCAAAAGCGAGCTCGGCATAATGCAAGGCGGTTTCGGTGGCAGCCGCCAGGAACCGAAAGGCAGGGGTTTCGCCGTCCTTGTCATCCTGATCCAGGCAGTCCCGGAAATCCGAGAGCATGCCGGCGATTTCATGCTTGAGGCGCACCAGCGGCGCCATATCGGGCATCGTGGCAGGCCCAAGACAGGAAAGTGTTTCAGCCAGGGCGCGCAATGATGCCATCAATGCCGGATCGCGCATTTCCAGCGTTTTCTGTGCGGCAAGCGAAAACGGAATATCTTGCGGCTGTGACGAGGCATCGGTCAGCCTGGCATTTGGCCCACCGCCCAGCTGTGCTGCGAACAGCGCAAGAAGCTTCGCTTCATTCTGCTGTTCCTTATGAAGGGCGTGTCGGGCTGCGCTGGCGACAAGCCGCCCTGCCATGCCTTCGCCTGCCACTTTCAATGCTTCCCTGCGGATCGCTGTTGGGTAGACTTCCTTCAAATTCGAAAGAATTTCCCAAAGCCGCAGGTCAAACAGTGTCGGTGCGCCAATATCGGGCATGGCACGCCACGGCATGACGTAGCTGCCTTTCGTCTGCGCCGGATTGACGAGAATGAGTTCAAAGCCGCGCCCATCAATATTCTGCCGAATACGCGCGCCCAATAGCCTTGGACTTGTGAAGGGTACGCTCGCGCCAAGCGCAGCAAAGGAAGCGACGTCATCGCGCGCGGATTTGGTCTCTTCGGTTGGTGAGGTTTCAGCCACGGCCAGTATGACCCGTCATGGCGCTGGGCCAAGCGCAGCCCTGGTCATCTGGTGACCTACGGGTAAATGCAAAAGGCGCCAGCTTCCGTGTGCTAGTGGTGCGATCCATGCTTACATATCCCCTGACCAAAAAGCCCTCGTGCACCACTAGAGCGTGTTGCGTTCACATGTGTTCACGCCACCCGCTCTACCTCGTTGTTTTTCGAGCATCTTCACACGTTCAGATTTTCCATCTGAACGTGATCTGCTCTAGCCCTATGTTTGGTGGGCCGATTCACGCCGCTGTCGGGAACCGGCAGCGGCGATCGGACCACTAGCCACTTACCTTGCCCTTAATCCTTGGCGACGTGCGCGCGTGAGAAATTTTTCAGCGACTTCGCGACCGATCAGGATTTCCTCGATCCGCGCCAATTGCATCGCGGTGATGCCCTTTGCCGCTTCATCCTGTTGGCGGGCTTCGATTTGCGAACGGAAATCTTCCTGCATTTCCTCATAAGGCTTTGGTGGTCCAAAACGTCTGCCGGTATCTTCCAGGCTGCGCGCAATCCGCGCCATGCCTTCGATCTCGCCGATGGCTTCGGCATCATCATCCGTCAATTCAAGCAATGCCTGGGTGACATGCACCGAAACTATTTCGCGGTAGCTGGTGCGGCAGAATTGATCAAAGTTGCGCCGATGGGTAACAAGTTCCTTGGCGTCGGTCTTCGCTGTGATGCGCGGCAATTCTTCAAGTGCAGAGATGATAACGCCAATTTCCTGGGCAAGGCGGGCTGCGGTCGCGAAATCCTCTTCCATCAATTCGGGTAAGGTGGCGCCAACCCATTTGTTCAAAACATCCTCAAGCAGCGGAATGGCGGGCGCAGGCAGATCCTTGAACAGAAGGGTAAAATTCGATGGGCGCGCCGCGCGCTGCAAAAGCGTATCGAGTGCGGCCGTGAAGACATGTTGGCCATCAAGCGCAGGCCCGATTAGCGCGGCGCGCAAGACTTCAGGCGGACAATCCCCGCCCATTTGCTGGATGCCTTCCCACAATGGACCGGCATGGCGCCATAAGGCCCCCGCCAATGCGGTGATTGCGCTGAAATCCTGCTGCGTCAGGCCCGCGCGCGCCCAGGATGGACCATGAGCAAGCCGCGGCGTCGCCGTGCTGGCCGCCTGCCATAATGGTCGGCCGATACGATCAATGAGCTTTTCATCGTCAAGGGTGCCGCCGCGCAGATGTGCCGTTAGCGCCTCCATTTGCGGACCGAGCATTTGCGTCAAAGATTCGAGCAAAGGCGGCAATGCGGAACGGGAGATACGACCTTCAGCGCGCCGCCATTGCAGGGGGTCCACCAGCGCCCCGGCCAGGGGCATGAAGAGAACGCGCATAAGGCTGGCCGGCCGAGGTGGGCGCAGGCGCTTCAACCGCCGAAGTGAAGGACCCAGCAGTCGCGCATGGATTTCGGAATTGGCCAGCCGATCAACCAGCTCAACAATTTTCATGAGCGCCTGGTCGGATGACGTTTCGATCATGTTGCCGAGCGCGCGCGTTTCACTCAACGTGCTTGAGCTGCTGGCCGGGGCAGCAGATGCCGCTTTCGGGGACACTGTTTTTTGATTGGCCTTCGCGGAAGGTGATCTTGCGATGAGTTCGCGTCTGTCGGGCGCTGGTTCATTCTTGATGCGTGCTATGCCGGTCTTGCGGACGGGCAGGATCATGGGTGAGATGCGATTTTCATAGGCGATCGAAAAGCCGATCAGGTTCTCGTTGCGGGCAACCAGATCCATCATATTGCCGCTGCGCCAATCGGATTTGTCCCGCACAACCTGGGTGATACGCCGGGGCGTATCCCGCCAATCGCTGACCGCGCCAAGCCATGCCTTGGCTTCGCGTGGCAGAATGGGAGCCATCAAGGCGATTTCCCAAATCGCTGACCGGCGTTGGTTTGCATTCGCGCCTTGCCATAACGCCATGGGGGTTTTCCAACCATCCAGAACCCAATCGGGCCCCCTGGCGCGTTCAAGAACGCGGTCCTTCTCTGCCTTCCATTTTGGTACCAGAAGGCCAAGATCTGAAATCAACGAATCTGTTTCAGTCAGCGCATATTCAGCGCATTCCAAGGTTTGTCGCGCAGTGGCCACAATGAATTGTGCCGCCATGACATGCGTGGCTTCCGGCTGTTGGTCTGCGGCCCAATCGGTAATTTCATCGGCCATGCGCGACAGATCGGCGATCATGTGGCGCAGCCTTGCATCCTCACCTTCAATTTCAGGTGTCGCACCACTCAAGGCGATGGCCAGGTCTTCAAGATCAGCGGTGAAATCGGCAAGCGGCATGCCGGCCACGGCAGCCGCGCGCGCCACGGCGCGTTCGGCGCGCTTCAGGAATACCTCAGCCTCTCCGCCATTGACCCGCCCGGCTGCCTCATTCGGCGTTTCGGTCGCGAAGATAAGGCTTTCAAGCAGCATGGAACGCATAAGGCGCTGGCTGATATGTTCTCTGCGCTGCGCATCCTTGGCGGCGAGTGCCGCTTGGCGTCCCGCAAGCCCCATGGACGCCAGTCTTTGCGCTTCATGGCGGATGCCGATTGGGGAGATATCCGTCCCATTAGCCAAGCTTTCCCATAAATGCCGGTCAAATAATGTCGGCGAACAAATATCAAGCATTGATGTCCAAGGAAGAATCAGAGCCCCCCTTCCGCCGGAGGGATTGGTAACGACCATTTCAAAGCCGCGCCCGGATGCAGAGTCGCGGATACGCGCATTGAGCAGCAACGGCGTCGTGAAGGGTATTGTTGCACCTCTTTCACGAAAGCTTGTTGGCTCAAACGAATCTGCCTTGAAGCGGTCAAGATCGGCTAGAGTGTTGGACATAAGGAAGAGTTACCAGAACTATAGTATTCTTGGAAAGATTCTCCTGATGCTATATGAAATTAACCTTCCATTAGTAAAGAGATTAACGCGAATGGATCCGTTGGGGTCAGCCTGTTCAACTTTAAGGCGAGGGTTGCGCGGTTCGGGCGACAGTCTTGCCTATCGCGTCACGCTACCCGGTGCAAAAGTGCCTGGCCTTCGACCAGCCGCCGACAATTCTCCGCCGCGATACTGAAGGACCGGGCAAAGGTTCCGTCCGAAAGCCAAGCCACATGCGGTGCCAGCACCACATTGGGTAGCGCGAGCAGCGAGTCGCTGGGGTCCAATGGCTCGGCTGCAAAAACATCAAGCCCGGCAGCGGCCAGATGGCCCGATTGCAGCGCCGCCACCAGGGCCGGCTGATCCACCAGGCCGCCGCGCGCAGTATTCACCAGCACGGCCCCCGGCTTCATCCGGGCAATTGCCTTCTTATTGATCAGGCCGCGTGTTTCAGCCGTTTCGGGGATATGGAGCGAGACCACATCAGCCTCAGCCAATAGCGCCTCCAAGGGCCGAAATTCACCAAGCGCCTCGGGTTTCGGGGTACGCGCGGCGTATAAGACCTCGCACCCCATGGCGTGCAGAACAGGGGCCAGCAGCTTCGGCACCGCGCCATAGCCAACCAGCCCCACTTTCCGCCCACCCAATTCAAACAGCCCATCCTGCAAGGTAGGGGGTTGGGACCAGCCGCGCCCGGCGCGGGTCTCGGCATCAAAATAGGCAATGCGGCGGAGTGCCCCCAGCATCAGCAATAGAGTCATTTCCGCGACGGCCCGGCTATTGGTCCCCGGCAGGTTGCACACTGCGATGCCCCGTGCACGGGCAGCTTCCAGGTCAATGGTGTTCACGCCCACGCCGATTTTCTGGATCAGGCGCAGCTTGGGTGCCGCCGCGATATCAGCAGCGGTGATGGGCCGCAGCACGTGCCAGATCACCTCAGTCTCCGGCAGCAACCGAGCATAAAGCGCCGCATCGGCTTCCGGGCAGATGGCCAGGTCAATCCCGGGAAGGGAGGCCAATCGCGCTGCCAGCCCCGGCCCGGCATCATAATGCAGCAGCACTTTCATGGCCGGGACCGCCCAAGATGGGCGCCGCCGGCAAAGCGCGCCCTGGCACCCAGGCTTTCTTCGACGCGAAGCGCCTCATTCCATTTCGCCATGCGTTCAGACCGTGCGAAGGAACCGACTTTCAACTGGCCGACACCCCAGCCCATCGCCAGGTGGACAATGGTGACATCCTCGGTCTCACCGGAACGGGCGCTGACAATGCCGGCGAAGCCCACGTCACGCGCGGCATCCCAGGCGGCCTTGGCCTCCGTCAGCGTGCCGCGCTGGTTTGGCTTGATCAGCACGGTATTGGCCGCACCCATCGCCGCCGCGCGGCGCACACGCGCGGCATCCGTCACCAGGAAATCATCGCCCACCACCTGGATGCGCCCGCCCACTTCGCGGGTGAAGGCGGCAAAGCCCGCCGCATCATCCTCCGCCAGGGGGTCTTCGATGGACGCGATGGGATAGGCCGCGATCCAGCCGAGCAACATGCGGATCATCTCATCCGTGCCGAGTTCGCGGCCTTCCAGGCCAAGCTTGTAGCGCCCGCCTTTGCCGAAATCCGTCGCGGCAATATCAAGCGCAATCGCTACTTGCTGGCCTGGCGCGAAGCCGGCTTTTTCGATGGCAGCGACAAGGGTTTCCAAAGCCTGTTCATTGGCGGTGAAGGCGGGCCACCAGCCACCTTCATCGGCGACCCCTTGCAATAGCCCGCGCTGCTTCATGATGGCGCCGGCGGCGCGATAGACCTCAGCGGTCCAATCCAGCGCCTCGGCAAAGCTGGTGGCTGCCGGGCACATCACCAGAAAATCCTGGATATCCACGCGCCGCCCAGCATGGGCGCCGCCGCCAAGAATCTGGATTTGCGGCAGCGGCAAAACATCGGGCGCATCACCGCCCAGATAGCGCCAGAGCGGCACACCAGAAGCCGCCGCGGCAGCATGGGCAGCCGCCATGGAAACGGCGAGCGTCGCATTGGCGCCAAGGCGCGTTTTTTGCGGCGTGCCATCGCGCGCGATCAGCCGCGCATCCAACCTGGCTTGCGCGCGCGCATCCATGCCAAGCAGGGCAGGGGCCAATTCCCGGTTCACGGCATCCACCGCGCTTGTCACATCATAGCCACCAAAAGCGCTGCCACCATCGCGCTTGTCCAATGCCTCACCACTGCCGGTGCTGGCGCCGGCGGGGGCAATGGCGCGGCCTGTAGCACCGCCGGCGAGCGTGATTTCTGCCTCCACCGTTGGCCGGCCTCGGCTATCCCAAACGCGGCGACCACGAATGGCGGTGATGATGGTGCTGTTCATGCGCCGATTTCTTCCCCCCAGGCCGCGCGCACCGCCATCAGGCGATCCGTGGGCTTGGTCAATAAGGCACGCGCCACGCGGCGCACGCGGTTTTTGTCATGTTCTTCGGTCAGGTATTCGACCGGGCTTTTGCCGTCCACCCGTGCGAGGAAAAGCCCTGGCAGCAGCCGCGCCGCGCGCGCTTCCAGCGCATCCGTCGCTTCCCAGGTGACGCCGCCCAGATAGCGCGCCGCCAGCGCTTCAAAGCAGGCCATGAAGGCTGCGGCAGCGCGTGGTGTCCAGAGGCATTTCAACAAAAGATGATTGAGACAAAAGGCGAGATCGAAAGCGGGGTCGCCCCACCAGGCGCATTCTGCATCGAGAAATACCGGACCTGCTGGGCCGCAGAGGATATTCTTCGGGCTGACATCGCCATGGACCAGCGTGCGCTTGCTGCGCTCGGTCACCGCCGCGGTGTCTTGCAAAACCGCCGCCAGATCAGGATGCGCCCGCGCAGTCGCCAGCAGATAAGGCTCCAGCCGAATGGCGTGGAAAATCTCATCCGTCGGGAAGGCTGCGGCCAAACCGGGATTCGCAGCGGCATGGGCGTGGATGGCAGCGATGCGCCGCCCGACTTCTGCCGCGAAAGCCACATCCGCACGGCCATCACGCAGCCGCGCCTTCCAGACCGGATGATCCGCGG
Source organism: Roseomonas sp. (assembly GCA_020249465.1). Classification (GTDB taxonomy): domain Bacteria; phylum Pseudomonadota; class Alphaproteobacteria; order Acetobacterales; family Acetobacteraceae; genus Neoroseomonas. Next base: position 18,574 of record JADCFP010000037.1, on the reverse strand, counting down.
GCGAGAGAAATTCCATGGCCAGCGCGCCCGTCGCCTCATCCTGGCCGAGCAGTTTTGGCGCGGCACCTGGCAATGCGCGATCTGCCTCCTTCAGCCAGCGCGCCTCATAGATATTGCGCACCACCGGCGCGCGCCAATCGGCGGCAACCTTCAGCTTGGGCAAAGCACGCTTGACGCAAATCTCCTGGCCATCGGGCAGGGCCAGGTGCCAGATATCGGAAGAAACGCCGCCTGCCAGCGCCTCCCCCTGCACAGCCGCGCCGGGCGCGATGAGCCCCATGGCGACAAGCCCTGCGGTGATGGCTTCGGGTAGGGGTTCCGGCACGTGATCAGCGCTTCAACAGCGCTTCCCAGCGCGTTACCTCGGCGGCCAGATAGGCTTCGCTTTCGGCGACATTCAGGCTGAGGATGCGGTCAGCGCCCAAATCCCCCAAGCGCTTGCGCAGCGCTTCCTGGCCAAGGGCGCGGTTGATGGCGGCGTTCAGTATTTCGCGCCGGTCGCGCGGTGTGGCGCTGGGGACAAAAGCCGCTTGCCAGACGCTCATTTCCGCATCCACGCCGCCTTCGCGCCAGGTCGGCACCTCAGGATTGGCGGCATTCCGATGCGCCGTGGTCACCGCAAAGGCGCGGGCCTGATTGCCGCGCGCGGTTTGAAACCCAGTCAGCCCTGCGTCGAACATCATGGCGATGCGCCCGGCCGCAAGGTCGAGTGTCGCCGGCGCACCGCCGCGATAGGGCACTTCATTCAGCTGCACGCCCGTTGCCTTCAGATAAAGCAGCGCCGCCATTTGCAGAATGCCGCCGCCGCCAGAGCTGCCATAATCCAATTGCCCAGGGCGCGCCTGCGCGAGTGCGGTGAATTCGCGCAAATTATTGGCCGGCACATTATTCGCAACCAACATCACAATTGGTGACTCCGCCACCACCGCCATCGCCTGCAAACTGGTGATGGGATCAATCGGCGGATTGGGCACCAGCACCCGCAAGGCGGCATGGCCAGTATTGTTGAACAGCAACGTATGGCCATCGGCTGGGGCGCGGGCCACGACTTCGGCCCCCACCATGCCGCCGGCGCCGCCGCGATTTTCGATAACAAGCGGCTGAGGCAGGATCGGCGCCATGGCTTCCGCCAGCACGCGGGCTACCACATCGGTCGCACCCCCCGCCGCATAGGGCACGATCACGCGAATGGGCCTTTCGGGATAGGCCTGGGCCGACACCCAAGGTGCCAGGACCAGTACGGCACAGCAGAACATCCAGCGCAGCAGCATATCTCCCCCCATCCGAATGAGATGCCTCATCTTGCCCGGCCTTGGCGCCGCTGCCAAACCCTGTAACCTGACCCGTATCAAAGCCTATGATATACAGGCTGACGCATTGACCCGAGAGATCATGGCCGACGAAGACTGGGACATTCCTGAGCATTTGCAGCCCGACCCAACGGAGCATGGCTTCGACCTGGATCAGGCCTATCGCGCCGTGGTCAGCTTGCGGAGCCAGGTGCCGCCGGATGCCTTTACCGCGCGGGTACTTGGCACCGAACGCGAAGGCAGCGGCGTGCTGATTGGCGATGGGCTGGTGCTGACCGTGGGCTATCTGGTGAGCGAGGCTGAGAGCATCTGGATCACCACCGCTGAAGGCCGCGCCGTGCCGGGCCATGCGCTGGCCGTGGATCAGGAAACTGGTTTTGCTTTGGTGCAGGCACTGGGCAAAATTCCCCTCAAGCCCGCATCCCTGGGCGATAGCGAAAACCTCAAAATCGGTGCGGCGACGGTGATGGCGGCGGCGGGCGGACGCGCCCATGCGGTGGCCGGCAAGCTCGTCGCGCGCCAGCCCTTTGCCGGTTATTGGGAATATTTGATGGAGGATGCGCTGTTTGTCGCACCCGCCCATCCTTCCTGGGGCGGTGCGGGATTATTCGGCCCGGATGGCAAGCTGGTGGGCATTGGTTCGCTGATTTTGCAGCAGGGGGAAGAAGGGCGCCGGCTGGACTTGAATATGGTCATCCCCGTGCATCAATTGACGCCCGTTTTGGATGAGCTGATGACCCAGGGTCGGCGATCCGGCCCGCCGCGCCCCTGGCTTGGTCTTTACGCGACCGAAGATGAGGATGGGCTTTCGGTTGCCTCCCTCGCGCCCGGTGGCCCGGCCGAGGCAGCGGGGATGCGCAATGGCGACCGCATCCTGACGGTGGAGGGCGCCGAGGTCAGCGAATTGGCCGATTTCTGGCGCGCCATTTGGGCGATTGGCCCGGCGGGCAGCAATGTTCACTTGCAAGTGACGCGCGGAAAGGCGCGGCGGGACGTGACCATTACCTCGGCCGATCGCGTGCAGTTCCTGAAGCGCCCCCGCTTACATTAAAAAGGAAAGCCCATGTCAGACGCCGGTGGTTTCATCCTTGTCCCGCCGGGCGGCGGGGCGCAGCATTGGCAGCCGCAACCGGCCAATGGCTGGATTGAGGTGCTGACCTCACCCCGCATCGCCGGCATGCCGGCTGGGTTTTCGGCGGGGCTTCAGGAATTGCCGCCACTCGGCAAAATCCGCGAACATGCCCATCCGGCGCAGACCGAGATCTTCTGGGTGGTGGCCGGCGAAGCGCTGGGGCGGCTGGATGGCGTGGTGCGGCGTATCCCGTCCGGCAGCTTCATGGTCGCACCGCCCCATATCCGCCATGGCTTCATAAATGATGGTTCGCATCCCTTTCGGTTCCTGTGGCTGCTGATCCCGGCGGGGCTGGAGGATTTCTTCATCGGCATTGGCCGCCCCAAACTGCCGGGCGCGCCGGACCCGACCCCCTATCCGCGGCCCGCTGATGCCGGGAATATCGAACTCTCCACCGTATTTGAGACGCTCGACCCGCCCCCGCCGCCGCCCTGGGATACCAGCCCGATCACCGATCCCGCGATGCTGGAAGCTCTGCGACGCGAAGCCATCTAATTCCCCGCTTGCAGTGCGGCCCAGTTGCGTGAAGGATCACCCCTGAAAGGGCGGCACCGAAGCCGCCTGTAATCGGGAGGGTCCGGAAAATGTCCAATCACATCACGCGGCGCCAGGCGCTCGGCGCCACCGCTGCCTTGCTCGCCGCGCCCGCCTTTGTGCGGCAGGCCAATGCGCAAAGCCGCTTCGATTGGAAGCGCTTTGCCGGCGAACGCATCGAAGTCACGCTGCAAACATCGCCGCGCGGCTTGCTGCTGCAACGCCAGAACAAGGAATTCGAAGACCTGACCGGCATTCGCTGCGGCATTGAAGTGGTGCCGGAACAGCAGCATCGCCAGAAGATCATCGTCGAATATGCCTCTGGCCGGCCTTCCTTTGATGTGGCGGAACTGAGCCTGCATGTGAATAAGCGGCAAGTCGGCAAGGCGCGCTGGAACACGGACATCAAGGCGCTGATGGCGGATCAATCCATCACCGCGCCTGATTTCGACTTTGCCGATTTCGGCGCCGGCATGGTGCAATATGCAACGCAAGCCGATGGCCGGATGGATTCGCTGCCGGCCTTCGCGGATTACTTCATCCTCTACTACAACAAGGAATTGCTGGCGGCCAAGAATATCGCGGTACCGACAACCTGGGATGGCATGTTCGAAGCGGCGCGCGCGCTGACCGAACCTTCACGCCAGATTTATGGCCATGTCGGGCGCGGGCTGAAGAACGCCAATGTTGTGCTGTGGTCCAGCTATCTGCTCGGCACCGCGCAGCGCGACATGATCAATGCGAACCGGCAATTGATCACCGATACTGATGACGCGATCTGGGCTGGGGAGATTTACAAGAAATTCCTGCGCGATGTCTCACCGCCCGGGTCCATCGGCTTCAATTGGAATGAATGCCAAACCACCTTCATGCAGGGCCGTGCGGCCATGTGGATTGATGGCATTGGCTTCGCGGCGCCCTTGGAAGATCGCCAGCGTTCCCGCGTGGCGGGCAAGGTTGGCTATGCGCTGGTGCCGAAGGGGCGTGGCGCCAATCACCATTGCTGCCTATTCGGCGCGGGCTATGGCATTCCCGAAGCATCACGCAAAAAGGGCGCGGCGTGGCTGTATCTGCAATGGGCGCTTGGCAAGGAAAACCAGCTTCGCTTCCTGACCAGCGGTGCCGGCGTGCCGGCGCGCAGCAGCCCCTTCGGCAATGAAGCGGCGATTGCCGCCAGCACCTTCCCGCGCGAATTCTTCAATACGCTCAATGAAAGTGCGAAGATCGCGCGCGCTGGCCTACCGGAGATTGTGCCGGTGACGCAATTCCGCGACGTGATCGGTACGGCTTTGACCAACACCATCAGCGGTTCGGATGTGGCGACGGAATTACGCCGCGCCACGGCTGAATTCCGCCCGGTGCTCGAGCAAAGCGAAAGGGAAAGCTGAGGCTCTCGCAAACTGATGCAGCAAGCTGAAACCATCGCCGCGAGCCCCCCTGGGGCTCAGCGGACACGCAATTACGCCCGGCATTATGGCTGGTTCATTGTGCCGGCGGCGGTGGTGGTCCTTGCCGTCATCATCTTTCCCTGGATTTTTACGATCTATGTCTCCGCCCATGATTGGCATCTGGGCGGCACCAGAAGCTGGGTTGGCTTTGACAACTACATCAAGCTGTTCTCCGATTCCCGCTTTGGCTGGGCCATGCTGCGCACCTTGTTTTACACGGTGCTGGCCGTGGTGTTCCCGATGATCTTAGGCTTGGCAGCGGCATTAGCCTTTAATCGCAAATTCCCGCTGCGCGGCCTGGCGCGGACCATTTTTATCCTGCCCATGATGGCAACGCCGGTGGCGGTGGCGCTGGTTTGGACCATGACCTTCCACCCGCAGCTTGGCGTGCTGAACTGGCTTTTGGGCCAGGTGGGTCTGCCGCCCAGCATGTGGATCTACAGTGCCAATACCGTGATTCCAACGCTCGTGATGATCGAGGTCTGGCATTGGACACCCTTGGTGATGCTGCTGATCCTGGGTGGCCTCGCTTCCCTGCCGGTTGATCCTTATGAGGCCGCGAAGATTGATGGCGCCAATGGCTGGCAGGCCTTTCGCCATATCACGCTGCCCTTGCTGATGCCCTTCATTGTCGTGGCGCTGATCATCCGCTGCATTGATGCGCTGAAGGCCTTTGATACGATCTATGTCATCACCCAGGGCGGGCCTGGTTCAGCGAGCGAGACAATCAATATCTTCCTCTATCTGCAGGCTTTTGCCTTCTACAATGTCGGCTATGCATCGGCCGTGGTGGTGGTGTTCTTTGTGATTATCCTGGCGCTGGCTGCGCTGCTATTGTGGACGCGTCAGCGGGTGAAAATGACATGATTGTGGAAGCAAAGCGTAGCCCCGCGCAGTATCGGCTGCGCCGGCTGATCGGCAATATCGGCTTTGGTTTTTCGGTGTTGGTGCTGGTTTCGCCGGCCATCCTGTTCTTCCTTTGGATGCTGTCGCTGTCCTTCAAGAATGAGCTGGACAATACCGATTGGCCGCCGGTCTTCATTCCTGAATCGCCGACCCTGGACAATTACCGCGAAGTGTTTGCGCGCAATGATTTCCTGCGCTTTGCCTGGAATTCCGTGGTGGTGTCCTTCGGTGCCACCGGCATTGCGCTGCTGATTGGCGTGCCAGCCGGCTATGGCATTGCCAAGATGCACGCCATGCGCGCCGCGGCGCTGATCCTGATTGCGCGTATCACGCCGGGGCTTTCCTATCTGATCCCGCTGTTTTTGCTGTTCCAATGGCTCGGCATGACCGGCAGCCTGACGCCGATTGTCATCACGCATCTGGTGATAACGGTGCCGATTGTGGTTTGGGTGATGATTTCCTTTTTTGAAGGCCTGCCACCGGAATTGGAAGAGGCGGCGCTGGTGGATGGCGCAACGATTTGGCAGGCCTTTCGTTATGTGGCGATGCCCTTAGCGCGGCCTGGGATCACCGTTGCCACCATTCTGTCCTTCATTTTTTCCTGGAACAATTTCATCTTTGCGATGGTGCTGGCAGGGCGAGAAACCCGCACCCTGCCGGTGGCGGTCAACAATATGCTGACCTTTGAGCAAATCGCCTGGGGGCCGCTGTCAGCGGCGGCGTTGTTGGTCACTGCGCCGGTGCTGATCCTGACGTTATTGGCGCAAAAGCAGATTGTGGCTGGGCTGACGGCGGGGGGTGTGAAGGGGGCTTAGCGCCGCGCTGCCCCCAAAATGGGTGTGGGTGAACTGCTGCAGGACAGGCAATTCACCCACCTTTCACTAAAGTGTCGGAGCGATAATACCCAAATGGCCGCATTTCAATGCGCCGAAATTGGATCGGTCCCCGAGCCGCCTAGTACTAACCTTGGCTTTAAAACGTTCAAGAACTACATTAGGCCGCCTGATTAACAAAGCTGCCGGGCTTCAGGCTGGCCAGGTACTTTGTAAGCATGCTGATCACTGCATTGTCGTCGGAGCCATTGTTTTGGCCTGAACGCGAAGCCCCTTTTTCAGGAGGGGGACCGCCCTGACCGCCACCAGGAGGAGGGCCGCCGGAGCCACCAGGGCCTCCGCCGGGCGGCGGGCCGCCAACGCCATTTGGTGGCATCATGCCCCCACCTGCCTGTAGTCCCTGCGCAGAATTTTGTTTTGCAGGGTCAAGTTCCTCGAATGTCCTGTAGATGATTTTCGCATCTTGATCGGAAAGTTTACCTGACGCGACATCCGCTGAAATGCGCTGCTCGAGAGCGGCCTTGACACTCTCCTTATGCGAGGCGCCAGGAGGCATATTGCCTACCGACTGAAAAGCGGCTTTTGCCTGTGTCTCAACGAAGCTAGCTTTTTCTGCTGTCAGGCCATTACTAGTGAGCTGTGATACAAACTGCCTTTGCATGGCAGGGGGCGGCGCCCCTACAGAAGAGATGTTCATTTTCGAACGCTCCTTGGTTCAGGTGTGACCCGGTCAATCAAAGACTTCCCGGAAGGCGAGAATGCTTGGCCATGGATGATGAAGACGTTGAATGACACACGATTTCCCTCACTCCACTGCCGTCCACCCTGCCCAGAGCAGCCATGACCGGTTTGCGGGGAGGAGCCAAAAGCGCCCCCCCGCAAACATAACGTCCGAGCCTTGATCATTCCTGCGCAGCCGATCCTGATCCGGATCAGGCCCTTCCCCCTCAGGGCACGACCCAAAGCGGCGCGCCGCGCCTATTTCCTATCCCGCGCTGACAGGCTTCCCTTACGGAGGTAAACATCCCGTGCCGGCACATGGTTCGCGCAATACGCGATCAGGATCGCGGCGGACGAAGGCCAGAGATTCGCTCTCGTCCCTCGACGCTCAAGGATGGCGCAACGGATACAACGAAGGAATGTGCTATAGCCTCCATGCGCGCCTCGGCCTCTCGCATTGCGGCAAATGCATTGGCAAGCCGTGCCGTGTCAGGGGCGTTTCGGTGAAATTCGCGAAGAACATCCGCCCGGGCGCTCTCCAAGGCTGCGCGTCGTGCGGCGAACTCATCGTCCCAAACCTGCCATCCAGCGCGCAAGCGGCGGGCATCTTCGGCACCAACGGCCGCGGCCATGCGTTCGGCCGGTGTAGGCGGAATGCCGCTGGCCGATCGCGCCTCCTTCAGGGCCCAATGTGCGGCCCAATTGGCCAGGATGAAGGCATTCGCCGCGAAAGATGCGATCACTGCACCTGTCAACAAGGCCTTGCGAAATGTCATTCGACCCTCCCGGCCAAAGGTCGGATTGGAGCGCCCCAAGCACCCTGCTTTGTCGAAAAAAGTGTGCTTTCAACGCGATTTATTTCGGTGAAGGATCCCGTGGCAGCACCAAGGACGGCCGCGAATAGGACGGAGGCAGCCGCAGCACGCATGGGCCAGCCTTCCCGCTTCCGCCTGACAGCGCGTGCAATGGCCGCCTCGGCCAATGCCTCATCTTCAAAGATCATGCCCGCAGGGGGTTCTTGGACCATTGTCAGCAGCGCAGCATCAACCGAAGCCGCCGCGCGCAGAAGACGGGGCGAATGCTGCGCGTATTCTGACAAATCACCGGCCTCCGGCCATTTCGCGACATCAGTGCCATAGGCCCGTATCATTCGATCAATGCGTTCTGGTCTCATGACATACCCTCATCCCAATCCTTGGCCGCCGCCAGACCGCGCTGGGCCAGCACAATCCTGAGCTCGCGTCGTGCACGCGATAGCAATCCTTCCAAGGCGCCAATGGACGTTCCAAGAAGCGCGGCGGTCTCAGCGCCAGACCGGTTCTCCAGATGTACAAGCTCGACCGCAAGGCGTTGACGCTCCGGTAGCTCCAGCAAGGCAGCGCGCACTGCCGACACAAGCTCCGCCCGCAACACTGCAGCGCTGGGTACAGGTGCAATATCGGCGATCATGGACGCGGCCTCAAGCGATGTCACAGGCCGGCGCTTGTCGCGCCGCAACAGGTCAATCGCTAGATTGGACGCGACGCGATAGAGCCAAGCGGCAAAAGGTGCGCCATCGGCGGGCCAGCTTGGGGCCGCATCCCAAACACGCGAGAAAGCCTCCTGCGCTATGTCATCGGCATCGTGCGGACCAAGACCATATCGCCCAGCGACGCGGGCGATCAAACCGCGATGGCGCGACACAAGGCGGGCGAAGGCCTTGCGATCTCCGCGACCCGAAGCCAGCAATAGATGGCGGTCCTCAACATCACCGCCGCGCACATCGGCCAACCGCCCTTGCTCCCAAAAACTTGTTCCGAAGCCCCTTATTCGACACTGTCATAAACATTGATGAAGGACGCCATGATTTTGTTCCGTGAAGAGCGGTTGACTGAATTCCATAACGCTCACGCCCATGTGATTCCTGCGCGGCCAGATGGCTCTTTCGATCAGGGGCGGTAACTTCGCAAGGCAGGTGGCACCCCATCAATGCCTGGGCCATCGCGGTGCACGGAAAAGGAAGTGTGCGGCTGCCCTCGGAAAAATCGCGGAATCCAGGGGAATGCAGACGTGATGATATAATGGAAGATGCCTGCCGGCCATTCCGGCGTCACGCCGATCCTGCCATTCAGCGCATCAAGCCGGCCAAGCGCCCCGTCATACACATAATCCTCGACAAAGGTGCCGTCATGGCGGCCACCTGGTCCATTGATACGGGTCCCGGTCCGCAGAACATATCCCGAATGCAGTTCAACCAGCGGAGAGGTAGGATCATCGGCCAAGAGATGCCCCCAGCGCCAATAGATCGGAAAGCCGTCTGCCGCAAAACCCAAAAGAACCATACTTTTGGGGGGCGCATCAGCAATGCCAAGCGACCGCAACAACCCGGAAGGTGGGCCGTGATAATGGTAGACACCATCCGGGTGGACATGCGCGTTACTGTTATCAAGGCCAAGATGTGGGCGGGCTTTCGGTGACATAACCTCAAACTGCCAGCCGCTGCGCCGGTCGCCTCGCCAATGTGGCCCTGCCGGGTCCAATGGAATGCCGTTCAGCATGACGCCAAACTCCGAGAAACCGATGGGCATGGGGGCTGACGCGGCGACCGGGTCTGAGGGCACGATAAAGGACCGGCGTTGGGCGCGAACGGAAAAAGGGTTCCCGGGATTGGGGAACGGGCCGAAATCATGGTCTGGAACCAAGTTTGAACTCAGCACGCGCCAAGGGGGAGCAAAAAACATGTCCGCCGATGGATCTGGCAGGGTATCGGGACCATACAGACTTTGCCAGCCTCGCCTCGGGTGATCAGCGGCGGTCTTAATGGACAGGACGGCGGCACCGCTGAGCGCCAGCGTTCCAAGAACGGCGCCTCTGCGGGTGGCGCGGCTTGGCATAGGCTTGGACATGTCGGCGTGTCTCCCGCACTAGTTCCATTCCATAGACGTGGCGGGAGCCTAAAATCCTGCGCGCCAGAGGCGCCCTCATGTCTGCAAGGGCGGCGCGGGATGTCAGTCTGGTATTGAAAGCCGCAGCGCCGGGAAGCGCCGGCGGCGTGATGGGGCTTAGCCCGCGCTTATTCCGCCGCCACCTGATTATGCGCGGCCGCATCAATCCCAAGCGCACCCGTAAAGCGGTTGAAAAAGCCGCAAAGCGTAATACGAAGGGTCAGCTCCACAATCTGCGCCTCGGAAAAATGCTCCCTCAGTGCACGGAACAGGCGTTCGGGCACGCGATGGCTGTTTTCCCAGGCCGCCACTGAATATTCCGCCACTAGCCGGTCAATCGGCGTCAGCGATGGATGATCAATCCGCCCCGGCAGGCCTTCCAAAGCCTCGGTCGGGATGCCTTCCACGGCCAGGAACGGCCCGTGATGATCCACGCAGTAATCGCAGGCATTCAGCTTGGATACCACCACAATCGCCAATTCCAGATAGCGCCGCGGCAGCGTGCCCGCCGCGCGCAATTCCATCAGCATCGGCATCAAATGGCGCAGCGCCGCCGGCACATGGGCAAAAACCGCCAATTGCTCCTCAAATGGGCCATAGCCGGTCACATAGCGATGCCAGATATCCCGGAGCTCCGGCGTCAATTCCTCGGGCGAGACTTCACGCACACGGGGCATGGCAGTTTCCTTTCCTGAAGGCGTCAAGCTTGCGCTGCCTGCTGCGCCCCGTCCACCCCTGGACTTGCCTGGGGCAACCGCGCGAAACTGCAAGCGACCAATCGAGGAGGCGAAGGCGATGCGCAATACGGAAGAAATCTGGCGGCTGGTGGATGCCAAGGCGCCTGAGGCGATTGAACTCAGCGACCGCGTCTGGGGCATGCCGGAACTCTGTTATGCCGAACACCGTTCCTGCGCCGAACATACCGCCATGCTGGAAGCGCATGGATTTCGCGTCACGAAGAATGTGGCCGGCATCCCGACCGCGGTGATGGGTGAGGCCGGCGAAGAAGGCCCGATCATTGCGATCCTTGGCGAATATGATGCGCTGCCGGGGCTGTCCCAGGAAGCCGGCGTCGCGGAACCGCGCCCCCTGCCGGGCGATGGCAGCGGGCATGGCTGCGGGCATAATCTGCTCGGCGCTGCATCCCTGCTGGCAGCGAGTGCGGTGAAGGATTGGCTCGCGCAAAACGGCATCAAGGGGCGCGTGCGCTATTATGGCTGCCCTGCGGAAGAAGGCGGTGCGGCCAAGGGTTTCATGGTGCGCGCCGGCTGCTTTGATGATGTGGATATGGCGATCTGCTGGCATCCGGCAGCGTTTTCCGCTGTCAATGAACCGGTGTCGCTGGCCAATACGCGCATTGATTTCGCCTTCACGGGCCGTTCATCCCACGCCGCCGCCGCGCCGCATCTGGGCCGCAGCGCGCTGGATGCGGTGGAACTCATGAATGTCGGCGTCAATTACATGCGCGAACATATGCCATCCGATGCGCGCATTCATTACGCCTATCTGGATGCTGGCGGCATTGCGCCCAATGTGGTGCAGGGCACGGCCAAGGTGCGCTATTTGATCCGCGCGCGGGATTTGGTGGAGCTGAACGGTTTGGTCGCGCGCGTCCGCAAGATTGCTGATGGCGCGGCGCTGATGACGGAAACCAGTGTCTCCACCAAGGTGGTCAGCGCCGTGTCCAACCTGCTGGGCAATACGCCTTTGGAAAAAGCGATGTATGATAATTTCCAGCGCCTGGGCCCGCCGCAATTCGATGAGGATGATCGCCGCTACGCGCGCGAAATCCAGGCGACGCTGAAGCCCGAGGATATTGTCTCCGCCTTCCGTCGCCATGGCCTGACGCCGGAGATGGATTTGCCCTTGTGCGACAAGATTGTGCCGCTGGAAAACAAGGGTTTTGGCGGTGTGGGGTCCACCGATGTTGGCGATGTGTCCTGGTCGGTGCCGACCGTGCAGGCGCGCGGTGCTACGTGCGCGGTGGGAACGCCAGGGCATTCCTGGCAACTGACAGCCCAGGGCAAATCCGGCATTGCCCACAAAGGTCTGGTGCATGTGGCGAAAATCATGGCCGGCACGGCGGTGGATGCCATCGCCAATCCGGAAATCCTGGCCGCCGCCAAGGCGGATCACCAGAAGCGCATAGCAGCGACCCCTTATGTCTGCCCGCTGCCGCCGGATGTGGAGCCGCCGATCCAAATGTCGGCGTAAAGCGCTACGGGGTAACCCCGCCTTGCTTTCGCCTTGAAGGGCGCCCATATGAGACGGGTCAGCGTGCTTATCCGCGCGCCACGCGCCCTGGCGGCTGCGTGATCGGACCCCCGGCTTGGTTTAAGCGCGGCGCGGTTCCGGGTCAGCCAGAACGCTTTTCCCACTTTGGACGGTCCCAATCCCGCGGGGCTTTCTGCCCCAAGCCGCGCTTGGCCCGTAAGGCTGCGCGCGGTTGATTAGGATCAATCGTGACCGATAGTTTCGAGGCTTTGCGCCTCAACCCGCTTATCCTTCAGGCTTTGAAGGATGAGGGCTATAAATCCCCAACCCCCATCCAGGCCCAGGCCATTCCGGCCGTGCTGGAAGGGCGCGACCTTTTGGGCATCGCCCAAACCGGCACCGGCAAGACCGCAGCCTTCGCGCTGCCCTTGCTGCATAAGCTTGCCGCCCTGAAGGGACGTCCGCCACGCGGTGGCTGCCGCGTGCTGGTGCTGAGCCCCACGCGTGAATTGGCGACGCAAATCGCCGAGAGCTTCCGCACCTATGGCAAGCATCTCGGCTTTTCCATCGCGACCATTTTTGGTGGAGTTGGTTTTGGCGGGCAGCGCCAGGCTTTGGGCCGCGGCATTGATGTGCTGGTGGCAACCCCTGGCCGTTTGCAGGACCATCTTGAACAAGGCTCTGCGCGCTTGGATCACGTCAGCACGCTGGTGTTGGATGAGGCGGATCAGATGCTGGACAAGGGCTTCCTGCCGGCCATTCGTCGCCTGATCCGCGCCGTGCCGGTGGAACGCCAAACGCTATTCTTCAGCGCAACCATGCCGGTGGAAATCAACCGCCTGGCTGATGAAATGCTGAAATCGCCGGTGCGTGTGGCGGTGGCGCCGGTGGCGACCACGGCCGAGAAAGTGGCGCAGCGCGTCATTCACGCCAATCGGCAGGATAAGCGCCGCGTCTTGGCGGAATTGCTGCGCGGTGAAGGTGTGGGCCGCGCGCTGATTTTCAGCCGTACCAAGCATGGGGCGGATCGCATTGTTAATCAGCTGGACCAGGATGGCATCAAGGCCAATGCGATCCATGGCAACAAGTCCCAGAATGCACGCGAAGCTGCCTTGGCTGCCTTCCGTGATGGGCGCGCGCCGGTCATGGTCGCGACCGATATCGCCGCGCGTGGCATTGATGTGGATGGCGTGACGCATGTCATCCAGTTCGATTTGCCGGAAGTGCCGGAAACCTATGTGCATCGCATTGGCCGCACGGCACGCGCCGGCGCGGCGGGGATTGCGATTGCGCTTTGCTCAGGTGAGGATCGTGACAAGCTGCGCGCGATTGAAAAGCTGATCCGCACGCAAATCCCGGCGGAAGATCGCCGCACTGGCGAAGCCGAGGAAGCGGCGCCCGCCCGTCCGCCACGTCAGCCCCGCCCGCAGCGTGCTGCGCCGAAGCCTCGGCAGCAACAGCAGCAGCAGCGGCCGCGTCGGGCCTCCGGTGGTGGTGGCGGGCAGGAATCGCGCCGCCGGTCGGCCTCGGCCCCCGGTTCGGGGCAATTCGGGCGGCTGCCGCGCTGATCGGAACAGCGCTTTTGCGTCATCGCAAAGCCCGGGCCGCTGGTCCGGGCTTTTTTGTGCGGCATGACCCAAGCCGCCCAAGCGCCGGATTCCGGCCTGCTCGCCTATGCCAGCGCCAATCTGCCACGCTACACCAGCTATCCAACCGCGCCGCATTTCACGCCATTGGATGAGGCGGCCCTGCGTGGCTGGTTAGCGGAAACCGGCCCAACCGACGCGCTGTCGCTTTATGTGCATGTGCCGTTTTGCACTTCGCTTTGCTGGTATTGCGGTTGCCATACGGCGGTGACGCGTTCAGCCGCACGCATTGCGCGTTATGGCGCGGCTTTGGCAGAAGAAGCGCGGCTATTGGGTGCGGTGCTGCCCGCCCATGGCGGTGTGGCGGCTTTGCATCTGGGCGGTGGCACACCAACCGCGCTGGGGCCGGAAGGGCTTATCGCGCTGGGTGCGGCACTTCGCCAGCATTTCCCATTTCAGCAGAACGCCGAGATTGCTGCCGAGCTTGATCCGCGCACGCTCGACACGCGCATGATTGATGCGCTGGCCGGCCTGGGTCTGACGCGCGCAAGCCTTGGCGTGCAGGATATCTCGCCCAAGGTGCAGCGGTTGATCGGGCGCGTACAGCCGGCGGAACAAGTGGCGGTTGCGGTTGAAAGGCTGCGTGCTGCCGGCATTGGCGGCATCAATATGGATTTGATCTATGGCCTGCCGGGGCAGCGGGTGGCGGAAGTTGAAGCCTCCGCCCGTTTTGCCGCGGAACACGGCGCGGATCGCGTGGCGGTTTTCGGCTATGCGCATGTACCCTGGATGAAGACGCATCAAAAGGCGATCAGGCTTGACGATTTGCCAGATGCGACGCTCCGCATGGCGCAGACGGAAGCGGCGGCGCGGGTGTTGACCGATGCGGGTTATGTCGCGATTGGGCTTGACCATTTCGCGCGGCCGGAAGATGCCATGGCGCGCGCGGCGGCATCAGGTCGGCTGCGGCGCAATTTTCAAGGCTATACCACGGACGAAGCGCCGGTGCTGCTCGGCCTTGGGGCTTCGGCGATTGGTCGTTGTCGCGCCGGTTTCTTTCAGAATAATGCAGATGAACGCGGCTGGCTTGCGACGGTGGAAGCGGGGCGGTTGCCGATTGCGCGCGGGCGCGCCTTCACAGGCGAAGATCTGATCCGCGCAGAGATTATTGAACGCATCATGTGCGACCAGGCCGTGGATCTTTCGCTGGTGCCGCGAGAGATTTTAGCAACTGCGCTTCCGAAGCTCGCCACGCTGATCGTCGATGATCTGGTGACGGAAGCCGCTGGGCGCCTGACGATGACCGCGAAGGGCGCGCGCTTCCTGCGGCATTTGGCAGCGTGTTTCGATGCCTATCTGGCGCCCGCCGCTAAGCGCCATAGCACCGCGGTTTAGGCGGGGGCAAGGTTCAGCCGGCGCAGCAGCGCGCGTTCTTCATTCATGGTCTGGCGCATCGCCTCCCGATAGGCCGGCCCATCCATTAGGATCAGCGGCTGATTGACGCGTTCCAGGAATTGCAGATGCGCGGGGTCTTGTGCGGCGGCAGTAAAAGCCTCCGCCAGCACGCGCACCACGCCGGCATCCATCCCGCGCGGGCCGATCAACCCGCCTGGACTATCCACCACAATATCCAAGCCTTGTTCCTTCAGGGTGGCAATTTGTGGATATCGCTTGGCGCGGGTGGAGGTATAAATCGCGAGTAAGCGCAATTGCCCCGCCTCCACCATCGGCGCCCAGCCGGATGCCTCTGACGCGAAGTCAATCTCCCCGCCTAGCAGCGCGCGCAGCGTGTCGGAGGTGCCGCGATAGGGCACATGCGTCCAGCTCAAGCCGCGTTGAAAGCCGATGCGTTCCACCACCAGATGCTGTGTGGAGCCAATACCCAGCGTGCCGAAATTCAACTTGCCCGGATTGGCGCGGGCATGGGCCAGCAATTGTTCAAGGCTCTGCCAAGGGGAATCGGCGCGTACCACCAGGCCCATGACGAAGCCGGTGATTTGCAGGATGTAAGTCAGGTCATTGATCGGATCATAGGGCGGGCGGGGATTGAGCAGCATTTGCCGCACCACGCCGACATGCATTTGCGAAATCGTATAGCCATCGGGCCTGGCTTCCTGCAGCGCCATCGCCCCCAGAATGCCGGAAGCACCACCACGATTTTCCACCACCACCGGCTGGCCGAGGCTGCGGGCGGCATGATCCGCCATGATGCGAAAACCGATATCCGCCGGCCCACCTGCCGCCCAGGGAATGATCAGACGAATGGGCCGGTCCGGAAAGCGCGTCTGTGCGAGCGCTGGCATGGCAAGCAATGCCGAAGCGCCAAGCGCCGCACGACGGGTGATCTGCGCCATTGTCTTGAGCCTCCGTTGTTGCGGCAAGTTTGGGCGTGAAAGCAGGGCCGCGGCAAGGCCCAAGCCTATCCTGGCAGGCGCAGCCCAAGCCTTTCAAGGCGCGGCAGCACTTCCTGCACGAAATAGGGAATTTCCTTGAGGTAATCGAGGAAGGCGATGGTGCAGCCGGCAAGCCCTGTCGCACTCATGCGCGCCATTTCCTCGGCAATGTCATCGGGCGTGCCGACAAAGGGGTAGGAACCGGGATAGGCGCCATCGAATTTGAAGCGGCCTTCGCGGGTGAAGCGATTCTCGAAAGGCCGCGCGATCTGTTGCCCCGGCGTGCCGACCATGGCGCCGCGATTGCTCCGGTAATAAGCCTGCCCCGCCGTATCCGCCATTTCCTCAGCGAAATAATGGAAGAAGTCTTCCGCCTCGCGCCGCGTCGGGCGGCAGACCACATGGCCCATGGTAAACACATTGATCTGGCGCTGATGCCGCGCCATGTGCTGGCGCACATCTTCCAGCAGCGCCGGCACCTGGTCCAATTCCGTCACGTTCAGGAACAGCACATCTGCCGCCTGAGAGGCGAAATCCCGTCCGGCTGGCGAAAACCCAGCCGACATCACAGGCGGCCAGGGGCGCTGCACGGATACCGGATTGGTGTGGCAATTCTTGAGCTTGAAGAATTCACCATCCCAATCGAATTCTGGCCCGCCTGCCAGCATTCTTGACCAGATGCGGAACCATTCCAGGCCGTGCTGGTAGCGCTTGTCCTGCTGGATCGTGACGCCGTGCAGATCGAATTCTGCCTGATTCCAGCCGCAGACGATATTGAGCCCGGCGCGCCCATGGCTCACATGGTCAATCGTCGCAATCGCCTTGGCACCAAAAGCCGGCGTGACGATTGGCACATGCACGGTGGAAAAGATGGCAATGCGCTTGGTGATGGCGGCAAGTGCTGCGCCATGGGTCAGGGTCTCGAGCGATCGGCCATAGATATTTGCATCGCCCTGATAGCCGCGCCATTTCGCGACCGGCAGGATGAATTCAATGCCCGCCGCATCAGCGATTTGCGACATGGCGGCGATATCGTCCCAATCCGCCTTCCAGCGTTCCGGCGCGCGGCTCATGGTCAGGCCGCCATCGCAATTGGCGCTGAAAATGCCGAGCTTGAATTTATTCGGGCCAAAAAGCGGGTTTCGCGCCCGTGCATCCTGATCCATGGCGTTTCCTTTCTGCGTCAGTCTGCAGCGCGGCACTGGTCAGGGCAAGGCAGCGGCAATGATTGCATCCAGCGCCAGGATCGGGAATCATTTTCCAAACCACAAGGGGAAACACCATGAATGCTTGGCCCGATGCTGCCCGCCCTGGAGAGCCCGCCGATACCGCGCGGCCCTGGCATTGGTTGGCGCGTTTGGATGATGGTGGCCAGGCGCCGGTACCGCTTGGGTGGAATCCCGCGGTGCGGCAATGGCTTTCCTGGGATGGCAGCGCCTTGGCGCCGGCAGAGGCAGCGCGGCGCTTTCGCTATCTTGGCCCGGCGCTGACACCGGCTCAAGTGGCGGCGGAAGCCGCGCAGACTGAGGGCATGCCAAGCATGCCTCCAATGCCCGTTGACATGGTCCGCAAGCGAGATGCCATCCGCAACCATGTATTGATCTTTATCGGCAGCGTGGTCGCGACCTTGTTTGTGGCAGAAAAGATTGTGCAATGGCGCGGCTAGAGCGCGTTGCGTTCACATGTGTTCACGCAACCCGCTCTAGATATCTGTTTTTCGAGCATCTTCACGCCTTCAGATTTTCCATCTGAACGCGATCTTCTCGTCTTATGACTTTTCCTGC
This sequence comes from Roseomonas sp., assembly GCA_020249465.1. Classification (GTDB taxonomy): domain Bacteria; phylum Pseudomonadota; class Alphaproteobacteria; order Acetobacterales; family Acetobacteraceae; genus Neoroseomonas. The sequence goes on along the minus strand of JADCFP010000037.1, from coordinate 790 downwards.
TGATTGGGCGAGAAAGGAACCGCCGAGAGGAGATTCCGTCCTCCCCTCAGCGGCGAGGGACGGATCTTGGATCTGCTGGCCGTTTGACGGGCCGGGCGGTGCAGTTGGCACATCAGTCGGAATAACTCTTGTCCGGCGCGCCGACACAACTCACCAAACGGCGGTTCCAGATCGAAATGTAACGCCCAACCCTATCGCTTCGGAAGCCACCGCTTGGCGATGCGGCAGGCAACCGTAAAGGCGGGATTGAAGACATTGCCGACATCATAGCGGACCACTTGGCCCATCAGATGGCTGGCGGCGAGCGCGTCCATGCCATAGTCTTCGCCGAGCCAACGCAACATTTCGGTCGTCGCGTGCTGTAAAGCCTGGTCCAGCGGACGCGCATTGCCAACGGTGAAGATATCGTCGGACGTCTCGCCCCGCGGCCAGGTGATCTTCCGCTTCAGCACGCGGAAGGTGACCTCCATCTCGAAGGAAGTCTCAATGCCGGTGCCGACGATTTCGCCGTCGCCTTGGCAGGCATGCCCATCACCCAGATAAAACAGCGCACCGGGAACTGCTACGGGAAACCAGGCCGTCGTGCCGGGGGCAAACAGTCGGTAATCCATGTTGCCGCCATTCTGCGCGCTGGTCGCGGTGGACAGCGCCTGCCCGCCAGCGGGCGCGACCCCGAAGCAGCCGATCATCGGCTGGATAGGCGGGGTGAAATCCTCAAGCCCTTTCACCTTTTCCTGCAGCCGTACCGTGCCTGCGTCGCGATCAATATCCCCGACCACACGCTGCTGCG
>JADCFP010000036.1 GCA_020249465.1 Roseomonas sp. | reverse complement strand
CGGCAGGGCGAACACACTAGCCAATCCACACCAGCCAGTCAAGCCACAAATTCGACAACCTCGCGGTGGACGGGCTTCTATACACCACCAAACAACTCGTCAAGCACCCACCCAACACAAAAACCAAGCCACAAAACGGGGCAGGCTCAGAGGAAGGCCCGCCCTCTGACTGGATTTACCTTCCTGCCGCGGCGGCATAAGGCGGTTTCAGAAAACGCCTATACTCTGCATCATCAGGGAAAAGCTGCGCTTCCTGAAGGGTCGGCCCGAGGCTCCTCGGCGGTGTTTGTTGAATGAGCCCGCAGCGCCAGCCTATGCTGTCATCGCGGCGCCCTGGTATAACGCGCGAGTTCATGGAAGTGCCCGCCAGGACGACTGGCAGCGGCAAAATGGCCGACCTCCGGCGCGTACCAATAAACTGTCCTAGCGACAGGGCCGCGTTCGGGCTGCATTCGACAATCGACCACAAACGAATCGAACGCCCCGGCCCGGACGACGATGCGTTCCTGGCGGACGACATCGCAGCCATAAGCGACGGAAACTGTTCCAGTATTAAAGCGCCCGGAACCAACCCCCGAAACAGACTTTCCAACTTCGAGTGGAAAGAGCCCCGCAAGATCGGTGGTTAAAGTCACTTCATAAAATGGGGCGAAGGTTCCGCCCGTGTAATTGATAGGATTCGAAAAGGCTTTCGGCTGCGTGATTGTGCCAAACACGCGCGATGATTGGAAAATGACGTTTTTTTCACCGACCGATACGACGCGATGGATGTCTTCCATGGAGCCGCCACCGATTGAATAGACGAACTCGTCGCCGACCGAATAGTCTGGCGGTGGTGCGGGCGCGAGAGGCTTGGCGAGAGGCTCCACTTTTTGGGGTGCGCCGCAGCCTGCCAGCGCAATCGCCAAAAATAACAGTGGAACAAAATGCAGGCAGAAAAAGCGGTGAGAAAACGGCATGATGATACCAAGCCAGTCCAGAAATTTTACGATAATAAATCATCAGAAAAATGAGATTTTATGTCAAATAAAAAATTTTTTAGAAAACGGCGAGCGCCAAGTTGCAGCTTCTTCAGATCTCGCTCCTCAACGCCACCAACGGCGCCGGCAACAACGCCCGCTTGCAGGGCGCGGTAAGTCGCGTGACACTCAAGGGCAGAAAGAAGCCTAGGGAAACGCCCGATGACGTGGCAACCGGAACTTGAGGAGCTGAAGCGCCGCCAAGCCATGGCCGAGGCCATGGGCGGGCCGGATAAGGTGAAGCGCCAGCATGATGGCGGGCGGCTGACGGTGCGCGAACGCGTGTTGAAGCTGGTGGATAAGGACAGCTTCCACGAAGTCGGCGCCATTGCCGGGCGCGGCGACTATGACGCCAAGGGCGATTTGGTGACGCTCACACCTTCCAATTGCGTCATGGGCCGGGCGGAGGTTGATGGCCGCCCCGTGGTTGTGGTGGGCGATGATTTCACCGTGCGCGGCGGCAGCGCGGATGCGACCATTCGCGAAAAACCCATCATGGCGGAACGCATGGCCGCTGAATTGCGCTTGCCGATCATTCGGCTGATTGAAGGCTCGGGCGGCGGCGGTTCGGTGAAAACCATTGAAACCACGGGGCGCGCCAATCTGCCGGGCGGCGTTGGCGGCACGCAGCTTTATCATCTGACAACGCAAAATCTTGGCTTGGTGCCGGTGGTGACGCTCGGCCTTGGGTCGGTCGCCGGGCTTGGCGCGGCGCGGCTCGCGGCGGCGCATTATTCGGTGATGACGAAATCATCCGCGATGTTTGTCGCGGGGCCCCCGGTGGTGGCGCGCTTGGGCGAAAGCCTGGAAAAGCGCGACCTGGGCGGTTGGGAGATTCAATGCAAGGCCGGCGCAGTGGATGATGCGGTGGACACGGAAGAGGATGCCTTCGCCGCCGCGCGGCGCTTCCTGTCCTATCTGCCGCAATCGGTGTTTGAAGTCTCGCCCCGCTTGAGGTCACGCGACAATCCGGAACGGCGCGATGCCAAGCTGATCAGCGCGATCCCGCGTGACCCGCGGCAGGCTTATAAGATGCGCCCGATTGTTGAGGCGCTGTTCGACAAGGGCAGTTTTTTCGAAATGGGCCGCTGGTTCGGCCGGCCCATCATCACGGGGCTTGCACGGCTGGATGGCTTGCCGGTCGCGGTGATGGCATCCGATCCGGTATTCTCGGGCGGGTCCTGGACCGCGGATGCCTGCGCCAAGATCATCCGCTTTGTGGATATGGCGGAAACCTTCCACCTGCCGGTCGTTTATCTGATGGATTGCCCCGGTTTTGCTGTTGGCCTGGAGGCGGAAAAAACCGCGACCATCCGCTGGGGCGTGCGCGCCATGGCAGCGGTCAATCAATGCCGCGCGCCCTGGTGTACGGTGATTTTGCGCAATGCCTTTGGTGTCGCCGGTGTCGTGCATCAGCCCTCCGGGCGTTATTCCATCCGCTATGCCTGGCCATCCGGGCGCTGGGGATCGCTGCCCTTGGAAGGCGGGATCGAGGCCGCCTACGCGGCGGAGGTGAATGCGGCGACGGATCGCGAAGCCAAGATTGCCGAAATTGATAGGCGCCTGCAAACGCTGCGTTCCCCCTTCCGTACCGCCGAGGCTTTCTGGATCGAGGAAATCATAGACCCGCGCGAAACGCGCCCGCTGCTTTGCGATTTCGCGCGGCTCGCGGAACCCTTGCGCGGGACGGGCCTCGCGGCGCTTACCATGCGGCCCTGATCAGGCTTCGACCACCAGATCCTTATAGGCGTGCCAGGTGGCATGCCCGATCAGCGGCACCACAAGCGCGAGGCCGAGGAAAAACGGCACCATCGCGAAGGCGGTGAACACTACAATCAACCCGGCCCAGAAGATCATCGCGCCCGGATTGGTCAGCACCGCGCGCATGGAGAGCGCAATCGCCTCCATGGCGGAGACATCGCGATCCACCAGCATGGGAATGGATATCGCCGAGATTGAAAACGCCGCTGCCGCCAATATGGCGCCTGCGCCGGTGCCGACAATCAAGAATGGCAGCAGCATGTCTGAACGCAACATCGCCATCGGGAGCTGCTCCAGGCTTGGTGTGAAATTGATGCCGAACATCAGCATGAAAATCAGCGCCGCCACGCGCACCCAGAACAAATGCAGGATCACGAGAACAACGCCCAGAAACGCAAGCTGCTGACCATTGCGCGTAAAGCCGGCAAGGCAGGCGCTAAAGGTCATAGGCTTGCCTTCAGCGCCAATCTTGCTCGTCTCATAAAGCCCGGTCGCGAGCAAAGGGGCCACCATAAAAAACCCCGCCGAGGCCGGTAGGATCACCCAGGCGGAACGCACACCAAGCAGGATCATGATCAGCAGCCAGCCTGCGGCGGCTAAGGCGCCGCCATAGAAAAACCCGATCCGTGGATTGGCCATCAGATCGCGCCAGCCGGCATTGAGCCACACCCAGGGGCGATCGGGCGACACCCTCCGAATGGTCAGCCGGCGCGGCGCAAGTGCTGCTTCGCTTGGCATGAAACTTCCTCCGCTTGCCCCGCGGGCGCGAGGCCCAGGTGATTGGAATTACAATCTAGCTGCAACCACCTTGGGCAAATTGATCAGGATCAAGGACGCGCCATGTGGCCCGTTCTTTCCTAGGCTCCGACGCGGCTGATTCGGTGTCCCGCGTCTTGAGGGAGACTAAATATGGCAGCCATTGCCGCCTCAGCGCGCAGCGCGCCCGGTGATCAGCCCATCATGGTGGAAGGCCCGATCCGCGCCTTCGCCATTGCCACCGCCTTTTGGGGTGTTGTGGGATTCCTGGTGGGTGTTGTCATTGCGCTGCAGCTCGCCTTTCCATTGCTCAATCTTGATCTGGAATGGACCAGCTTCGGGCGGCTGCGCCCGGTGCATACCAGTGCGGTGATTTTCGCCTTTGGCGGAAATGCGCTTTTCCTGACCAGCCTTTTCATCGTGCAACGCACCTGCCGCGCCAGGTTGTTCGGCGGCGATGATATGGGGTGGTTCCTGTTCTGGGGCTATCAATTCGTCATTGTCATGGCGGCACTTGGCTATGTGCTCGGCATCACCCAGGGCAAGGAATATGCCGAACCGGAATGGTATGTGGATTTGTGGCTGACGGTGGTTTGGGTTTTCTACCTGATCGCCTTTGGCGGCACGCTGATGCGCCGCGAAGAACCGCATATCTATGTGGCGAATTGGTTCTTCCTGGCCTTCATCATCACCGTCGCGCTTCTGCATATCGGCAATAATATCTCGATCCCCGTCGGGCTTGGATCATCGCATTCCTATTCCGCGCCGGCTGGCGTGCAGGGCGCCATGATCCAATGGTGGTACGGCCATAATGCGGTGGGTTTCTTTCTGACGGCGGGCTTTCTTGGGATGATGTACTACCTGATCCCGAAGCAGGCGGATCGGCCGGTTTATTCCTATCGGCTTTCGATCATCCATTTCTGGACCTTGATCTTTTTGTATATCTGGGCCGGGCCGCACCACCTGCATTACACCGCGCTGCCCGATTGGGCGCAAACACTCGGCATGGTGTTTTCCGTCATGCTCTGGATGCCGTCCTGGGGTGGCATGATCAATGGCCTGATGACGCTCTCAGGCGCCTGGGACAAGCTGCGCACCAATCCAGCGCTGCGCTTCAGCGTGGCGGCAGTGGGCTTTTATGGCATGTCCACCTTTGAAGGCCCGGTCATGTCCATCAAGGCCGTGAATGGTCTTTCGCATTATACGGATTGGACCATCGGCCATGTGCATTCCGGTGCCATGGGCTGGGTCGGCTTCATTTCCTTTGGCGCGCTTTACTATCTTTTCCCGGTGCTCTGGAAAAAGAAAGGTATCTGGAGCGAACGCCTGATCTCCTGGCATTTCTGGATCGCGACCCTTGGCATTGTTTTCTACATCACTGCCATGTGGGTATCGGGCATCATGCAGGGACTGATGTGGCGCGCCTTTGATGAGCTCGGCTTCCTGCAATATTCCTTCGTGGAAACCGTGGAAGCCATGCATCCCTATTACGTCATTCGCGCGATTGGCGGGGTGCTATACTTGGCTGGCGCGCTGATCATGGCCTTCAATTTGTGGAAGACCGTCACTGAAGGGGAAGCCGCGGAACCCGCGCCGCGCCTTGTCCCTGCCCATGCCGTCGCGGCGGAATAAAAGGAGGATTGGCAAATGTTCCGCTGGCTTCGTGATCACGGCGTTATTGAACGCAATGTCGTCCTGATGGGCGTACTGACGCTGCTCACGGTTTCCATTGGCGGTCTGGTGCAGATTGTCCCGCTATTCACCGTGGAAACCACGATTGAGCGTGTGCAGGGCATCAGACCTTACACACCACTCGAACAAATGGGGCGCAATATCTATGTGCGGGAAGGCTGCTATGTCTGCCATAGCCAGATGATCCGCCCCTTCCGAGATGAATTGGAACGCTATGGCCATTTCAGCCTGGCGGCGGAAAGCATGTATGACCATCCCTTCCAATGGGGATCAAAGCGCACCGGGCCAGATCTGGCGCGGGTTGGTGGCCGCTATTCGGATGATTGGCATGCGGCGCATTTGCGTTCACCCCGCGCGGTGGTGCCGACTTCCATCATGCCGCCCTATTCCTTCCTGGATCGGCCTTTGGATTACAGCCGAGTGACGGATCATCTCCGCGCCCTGCGTGCGGTGGGTGTGCCTTACAGCGACGAGATGATCGCGAACGCCAAGGCCGATCTGGAAGCCCAGGCGCGGCCGGATGCGGATGCGACAGCCTTCAATGCCCGTTATGCCCGCGCCCGCCAGGCGGCTTTCGATGGCGATCCTGTGCGCATTACGGAAATGGATGCGCTGGTGGCTTATTTGCAAATGCTCGGCACGCTGGTGGATTTCCGCGATGTGACGCCGGCGCAGTTGCGGCAGCAGTGAGGGGCGCAGAAGATGCAAAGCCTGGTTGAACTCTACCCCGCGCTCCGCGCCCTTTGGGTGGTTTGGTTCTTTGTCCTGTTCCTGGGGATGGTGTGGTTCGTGATGCGGCCATCGCGGCGCAAGCATTTCGAATCGCTTGGCGATATACCGCTGCGCGATGACCGCGCGCCGCCCCGCTCGTAAGGAGTAACGGCCATGCCGACGAAAATCGAAAAAGACAAGCTGAGCGGTCAGGATACCACCGGCCATGAATGGGATGGGCTGAAGGAACTCAATACGCCTTTGCCCAGATGGTGGCTTTGGACCTTTTATGCGACCATCGCCTTCAGCCTGGTTTGGGTGGTGATCTATCCGGCGCTGCCGATCCCAGGCGCGACGGGCACTTCCGGCTGGATCGCACGTGAAGCGGTGATGCGGGATGTGCAGCAGGCGGAAGCGCGCATGGCGCCAATGATGTCGCGCCTGCGTGCCGCCACGCCGGAACAGATTGCCGCGGATCCGGAATTGCGCGCCTTTGCCATGGCGGGTGGGCGCGGCGCTTTCGCCAATAATTGCGCAAGCTGCCATGGCGCGGGTGGGCAGGGGGCCTTGGGTGGCTTTCCCTCGCTTGCCGATGATGAATGGATCTGGGGCGGCAGCCTTGATGCCATTCATCACACCATCACCCATGGCATTCGCGCCAATGAAAGCGATGACCAGCGCCAAAGCATGATGCCGCGCTTTCTGGCCGATGGTGTGCTGACGCGCGCCCAGGTGAATGATGTGGCGGAACACGTACTGTCGCTCACCAATCGCGCGACGGATCAGGCCGCCGCCAGGCGTGGCGCTGAACTGTTTGCCGAGAATTGCGCTTCCTGCCATGGCGAGAAAGGCGAGGGCAATCGCGATGTCGGTGCGCCCCGGCTTTCTGATCAGGTCTGGCTTTATGGCGCCGACAAGGCTTCCATTGTGCACAGCATTTCCTTTGCCCGTGGTGGCGTCATGCCAAGCTGGGGCAAGCGGCTTGATCCCGCCATCATCAATATGCTGACGGTCTATGTGCATAGCCTTGGCGGCGGTGAATAGGAAAAGCGCGGTCATTTCCCATGGGCGAGATCAAAACCCCCGAGAAGCTGAAGCCTGAGGCCGTGGCAGCGGAAGCTGCTCCGCCCTCACTTTACGCTGATCGCGAGCGTGTCTATCCGAAGGCGGTCTTCGGCAAGGTCCGCAGCGTGAAATGGGCGGTGCTGATTCTCTGCCTCGCGCTCTATTATCTTGTGCCTTGGCTGCGCTGGGATCGCGGCCCAGGCATGCCGGATCAGGCCGTGCTGGTGGATATGACCAATGCGCGGCTGTTCTTCTTTTGGATCGAAATCTGGCCGCAGGAAATCTATTTCCTGACCGGTGCCTTGATCCTTGGCGCATTCGCTCTATTCGCGGTGTCTTCACTGTTTGGCCGGTTGTGGTGCGGTTTCACCTGCCCGCAAACCGTTTGGACCGATCTTTTCATGTTTGTCGAGCGCTGGATCGAAGGTGATCGCAATGCGCGCATGAAGCTGGATGCCGGGCCGCGCAATGGCGCCTATTGGTCACGCAAATTCGCAAAGCATGGCGCCTGGCTTTTCATCGCGGCTGCCACGGGCGGCGCCTGGATCATGTATTTCAATGATGCGCCGACCATTACGCGGCAATTCTTCACGGGTGATGCCGGCGTTACGGTTTATTTCTTCTTCGCGCTGTTTGCGGGCTTTACCTATCTGCTGGCGGGTTGGGCGCGCGAACAGGTCTGCGTCTATATGTGCCCCTGGCCACGCTTTCAGGCGGCAATGCTGGATGAAAACTCACTCGTTGTGACCTATCGCGATTGGCGTGGCGAACCGCGCGGCAAGGCCAAGGCTGATGGGGTTGGCGATTGCGTGGATTGTGCGGCTTGCGTGCATGTCTGCCCGACCGGGATTGATATCCGTGATGGGCAGCAGCTTGAGTGTATCGGCTGCGGGCTTTGCATTGATGCCTGTGATTCCGTCATGGGCAAACTCACTCGGCCCAAGGGGCTTGTTGCTTTTGAAACCCTAAACAACCTCGCCGCCAGCGCTGCTGCCGCAGCCGCGCTGCCGCCGGGGCCGCAACGCCAGCAGGTCGGCATGGCCGCGCGCCGCGTGCCGCGCTTTATCCGCCCGCGCACCATCATGTATGGCGCGGCACTTTCCGCTGTTGCGCTGGTGATGCTGGGCGCTTTCCTTATGCGCTCCACGCTGGATGTCACCGTGCTGCGTGATCGCGCGCCGCTTTTCGTGCGCCTGTCGGATGGCGGCATTCGCAATGCCTATACCATCAAGATCGTGAACAAGACGCGTGATGAGGCGCCACTCACACTCACGCTTGAAGCGCCCGCAGGGCTCCGCCTCACCGTGCAGGATGTGGAGGCCGCCGCTGAAGGGCGCTATCCGCTGTCGCGGCGTGCCGATGGCATTACGCAATATCGCGTGTTCGTTGCTGCGCCTGCTGGCGCGCGCTTGCAGGAATCCATCCCCATCACCTTCCGCCTGTTGGACGCTGCGGGCCGCCCCGGCACCAGTCAGGCCAGCGTCTTTCTGGGACCGAAACCATGAGCATGACCATGCAGCGCGATTATGACCCGAAGCGTGGCAGCTGGATCCCTTGGGTCTTTGTGGGGGGGATGGCGCTGGTGGTGGCGGTGAATGCGCTGCTGGTCTGGTTTGCACTTTCCACCTTCACCGGCGTGACGGTGCCGCGCGCTTATGAACGCGGCCGTGGCTATGATCAGGTGTTGACGGAAGCGGCGCGGCAGGATGCGCTTGGCTGGCGCGGCGAGATTTCGCTTGAGGCCGGCATGCTACGCCTTGTGATGCGGGACGCTCAGCAACAACCACTGCATGGCCGCGTAGAAGGCGTCATGCTGCGCCCACTGGAAGGGGTAGAAGTGCCGCTCGGCTTCAATGCCACCGGCCATGGCCGTTTCGCGGCGCGGCTGGAGCCCTTGCGCGCCGGGCAATGGGAAGCGCGGCTGACCTTCTTCGATGAGGCCGGCTCGGCTTTTGACCTGCGCAAGCGCTTCATCCTGCCATGACCAACCTATCACGCCCTTTGATTGCTGAAGCGCCGCAAAGCGCGGCTGACTGCGCCCATTGCGGCGCGGCGCTGGCGCCTGGCCAGGGGCGCTTTTGCTGCACGGGGTGCGAGGCTGCCTACGGCCTAGTGCGCGGCCTTGGGCTGGATGCGTTTTATCGTCGGCGCGAAAGCGCAGATGGTGCGCTGCGCCCTGAAGCCGCGCCGCGGGTTTTTGATGCGCTACCGCTGATCCATGAAGATGCTGATGGCGTGAAATCGCTCGATCTGATGATCTCGGGCCTCACTTGTGGCGCCTGTGTCTGGTTGGTGGAACAGGCGCTGGCAGCAGAGCCTGATGTGATCAAGGCGCGAGTTGCCTTCTCGACACGGCGGCTTGATTTACGTTGGCGTGGCGCCCCGTCACGCGGCAATGAATTGATCGCGCTTCTCGCGCGCCTTGGGTTTCGCGTGGCACCCTATACGCCTGCATGCATGCGCGCGACCGAGGATGCCGAAGGCCGCGCGCTGATCCGCGCGCTTGGTATCGCTGCCTTTGGCGCCATGAATGTGATGCTCGTTTCCATCGCTGTTTGGGTCGGCGAGGATATGGGCGCCCATACGCGCGAATTCATGCATTGGCTGGCGGCGCTGATTGGCCTGCCAACCGTACTGGTGGCGGGCATGCCCTTCTATCGTTCCGCTGCTGCGGCGTTGCGCGCCGGGCGTGTGAATATGGATATGGCGGTCTCGCTTGGAGTGCTGGCCACCACCGGCATGAGCCTGGTCGAGACCTTGCGCAACGGTCCCTATACCTGGTTCGATGGCGCAACGGCTTTGCTAGCACTTTTGCTTGCGGGCCGAGTATTGGATCGTGCGGCGCGCAAGAAGGCGCGACAGGCGGTGGCGGAGGTGCTCGCGCTGCAGGATGGCATGGTGGCGCTGCTGGCAGGCGATGGCACAACGCGTCTGGTACCGGTCGCTGCCGTGGAGGCGGGGCAGGTTGTGCAAGTCGCGGCAGGTGAGGCGCTGCGCTTGGATGGTTGGGCCAATATTGAAACCCTGCTAGATACGGCAGCAATTACTGGCGAAAGCCTGCCGCGCGGTTTTGCGGCGGGTGCTGCCTTGCCAGCCGGCGCGGTGAATATGGGCGCGCCTTTCATGCTGGAAGTAACGGCGCCGGCACGTGATGGTTCGCTCGCCGCCATAGCGCGGTTGTTGGAAGCCGCCGAACAATCCAAGGGCCGCTTTGTCTCCATCGCTGATCATGCGGCACGGTATTATGTGCCGATTGCGCATGCCATCGCTGGCGCGACTTTCCTGCTATGGTGGCTGGGATTTGGCGCGCTCTGGCAGGAAGCGCTGGTGAATGCAGTTTGCGTGCTGTTGATCACCTGCCCCTGCGGCTTGGCGATTGCGGTACCCGCGGTTCAGGTGGTGTCGAATGGAGCGCTATTTAAACGCGGCGTCCTGGTGGCCTCTGCCACCGCGCTGGAACGCCTCGCGGAAGCCGATTGCGCCGTGCTGGACAAGACCGGCACGCTGACCGAGGGCCGCCCAGTGCTGATCCCGGAAGGCCAGGATGCAGCCGTGTTGCGCGCTGCGGCGGGCATGGCGCGCGCATCACGCCATCCCTTGGCCAAGGCGCTGGTGCGCGCCTGCCCGGAAGCGCCTTTGATGGAAGCTACGCGCGAAATGCCCGGGCAGGGCTTGCAGGCGGGTGGCGCGCGTTTGGGCTCGCCAGCGTTTTGCGATGCAGCCAGTGTCAGCGATGGCATGGTACTGGTCTATCGTGCCAGCGCCGATGCTGCTCCGGTGATTTTCCGCTTTGCTGATCGGCTGCGCGCTGATGCGCCGCAAGCGGTCGCTGATTTGAAGACGCTTGGCCTGCCGGTGGAATTGCTCTCAGGCGATGGCCCCGGCGCCGTTGCCGCCGCCGCCATGGCCGCCGGCATCGAGGTCTGGCAGGCCGAGGCTGATCCGCGCGCGAAGGTCGCGTATATCGAAAGTCTGAAGGAAGCTGGCCGGAAGCCGCTGATGGTCGGTGATGGCATCAATGATGCCGCCGCCTTGGCGGCTGCGCATGCCGCCGCGAGCCCGGCGGGGGCCACGGATCTCGCGCAAACCACCGCCGATATCGTGCTGCAGCGTGAGGGTTTGACTGTACTGCCGGATGCCATTCGCCTCGCGCGGCGGGCGCAAATCCTGGCGCGGCAGAATATCCGGTTTTCGCTCGCGTATAATGTGATTGCCGTGCCTGCGGCCGTTGCCGGGCTGGTCAATCCGCTGATCGCGGCGCTCGTCATGGCATCCTCCTCACTTATCGTGATCGGCAATGCCTTGCGCGCGGGGAGGGCCTGATATGGAAGCGCTGATCCTGCTGGTGCCGGTTTCGCTTTTGCTGGGTGGGCTTGGCCTGCTTGGTTTCCTCTGGGCACTGCGCTCGCGCCAATATGATGATCTGGAAGGCGCCGCCGCCCGGATCCTGTTCGACGATCAACCTGGAAAGGACCCACGGCCATGACCGGTGCTCGCGTTTTCTTCCTCGGCCTTTATGGCCTGCTCGCCTTGCTCGGCCTTTTCACCGCCGCCAAGGCGCAGGATATCGGCATGAGCATTTTCGGCTTTGGGCTAATCGGCTTTGGCTTGTTCTGCATCTTCCACACCATCAAAAGCCATTTCGACCAGGCGGAGGGCCGCCACTGATGCCAACTCCCATAGTTTAGTACCCACGCACCCATTTCCGCAGCCCGATGGACATGATGCGCCATGGCTGGCTGGTAAGCCTGTTCCATGCGTGACAGCAGTGATTAACGATATCATCGTGATCACGAAACACGCGATTGGATAGCCAATTGTCGCGCATGAATTGCCAAACGTTTTCCACCGCGTTCAATTCGGGACATTTCGGCGGCAGCAAGGTGATGTTGGTGGGCACGCGGACCTCACACGAGAGGTGCGATCCGGCCTGATCGAGCAGCAGCACCGCATGCTTGCCAGGGCTGACCATACCGCTGATTTCAGCCAAATGCAGGTTCATCGCTGCGGTGTTGCAGAAGGGCAGTACCAGGGCCGCGCCCTTACCCTCCTGCGGGCAGATGGCTCCGAAGATATAGGTCGAGGCATAGCGCTGGTCCCGCGGCGCTGAAGGCCGCGTGCCGCGCCGCGCCCAGCGGCGGGTGATGCCATTCTTCTGCCCGATACGTGCTTCGTCCGCGAACCAGCCCTTTATTGCGCCAGCTTCGCAGCCCTGCTGGCGCGCGATGCCCGCCAGCGTGGCGGGGAAGTTTTTTTAAACGCCTCAATGGCGCCTTCCGCCTGCGCATGATGGCACGGGCGGGCCGAAAGCCTCCGGTAGCCTATCGCGCGCAATTCCCGGCTCAGCGTTTGCACCGATGCCGAGACGCGAAATTCCTGCCACAGCCAATGCACGAGATCGCAAAGTCGCCAGCGCACCACTCCGTGAACCGCTGGTATCGGACCACTGCCAATCTGCGCAGCCAGCGCCTGGCGATGGGTATCGGTCAGGATCGGGCGCGGGCCTGAGGCTTTGCGGTCAAGCAGGCCTTCCGGCCCTTCGGCGTTGAACCTCACCACCCAGTCCCGAACAATCTGCAATGTGACATTACCGAGACGCGGTGCCCCCGTGCGCTTACCGCCATCATAAATCGCCGCCAGCGCCAGCAGGCGGTGTGCTTGGGGCGCATCCCTGCTCAGCCGCGCTAGGCGGCGAAGGTCCGAAGCGGTGAAGTCAGAACGTAAGCTGATCGCCCGTGGCATGGTAAGCTACCTATGCTTACCACGTTGAATCACATAACCACCACGTCGAGAATCCCACAAATGAGTCAACTCGTGCGGAATTTGGTATTATTGGTTCAAAGGTTGATTTTTCTTGATCCCCATCGAACCGAATGTCGTTTTTGGGCAATTCTTCAGGTGAAATGGTGATTTTGCGCTTACTCGGTTCTTGCCGAGACGCTTTTCAAACGATAGTCTGTGGTCTCGTGAACATGTTTGTTTGGGGTAAACAAATGTTTTTTTTTCGTGACAATTCAAAGGGGGCAAAACGGCCTTCTGGCGATAGGCCGCCAATTGATCATCGTCAAATTGCTGATTCGGCGCGGGATTTGGGCCATTGGGCACTTGCAGCACGCCACTATTCAGAGATGTTGAAAGAAAATCCACAGGATGCTGGTATTTGGTTGCAGCATGGTCATATGATGAAGGAGCTTGGGTTATTTATTGATGCGGGACGGAGTTATGGACGAGCTCTATCGGTGGCTCCCAATGATCCGGAAATCTTCCTTCAGCTCGGCTTCCTGGCAAAGGTCACTGGCGATCTGCCGGAGGCAACGCGCTACCTGCGCCGGGCTCGGGACCTCGGCTATCAGCCCTTGGACTTCGTAGAACAAGAAATCCGTTTTTGCAACGGGCGTAGGGCTAGCGCTGTGCGCGCGTCATCGCCCGACAAAAAAAGGCTGCCACTTCGCGTTTACATGTCTTCAATTACCGGATTACCATTCGACGAGAATGGCGGCGATTTAAGGAAAAGGTTTGGTGCCGCGCACTACTCTTATGCCTTCTTTATGAGGGGATTCATCGCGGCCTTGGAGGCACTTGAGGTCCCTTTTACTACCATCCTTAACCCGGAATATATCCCGGATGTGAATGAGCTTTCCGATGCCGAGATAAATGTGCATATCGGTTTTTACCCTCCTGAAGATGTGCGCTTTCTAAAGGGCGCCTACAATGTGCTATCAGTCGCATGGGAGTTTGAGCGGTTGAGGAACGTGGCTGAAACAATCAGCTACCACGCCTTCGCCGACACGGTGCGTATGCTCGGCCGCGCTAACGAAATATGGAGCATATCGTCTTATGGAGCCGAAGCCTTTCGTCGTTCGGGCTTGCAGCGTGTTGAGACGGTCGCTGTTCCCATTATTGGTGCTCACAAGTCGAGTCGTCAATTTGGTCGACCCGACCGACCCGGCTGGGGGGAGATCGAACGTGCGGCTTCAGTGCTTGGCAACATAAGTTGGGTGCCGCTTGCAGTGACGCCCCACTTTCGGACAGAAGTTAATGAGGAGGCCGAACGGCGGCGCTCGGATTTACTCAGTTTGCTGTTTACAGGAGATGATGCGTCAGAGAACGAAGATGGGCCGCCGGTTATCTTTTTATCGGTTTTTAATGTACATGACTACCGGAAGCAGATTCGCCCTCTGATTGAAGCGTTTGTTCAGTACTCGCAGACCAATCGCAACTCATATCTTTTGTTTAAGGTCACCAGGGTTGCCTGGAACGATGATCCAGTGAGTGAACAAATATACAACGACCAAATGTTCAATCCGGGCGATATTTTGCCCCCTTTTGTTTCAGATCGTATCTGGATAACCGGAGATGTATTGACTCGCGATCAAATGCTCAGTCTCTATGATTGTGCTGGATTTTATGTATGCACGTCTCATGCTGAAGGACAGAACTTTCCAATGATGGAAGCCATGGCCCGCGGCGTGGTGCCTGTTTCGGTCGACAACAGCGCTATGGCTTCTTATATCCGCTCGGACAACGCTATCATTATTCCTTCCTTTATCGCTCCTTTTACTCGGCGGCTGACCCAGCGCTACGGTCTCTATGGAGTTTCAACTTGGTATTCGGCGGCTGAGGACATATATACAGCTCTTTGTTTGGCTTCCGAAATGAATGCCGAAAATTACGTTGCCCATTCGGCAGCTGCTTCCAGGACAATCAATGATCAGTTTGGCGTCGAGACTCTGCGTGCCGCTCTCGATCGTATTGCCACTAAGACAAAGGCCTCAGATACGGGAGAGAACAATTGAAAGCGTATCTTGAAATCAGCTGTTTGATCCTGGACGATAACTGGACGGGTATCCCGCTGGTGGCAGCCGCCCTCGCTAACCAAGCCTTGGCTGATGAAGATGATCGTATTGAATGGGGCTTCCTATTCGAGACGATCCCTTTGCCAAAAGATCTTGTGCGCAATTTGTTGATTGCACAGACGGGGCGTCCGGTACGTGCGGAGTTGCCTGACCTTCTGTGGCGCACACCTCCGCTCGCCTGGCGGGTAAGCCGTGAAGCCGCAGCGATTTTCCCCAACATGAAGCCAGTACGACGCTATTTTAAGCGTGAAGCAATGGTAATTCATGATCTAAGCACCTTACTTTTCCCTCATTTCCACAAGCATGACGCCGTTAACCATTATGCAAATCGATTTCTAGACGATGTTGCTTCAACAGGACACTTTTTTTGTAACTCCAGTGCAACTCGAGAAGATCTCAAAATTTACTTGGGGGTGGAACACAATGCCACATCAATTATTCCATTCGGGATAGATTTGAAATGGGAAGATGTGAGTGCCGCCCAGCGGATCGGTGATTTTGGAAAGGTTGAGCCTTATGTCGCCGTTGTCGGCACTCTGGAACCACGCAAAAATGGCCGAATTGTGATAGAATTCCTGGCGAAACATCCTGACTTTGCGAAACGCAATCGCATTGTCTTCATTGGTCGCGACGGCTGGCTGGATGAGCGCCGCAAGATCTACGATCAGATGGCAGAGCTCGGCATTCCTGCAGATCGCGTGGTATTCACCGGCTTCGTCTCTGAGCGGGAGAAAATCACGCTTATGTACCACTCTCGGTTTTGCATATACCCGTCCTTCTTTGAAGGATTCGGACTTCCGGTGCTTGAAGCTGCAGTTCTAGGGAAGAATATTGTTTGCTCCAACAGTTCCAGTATGCCCGAGGTTGCGCCTGATAAATGCTATTTCTTTGATCCCAACAGTCTTACCGAATTTGCCCGGGCAATGAGGAACGCAGAACGTGGTTCAGAGTTTAAAGGTGTTTCTAGGTCGCTTGAGGATGTGATGAGCGCAGCAGCTAAGTATAACTGGTCTGGCGCTTACGAGGAGGTTAAGCGATGGGTATTAGCGTAGCCGTTTTTCCTCATACCGTGTTCGCGGCACGATATGCGCCTGTTCATCAGCTTCGAATCCTGTCAATGCGAGGGAATCGTTTATCCGGCCTAGCGGCACCTGAAAGCGGTCCGTTGCCGAGCGCGGTGATATTGGCCGCAGGTGAACGCATTCTTGGCGTATCTATCGCTACCGCCTTCTCTGAAGAGGCGAAGGTCTCTGGTTTGCGCGATGGTTGGTGCGGTTTCGAGCTCTCAGCTCTACAGCAAGCGCTTGCCTATGGCCCGCACGGTGAAATCCGTTGTGCTGCAACTAATCGCGCGCTTATTACCCTCGACGACGATGCTATCGGCAGAGCTGTGATTTCGGTTCCAGCTGCTTTGAATTTCAAGTTCATACAAGACGAAAATCTGCATATGGTTGGATCCGGCGATCTTCAATCGCTTTGGCCATATGCCAGAAGGTTTCTAGACTGGAAAGGGCCGACGGCTTTTATCGAAGCTTGTCATAATTTCTTTCTCGGCAGACCAAGCGATCCACACGGACGTAGCCGTTTTGAAAGTGCCTTGGCGGCGGGTGAAGAACCGCGTTCTGTCTGGCTTTCGCTCCTCGGATCGGATGAGTGCAAGAGCAGAGGCTTGAAGGTTTTTCCTGGTCCTTCCCATCCAGACTTTCCCTTCAGGTCAATTTCAACGGTTGAGTTCATACGAGGCGAAATTCAGCGTACTAGAGAAACCGAGGATCTTGATCTCGTTTGGCCATATGCTGAGAGGCTTCTAAAGGAGAAAGGAGTGACAGCCTTTATCGAAGCCTGTTACAGCTATCTTCTCGGCAGACCAAGCGATCCACCTGGACGAAGCAGATTTGAAAATGCCCTGGCGGCGGGTGAAGAACCGCGGGCCATCTGGTTGGCACTCCTTGGATCGGATGAGTGCAAGAGCAAAGGCTTAAAGTTTTTTCCTGGTCCCTTTCATCCTGACTTTCCCTTCAGCCTGAAGCCTTTCGGTAGCCGACCACCGCAAAGCGCGGCTGCTCCAGGCGCTGGCCGTAAACCTTCTATCTCTGCATAAACGAAGCAAGGGGTGTCGAGCAATGCGCTAGCCGTTGCGCCGCTTTGCTCGCCGACATGTTGAATGCCGCCGAGAGCTGACCCGGGTTTGCCACGCAGATTTGACCCGTGTTTTGGGGATGCGGGGTTTTTTGATCCCGTCAGGTGGGCTGTGGTTTCCTTTCGCGATGGGTCTGG
>JADCFP010000035.1 GCA_020249465.1 Roseomonas sp. | reverse complement strand
GACAGCATCGATGGTGGGGTTGGCGCTGATACGATCAACGCTTCTAATGGCAACAACACGGTCACGGGCGGCGACGACAACGACAGCATCACCGCCGGCCCGGGAACTGACAGCCTGGATGGCGGCAACAAGGACGACACGATTAGCGCCGGGGACGGCGCCGACACCGTCCTCGGCGGCCTTGGTAATGACAGCTTGGATGGTGGCACCGGCACTGCTGACTGGGCCAGCTACGCCAATGCCACTGGCAATGTCACGGTCAATCTGGACGCAGGCACAAGCTCCGGCGCAGACGGCAATGACAATCTGATCGGGATTGAAAACGTCCTTGGCGGCATTCATGCCGACAGCATTCTGGGCCATGGCCTTGCCAATATTCTTGATGGCGGCGCTGGCAATGACAGCCTGTTTGGCGGCGGAGCCAATGATACGCTGATTGGCGGCGCAGGGAATGATTGGCTTAGTGCCGACAGCGGATTGGCCGAGTCCGTCCTTGGTGGTGTTGGCGCGGATACGTTAATCGGAAGCACCGGGCGTGCCACACTGCTTGGCGGAGATGATGCTGATAGTCTGCTGTCCGGTAGCGGCAGTCTCCATCATCTATTGGGCGAAGCCGGTAACGATACGCTTGTTACCGGTGGCGGGTCTTCACACGAATTTTATGGCGGCGCAGGCGATGACAGCCTGCGGGACGGTGCTAATGCTGGCGGCAGATTTGATGGCGGTATTGACAACGACACGCTGGTTGCTGGCTCCGTAGACTTTACCACATTACTTGGTGGCGACGGTAACGATAGTCTCCAGGGTGGTCTGGGCGCTGACCAAGAATTGCTGGGCGATGCGGGGCATGACACGTTGGTCGCCGGCGGCGGCAATGGTCAACTTCTCCAAGGCGGCGACGGTAATGACAGCGTAGTGGGTTCCGCGAATGCGGAAACGCTGGATGGCGGCGATCTGGGAATTGACTCCCCCGGCGATGACACGCTGCGCGGGCTTGGTGGCAATGATTCGTTATTCGGTGGCAGCGGTAATGACTGGGCGAGCTACGCCAATGCTGGCGGTGCGGTCACAGTTAACCTTACCGCGGGTAGGTCATCCGGTGCTGATGGCAATGATAGCTTCGCCGGGATTGAAAACGTCCTTGGTGGGAATGGCAATGACAGCATCGTCGGCGATGACCTGAACAATATTCTGAATGGCGGCCTTGGCGGAAACACCCTACTTGGCATGGGTGGCAATGACACCCTGATCACGTCCGGCGATGGCCCTGTCTTTTCCGGTTTCCCCATGCTGGACGGTGGGGATGGTGATGACAGCCTTTTCTCATCCGGGTCCCATTTACTGGTTCAGCTGAAAGGCGGCATCGGTGCCGATACGCTCAGCAATATCGGCGCCGGTTTAGTAATCCTGGAAGGCGGTAACGGTGCTGACAGCATCCTTAATGAAGCAGGCTCGGCGCATCTTTATGGGCAAGGCGGTAACGATACCCTTGTGTCCACTTCCACCCAAGCCAACGTTCTTTACGGTGGTGAGGATGATGACAGCCTAGTAGGCGGGACGGGCACCAACTCGCAACTTTATGGCGATGGCGGCAACGACACGCTGGTTGCCGGTGGCGGATCTGGGCAGACGCTCCTTGGTGATTCAGGTAACTCCGGAACCGGCGATGATAGCCTGTTCGGTTCAGCCTCCGCTGAATACTTCATTGGCGGCAATGGCTCTGACACGATCTCCGGCGGCGACGGCAATGACACGCTGAATGGCGATGCGTCGAATGACCATCTTGGTGGCGGCATAGGCAATGACTCGGTAGTTGGCGGAAATGGTGGCGATACGCTTTTCGGCAATGCCGGGGATGACACGCTGGAAGGTGGCGCGGGCAGTGACTGCCTTGAAGGTGGCGACGGTAATGATTGGGCCAGCTACGCCAATGCGGCGGGCAATGTCACGGTCAACCTAGCCGCCTATAGCAGCGCCGGTGCGGATGGCATTGATAGCCTGACGGGGATTGAAAATGTCCGTGGCGGCAACGGCAATGACTGCCTGTGGGGCGCTGGCAATGTCAATATCCTAGATGGCGGCGCCGGTGATGACGCTATTGATGGCGGCGCTGCTTCAGATACGCTGTACGGGGGTGATGGGAACGATCAGCTCTTTGGTAATACGCAGTCTGACTTGGTTGATGGCGGCAATGGCAACGACATCATTTCGGCCGGTTCGGGCGATGATACGGTTTACGGCGGCGATAATGATGACTCTATTCGCGGTGATACGGGTAGCGACATACTGTTCGGTGACATTGGCAATGACACGCTGGCTGGCGGGGTGCACAGCGATACGCTATATGGCGGTGGCGGCAATGACTTTGCCAGCTACGCCACTGCAGGCGATACGGTACGCGCTTTCCTGGGCGAAGGCGCCAACCCCGGTGGGGCCGAAGGTGCGGATGGGTCAGACCAGCTTTTCGGTATTGAAGGGCTGATCGGCGGCAACCGCAACGATACGCTGATCGGCAATAGCGCCACCAATACCCTGATGGGTGGCGAAGGTTCTGATTCGCTTTTTGGTGGCGGCGGGAATGATTGGCTGGATTTCGGCAATGGCGCTGATCGGTTTGACTGGATACAAGGCGTCACCACCGGCAACCTGACACTGATTGGTGGCGATGCTGGCGGCAATGATACGCTGAACCTTGAATCGGGCTGGGTGAGTGGTCCCGTGCAGGCGGGCTGGCTCAATTTCCAGCGGTCTGATGGATCTGCGACGGTTTACTCTCAGGGCTGGGAACAGGTGGTGTGCTTCGCAGAGGGCACGCGGATTGTGACGCCCAATGGCGAAGATGTGGTGGAAAATCTCCGCGCGGGCGATATGGTTTTGGCGATGCGTGATGGTCAGGCCGGGTTTGAACCACTGCGCTGGGTTGGCTTCATGGATATCGCCGTGCCGCGCAATGCGGTGATGGCGGCCAAGACCGCACCCATTCTGATCAAGGCCGGCGCCATCGCCCCCGGCGTGCCGGCGCGCGATTTGCGGGTCAGTCCGGATCACGCGATGGAAATTGATGGCCATCTGATCCCGGCCAAGCATCTGGTGAATGGTGAAAGCATCATCCAGGAGATTTGGTGCAAGCGCGTGCGCTATTTCCACCTGGAACTTGAAGCGCATGGGTTGCTGTTGTCGGAAGGCACCTGGTCTGAAAGCTATTTGGATGATGGCAATCGCCACGCCTTCAACAATGCGGCGATGACCGGGTTGTTCCTGGATTTCGAAGCCGGGCGTTCAAAGGGGCAATACGACCATCAGGCGTGTTTGCCGGTACTGCGCCAGGGCTTGAAGCTTGATGAAATCCATGGGCGGATTGCGCTGCGTGCAGGGGAATTGGCGCTGGCTGAAAAGGCAAGGCGCGAGGCATGATGCTGGCGCGCTTCTGAAAGCCGTGTGGGCGGGTCAGCCCACACCACCCATTTTAAGGTGCCTCAGCCCTTCACCAGCCTGTCATAGACTTCCGGATCGGTCGCCCCTTCGGTGCCGAATAGCAGCACGCGGCTATCGGCCCCAAGGCCAAGCGCGGCGCGCGCATAGGGTTCCTGCATCGCGAGCAGCAGCGCGGCCAAGCCAGCGACAGCGCTTTCGCCCGCGACAATCGGCGGCGTTTGATGCGCCAGCAGCTTCATGCATTCCACCGCGCTTTCATCCGATACCGACATGAAGGCGAAGGCGCCGCGTTCCAATTCCTGCCAAGCCAGCAAGGAAGGCTCACCACAGGCGAGCCCGGCCATCAGGGTATCAAGATCACCCGGCACCGTGACGGGCTCGCCAGCCTCCGCACTCGCCAGCAGGCAATCGGCCTTGTCCGGTTCGGCGACAATCAGTTTCACGCCAGCGCCAAACCGCGCACGCATTTGCACCGAAACCGCCGCCGCAACACCGCCGACACCGCCCTGGATGAAAACATGCGTCGGCGCTTCGCTGATTTGATCAGCAGCTTCATCCGCCATCAGCCGATAGCCCTGCATCACATCGCGCGGCACTTCCGTATAGCCGGGATAGGAAGTGTCGGAGACGACGAACCAGGAATTTGCCTCAGCCTGCTTCTGTGCCTCACGCACCGCGTCATCATAATTGCCTGGCACCACGCGAATGGCTGCGCCGTATTTGGCGATGGCATCGCGCCGGCCCTGGCTCACGGTTTCATGCACGAAAATCACGCAAGCGGCGCCAAAGCGTTGCGCCCCCCAAGCAACAGACCGGCCATGATTGCCATCGGTCGCACAACAGACCGTGATCTTGCCCGTGGCTTCCCTGTAGCGGCCTTCGATCAGATCAGCACTTGTCGCCTCCCGCGCCACATCGCGCTTGGCGAGTTCCGCTTGCAGCACGCGCATCACGGCATAAGCGCCGCCGAGAGCCTTGAAGGAAGCAAGGCCAAAACGCGCCGCCTCATCCTTGTAATGCAGCCGCGCGACGCCGGCGGCCTTGGCGATGGCATCCAGTGTGACCAGCGGCGTTGGCGCATAGCCAGGCCAGGTGGTGATTTCCGCCCTGGCGCGGGCATAGCCGCCTTCGGGCAGCACGGCGATGCCGGGCACGCCATGGTTGCGGTTCAGGAAATAACGGAAAGGGCGCTTTTCGATCATTCCCCCATATTGCGCCCTTCCGCGCCGCGCGCCAAACCTTGCACTGTAACGGGGAGGTTAGAGCGATGCGCATCACCATTCTGGGCGGGGCGGGCTTTTTGGGGCGGAAATTGGCGGCGCGGTTGGCCAAGGATGGCGCGCTGGGTGGGCGGGCCATCACGAGCCTCACGCTATTCGACCTCAACGTGCCTGCGAGCCTGCCCGCACCTTTCCCGGTGACCTGCCTCGGCGGTGATGTGGCGGACCACGCTGCTGTTGCTGCCGCCATCCCGCCCGGGACGGAAGTGGTGTTTCATTTGGCGGCGGTGGTCAGTGCGGCGGCGGAGGCGGATTTCGATCTCGGCATGAAGGTCAATCTGCATGGCACGCTGGCCGTGCTTGCCGCCTGCCGTGCGCTCGGCACCAGGCCGCGCGTGATTTTCACGTCTTCCGTTGCGTCCTTCGGTGGCGGGCAGGATGCGGTGGTGCCGGATGATGGGCGGCAAATCCCGACCAATTCCTATGGCGCGCAAAAGGCGATTGGCGAATTGCTGCTGCATGATGCGTCCCGCCGAGGCTTTATGGATGCGGTGAACCTCCGCCTGCCAACCGTGATGGTGCGCCCGGGCCGGCCCAATAAGGCGGCGTCTTCCTTCGTTTCCGCCATTGTGCGCGAACCCCTTCTGGGACTTGAGACGAATTGTCCGGTACCGGATGATTTCGCGGTGTGGATTTGCTCGCCCCGCGCCACGATTGAATGGTTTTTGCACGCTGCCGCGATGGATACCGCGCCGCTTGGCTTGGACCGCGGCATCAACCCGCCGGGCCGCAGCCTGACGGTCGCGAAAATTCTGAGTGCTTTGGAACAGGTGGCCGGCAAAGCCGCGCGGGAAAAGGTGGGCTTTGTCTTCGACAAGGAAGTCTTTGACATTGTGAAGGGCTGGCCCGGCGCCTTCGCCGCCACCCGCGCGCGTCGCCTTGGCTTCAAGGAACAGGAACCGATGGAGGAGATCATCCAAGGTTTTATCGAGGATGATCTGGCCGCAACCGAGGCGGAGAGGGGGCTGTAACGCGCCCCTCTATTTCTTCGCGGTAAAGCCGCGAAACATCTCAAGCAGCGCGACCACATCGCGCCCGCGATGGCCACTCGCGAGCGCTTGCGCCATCAATTCGCGCACCGCTGAGGTGGCTGGCGTTGGCTGGCGCAAGGCGCGCCCGAAATCAATCGCAAGCGCAAGGTCTTTTTCCCCTAGCTCCATCTTGAAGCCGGGGTCGAAATCATTCTTGAGCGCCTTCGGAAAGCGCTTCGTGAAATGAAAGGATCGCCCGCCGCTTGTCGAGAGCACCTGATAAAGTGTTTCGGGTGCCACGCCCGCGGCTTCGCCCAGCGCAAAAGCTTCGCATGCGATCAGCACATTACCCATGGACATCATGTTGTTCACAAGTTTCACCGCCTTGGCGGTGCCAATCGGCCCGGTATGGGACCAGGATTGCCCAAGGCTTTGCAGCACCGGCTCCGCACGGCGGATATCCGCAACATCACCGCCCACAATCAGCACCAATTCACCGCGGAGTGATTCCATCGGCCCGCCACTCACGGGGCAGTCCAGCACGGCGATGCCCTTGGCGGCGGCGGCAGCAGCGATTTCGCGCATCGTATCGGGGTCAAGGGTTGAAAGCTCGATGATCAGCGTGCCGGGTGCGGCTTGATCCACGAGGCCACCAGGCGCGAGCCAGGCGGATTTCGCGGCAGCCGGATCGGGCAGGCTGGTCAGCACCACGGGGCGGCCGGCCAGCGCGGCTTCGACTGTGTCGGCAACGGCAATTTGGCGTTCGGCCAATTCCTGCCGGCGCGCTGGGTTCACGTCATAACCAAGTACATCAAAACCTTGTTCCGTCAGGCGGGACGCCATATTCGCTCCCATCTGCCCCATGCCAAAAACCGCAATCCGTTCCTTCATGCACCTTCTCCGCTTTGCTGCATTTTAACGACCAAAAACGTGTCGTCTGGCGCCTTACATATTGCGCCAATTCGGCTTGCGCTTTTCGGCGAAGGCCTTGGGGCCTTCGATGTAATCCTGGCTATCGCGATTGCGCGCCTGCGCCGGATACATGGTGCCGATGGCCTGCGCGAGGCTTTCCTCATCCAGCCCCGCATACACTGCCTGTTTGGACGCGCGGATCGCGAGCGGCGAGCATTCCAAAATCAGCGCTGCCCAACGCTTGGCCGCTTCCAGGGCTTGGCCTTGCGGTACGACCTCATTCACGAAGCCAAGCCGCAACCCTTCAGCCGCCGGCACGCGCCGGCCGGTAAGGATCATACCCAGCGCCTGTTTCTGTCCGATCATGCGCGGCAGGCGATGCAGCCCGCCAGCGCCAGCCACCAGACCGACACGCGGTTCAGGCAGGGCGAATAAGGCGTTTTCGGATGCGATGATCAGATCACACGCAAGCGCGATTTCAAACCCGCCGCCCATGGCAATGCCATTCACCGCGGCAATTACCGGCTTTTCGAGATCGAAACGATTGGTGAGGCCGGCAAAGCCGCTCGGCGGCATGGGGCGGCGCTTGCCGGCGGCCTGGATTTTCAAATCATTGCCAGCAGAAAAGGCGCGATCCCCAGCACCCGTGACAATACCGACCCAAAGATCGGGGTTTTGGGCGAATTCATCCCAAATCGCCTCCAATTCCTCATGCGCATCGGCATGCAGCGCATTCATCACCTCTGGCCGGTTCAGGGTGACGATACGCAAGCGGCCTTCATCGCGCACCTCGCAGAATTGGTAGGGCATGGTGTTTCCTTTCTGCTATTTTCAGCCTTCGGCAATCGCGTGATCACGCGTCAGCATCAATTCCCGTAAAGCGTCTGAAATCGGCGCCTTGGCGCCGGTTGCATTGTTCACAATCACGCATACTGCGCGCCCGGAACATAAAAGCCCATCGCGCCACAGGCCATATTCATGGATGAAGGAACTGCGCCGGAAACTGACGGCGCGTACCGTCAGCAGCACATCCTCATTGAAATGTCCGGGGCGGAGGTATTTCGCTTCGATAGAAGCCACCACCGGCCCATCCGTATCGGCACCAAAGCGCCCGCCCGAGGCCAGCCACCAATCAATCCGCATATCCTCAAACATTGTGAAATAGGCAGCGTGATTGATATGGGCGTAGATGTCGCATTGGATCCAGCGAATGCGGTGCCGTCGCGCCATGGCCCAATGGCCTTCCACCTGAAATTCCGCGCGTGTTGCTGCGTCCAGCATTCCGATCCCCCGTGCTTGCAAGCCCCTTTCTAGCCTGATCAGGTGCCGCTGGCATCACGCGGACAGGCAAGCGCTGAATTTTCTTGCCGCCGGGGCAGAGGGCGCTAACATCTGTTTCAAGAAAACCATCCGGGGGCAAACATGGTCACGCGGCGTCAAGCATCGTTTCTGGCAGGCGGGCTGCTGGCAGCGCCTTGGGTCAAACAGGCGCAGGCGGCCTGGCCGCAGGATCGCGCCATTGAAGTCATTGTGCCCTTCCCACCAGGGGGTGGTGTGGATGCGACGGCGCGCTTTGCCACGCATCAGGTCACGCCGCGCCTGCCCGGCGTCCGCTTTGTCATCAGCAATCGTCCCGGCGCGTCTGGTCAGCTTGGCATGGAGGCGATCTTCAACGCGGCCCCTGATGGCTATACGCTCGGCACCATTGGCAGCTTGAATGTCTCCACGCTGCCGCTGGAACGGCCCGTTCGCTGGAAGGCCGAGGAATTTACCTATATCGCCAATATTGTTGATGATGCCTGCGGCCTGTGGGTGCTGGCGAATTCGCCTTTGCGCACGCTGGGCGATCTGGTCGCAAGGCTGCGCGAAAAGCCCGAAGCGCTTTCGGTCGGCAGCGCCGCCGGCGTTGGTTCCGATGATCACCTCGTGCTGCTGGGCCTGGAAGAGGCTGCCAATATCCGCGCCCTGCACGCGCCCTTCAATGGCACGGCGCAGGTGCAGCGGGATATGCTTTCTGGCGCGGTGGATGTTGCTTCCTTCAACATGAGTGAGGGGATCGTTCTGATGCGTGAAGGGCGTATCCGCTGCCTGGCGCAAGCCTCGCCCGAGCGTTGGTCGGCTGCCGCGCAAGTCCCTACCTTCCGCGAATTGGGCTTTGATGTGGTGATCGGCAGCGCCCGAGGCGTTGTCGGCCCGCCCGGCCTGCCGGCGGAGACGGTGCGGCTACTGGAAGCCGCCTTCCGCGAAACCTTGGCCGATCCTCGCTTCGCGCAGGAAGCGGAAAAGGTCTCACTGCCGCTGCGCCCTCTGGTGGGTGCGGAATATCGCGCCATGGTGCTGGCGGAAGGGGAGGCTGTGCGTGCGCTTTTCGCGAGGCGCCCCTGGCGGCGGTAAGCGTATTCCGTGCTGAAAAGTTGCAAGCTCTGGCCCGCCGCGCCTAGGCTCTGCCTAACATAAGGGAGGAAAAATCATGATCAAGCGCCGCAGCCTTTTGGCATCCGCGAGCCTTCTCGCCACGCCGGGCATTGTCCGGGCGCAAACCGCCTGGCCGGGTGACAAGCCCATGGAAGTGATTGTGCCTTTTCCCGCCGGTGGTGGCGTGGATGTCATGACACGCTTGGTCATGCCGCTGGTTGCGGCGCAAATCCCAGGGCTGCGCCCCGTGGTGATCAATCGCACCGGTGCTGCCGGGCAGATCGGGCTCGAAGCCACCTTCAACGCTGCGCCGGATGGCTACACCATCGGCGCCACCACCATCCCCGCCCATAACGCCATTCCGCTGGAACGCCAGGTGCGTTACCGCGCGATGGATTTCACGTTCCTTTGCAATATCGTTGAAGACGCGAATTGCTTTTATGTGCGCGCCGATAGCCCTCTGAAGACTTTGCAGGATCTGGTGGCGGCGGCTAGGGCGCGGCCGGAACAGATCACCTATGCCACGACGGGTATCGGCAGTGATGACCATCTTTTCGTGCTGCATTTTGAGGAATTGGCCGGCCTCAAACCGATGATCCAGGTGCCCTTTGCTGGCGCTGCGCCGCTTATTCCGCAATTGCTTGGCGGAAATATGGATGTCGCCGCGATCAATGTGAATGACGCTTTGCAATTGGCGCGCGAAGGCAAGGTGCGGATGCTGGCGCAGGCCGCGGTAGCGCGTCAGCCGGAGGCAGCCGATGTGCCGACCTTCCGCGAATTGGGTTTTGACCTGGTGCATGGTGCCAGCCGCGGCATTGTCGGCCCACCCAATATGCCGCCCGCTATCGTCGCGCGGCTGGAAGCGGCGTTCCGCACTGCCTTGGCCGATGAGAATTTCAAGCGCGAAGCGGCGCGCAATTTCATGCCGCTCAATACCATGGTCGGCGCTGAGTACCGCGCCTTTGCGCAAGCCGTGGATGATCGGCTGAAGCGGCTGTGGCAGGTGCGCCCCTGGCGCGGCGGGTAAGGGAAGGGGCCTTACAGCCCCGCCTTTTCCAAGCGCATGATGGCGCGCGCCATGGCCTGGGCGCGCGGTACCATACTGTCAATTTCCAGATATTCCTCGGGGCTATGTGCCTTGCCGCCCACGGGGCCGACAGCGCAAATCGTGGGCGCGCCAATCGCGGCGGTAAAACCGCTATCGGCGCAGCCGCCGGAAAATTCGCCAGCCACCTTCAGGCCGCTATCTGCTGCGGCACCCTGATAAAGCGCAAACACACGCTCACTCGCCGGCGTTGCGTTCAGCGGCAGGAATTCGCCCTTGATGACCAGCTTGGCCTTGGTGCCGGGCACGAAGGATTTCGCGACAATATCGTGCAGTTTGCCGACAACCTCATCACGGTCCGCCAATTCCACATAGCGTAGGTCAATCTGGAATTGGCAGGCGGGTGCTACAGTATTCACACTCTGCCCACCGCTCACCAGGCCGACATTCAGCGTAATGCCGCGCTTCAAATCCGTCAGCGCATGAATGGCAACAATCTTTTGCGCGGCTTCACCAATGGCGCTGATGCCGGCCTCGAAATTGCCGCCTGAATGCGCTGCCTTGCCTTCAATATCCACCACGGAGAACACGCCACCCTTACGACCGGTCACCACATTGCCGGAAGGCCGGCCCGGTTCGCTATTGAAGACCACCCGCGCACTGCGCGCTTCATTTTCAATCACCGGGCGGCCTTCGGGGCTGCCGATTTCCTCATCCCCGGTGAAAAGCCCAACGAGCGGCCCCGGCGCGCCGCCGAATTTATGAAAGGCGGCGAGGACAAACATATTCATGACAATGCCGGCCTTCATATCGGCAACACCCGGCCCATAGGCGATACTGCCCTGAATGGTGAAGGGCCGGCGTTCTGGCTCGCCCTTCGGGAAAACCGTGTCCCGATGCCCCATCAGCACGATATTCTTCTGCTGATTGCCGGAAGCGATTTCATGCGCGCCGGGCACAATGCCGCGCAGGCAATCACCATGTTTTTCGCGTGGCACCACCTCCACCGCGATGCCCTGGCCTTCAAGAAAACGCTTCACCTGCTGGCCAGTGCGATCCACGCCCGCCTTGTCATAGGAACCGCCATCGGTATTCACCATTTCCTTGAGCTCAGCGAGCATGGCGTCCTGTTGTGTGGCAAGCCAGGCGGTGATTTGCGCTTCGGTGGTCATGATATCCTCGTCATCACTGGAATAAAGCCCAAGCCTGCGTCAGCAAGGGCGCCGTCGCAAGGGCGCTATTCAATCTTGCCGAGCGCACGGATCACGCGCAGCAACCGGCCCGCATCCTCATCATAAAAGCGCCGGAAGGCATCGCCTTCGCGGAAATCGAGCGTATTGCCACTGCCCGCCATGATGCGGATGAAATCCGGATCCTGCGCCACCTGCCGGGATGCGTCGCGAATGCGATCAATAATCGCGGGCGGCGTGCCAGCAGGCGCGAAAAGCCCGACCCAGATGTAGAATTCCACATCCGCAAAGCCTTTTTCCACCAGCGTCGGCACATCCTCAAACCCCTTGAGCCGCTGACGGCCCCAGGTTGCCAGCGCGCGCAACCGCCCATCACGCACATGCTGCGCGACTGGTCCGGGGCCAGAGGAAAGCGCTTGCACCTGCCCGCTCAAAATCGCCGTCAGCGCCGGCCCGCCACCTTGGAAGGGCACATGCAGCATCTGCAAGCCTGCCGCCTGAGACAGCATCGCCATCGGCACATGCAGGGCCGAGTAATTCCCGGCTGACGAATAGGCGATCTGACCTGGCTTCGCGCGCACCTCGGCGATGAATTCTTCAATGGTGCGAATGGGGCTTGATGCCGGCACCACCAATACTGTCGGATCGGCGGAGAACAACGCAATCGGCGTCAGCATATCGGGCGTATAGGCCGGCGTGCGGCCATTGATGCGCGCTGCTTCCGGCAGGAAGGTCATGGAAGAAAGACCCATGAGCAGCGTATAGCCATCGGGCGCGCTGCGGGCGACAAAACCATTGCCAATCTCACCCGCCGCGCCACCGCGATTGGTGATCGGCACCGGTACACGCCACAGCCTTTCCAGCACCGCCGCGACCGGCCTGCCCACCACATCCGCCTGCCCGCCGGGCGGGAAGGCGACCACCATGGAAACCGCGCGCGATGGGAATGTGTCCTGCGCCAGCGCTGGTGCGGCGAAGGGGAGCGCAGAGGCTCCGGCTAGAAAAACGCGTCTTTGCATGTTGTATCCTCCCGGTTTTGTTTTCTTAGGCGACAGGGTTTTCGAGCACACCTATCCCGCTGATTTCAATCCGCACGCTATCGCCCTTTTGCAGGAATTTCGGCGGGGTGAAGCCAATGCCAACGCCAACCGGCGTGCCGGTCGCGATCACATCGCTAGGTTCCAGTGTGATGGCGGCGCTGATTGCTTCAATCAGGGTTGGCACATCAAAGATCAAATCCGCGACCAGCGCATCCTGGCGCTTTTCGCCATTCACATGCGTGATCAGGCGCAGCTTGGTGGGGTCCGGCGCTTCATCGGCGGTCAGGATGGCAGGGCCCATGGGGCAGAAACTATCCAAGCCCTTGCCCAATACCCATTGGCTATGGCGCTTCTGTAAATGCCGCGCGGTCACGTCATTGATGATGGTATAGCCGAAAACGTGGGACAACGCGGCTGCCTTGCTGATGCCACGCCCGCCCTGGCCGATCACAATCGCCAATTCGCCTTCGTAATCGAGCCCGCCGGTCGGGTCCAAATGGCTCAGGATCGGTTCGCCCGTGGCGATGATGGCGGTATGCGGCTTGGAAAAGACAACGGGGAAGGGCGGCACCACATCCTTCGCCCCACCATCAAAGCCTGATCCGGCAAACTCCTTGGCGTGTTCATGGTAGTTTTTGCCCACACAGAACACATTCTTGGGCGGGCGCGGAATGGGGGCGAGGATCTTTGCTCCATGCACCACTGGCGCCTTGCCCAGCGCGTCACGCGCCGCGGCCAGCGCTGCTGCGTCCGCCGCAATCAGGCCAAGCATATCGCGCGGCAAGGATGGCGCGGCGGCAGCGATGTCTCGCACTGCGCCCGCTGCATCCAGCGCGCCAATGCGCGTGCCTGCGGTATCCGAGAAAGTGACCAAACGCATCAGTTCATCCTCAATGTCATCCAGCGTCTCAGGTAGCGCTTTCCGCGGGATTCGCCAGGGGCAGGCTGGCCGCGCGTTCCAATGCCCGTGCGCCGCGCAAGGCCAGATCATCGCGATAGAGCGGCGCAACTATCTGCACCGCGCGCGGCATGCCCTCAGCATCCAAAGCCACCGGCACAGAAATTGCCGGTTGGCGTGTCAGGTTGAAGGCGAAGGTCCAGGGCGCCCAATCGCGCCACAGCGCCTCGGCGGGGCGGATGGTCGGTTGATCGGCGGCGAAGGCCGCCGTCGGCGTGCAGGCGGTCAGCACCAGATCATAGCGCTGATGGAACCGCGCCATGGCATGGGCCGCTTCCAGGCGCATCGCCTCGGCGGCCAGATAATCCACGGCGAGCATCTCGCCCTCACGCGCGGCAACTTCGGCAATGCCGGCATCAAGCAGCTCGCGCTTGTCTTCCGGTGTGGTCGCGATGATGCGCGACAGCGCCACACCCCAAACCCGCCCAAAAATGGCGCGCGTGTCGGGCAGGTCAGGATCGGCTTCCTCCACAATCGCGCCTTGCTCTTCCAGAAGTCGTGCGGCGGCGGCCAGCACATCCTCGCCCTCCGCATCCAGTGGCGGCGCGAAGCCCATGCGCCGCACCACCGCCACACGCAGCCCCGCGACACCATCTTCAATGCCAGCCAGCCAATCGCGCGGATCATCCGGCAGCGCATAGGGGTCGCGCAGATCATGCCGCGCCATGGCGCCAAACATCAGCGCGGCGTCGCGCACCGTGCGGGTCATGGGGCCAGCCACCGCGACATGGCCAAAGGCGCCAAGCGGCCATTGCGGAATGCGCCCGAAGGACGGCTTCATGCCGACCAGCCCACAAAACGCTGCCGGAATGCGGATGGACCCGCCCGCATCCGTGCCGATATGGAGCGGCCCGAAACAAGCCGCGCCTGCCGCTCCGGCGCCGGAGGATGACCCGCCTGGCGTGCGCTTGGGGTTCCAGGGATTGCGCGTAATGCCATGCAGCGGGCAATCGCCGGGCGATTTCCAGCCGAATTCCGTGGTGGTGGTCTTGCCGATGATCACCGCGCCGGCCTGCTTCAGCCCGACCACGGCGGGGGCGTCCTCAGTCGCTTGTGTCGTATCGGTGGTGCGGCTCCCGCGCCTGGTCGGGAAGCCTGCCATATTCAGCAAATCCTTCACCGTGGTGGGCACGCCATCCAAGGCGCCCATGGGCCGGCCGGCCTGCCAGCGCGCCTCCGCCTCACCGGCGGCCTGCAAGGCGCGCGGGTTCATCGTGGCAAAGGCATTCACCCAAGGATTATAGCGCGCGACGCGTTCCATCACCGCCTTCAGCGCCTCCACCGGGGAAAGGCGCCGGCGCGCATACAGGCCGAGCAAGGTCTCGGCGGACATAAGGGCGGGATCGGTATCGCTCATGGGGGTTCCGGTATTCTGGCTATGGGTGCAGCATGCCGCCTGATTGCAGGCAGGAGAACCCCCGATGAATGACAAAGCCGCCAAACCCTGGGAATGGCCCGAAGCGCAATGGCGGGAGATTGTGGGCCGGGCCCGCGCCGGGCGGTCCTTGGCCCCCGCGTCCTGGCCGAATGGGGCGCGCTGTTGTGTTTCGCTCTCCTTCGATGCGGATCACGAAACCATTCCGCTGCGCGATGCCGATGAAAGCCCGATGCGCATCAGTCAGGGGCAATATGGTGCGCGCCAGGGCGTGCCGCGCATCCGCGCCTTGCTCGCGCGCCACGACATCAAGGCAAGCTTCTTCTACCCCGCTGTCTCGGCCCTACTGCACCCGGATGAGGTACGCGGTGTGGCGGATGAGGGCCATGAGATCGGCATCCATTCCTGGATTCATGAGGCCAATACGCAATTGCCGCCCGGCGTTGAACGTGAACTGACGTTCCGCGCTGCCGATACGCTGGAAAAACTGACAGGCCGGCGGCCCGTGGGCATCCGCACGGCGTCCTGGGATTTTTCGGTGGACACACTTTCGATCATCCGCGAATTGGGCTTGCTGTATGATTCATCGCTCATGGCGGATGATGATGCCTATGAATTGCTTGATCAGGGCAAGCCCACCGGCATTGTGGAATTGCCGCCGGAATGGATCCGCGATGATGCGGTTTACTTCAATATGCTGCGCTTTTCGGCACTCCGCCCCTATACGCCCCCTTCAAGCGTGGAGGAGGTCTTCACCGCCGAATTCGAAGGCGCCTATCGCGAAGGTGGCTTGTTCCTGCTGACCATGCACCCGCATGTGATCGGCCACCGCAGCCGCATCGCGCTGCTTGATCGGCTGGTGCAGCATATGAAGAGTTTTGGTGATGTCTGGTTCGCGACACATGAGGAAGTGGCGCGCTGGTGTAAGACCCAGGCTGGCATGAAGTAAGGGTTAACCCCGCCCGCGCAAGCCAGCGGGCGGGGTGCCTAACATCAAGTCACAACGATATCGAATTGCTTGGCGACCGCGGTCCATTCCGTGATCTGCTCGCGCATGATTTTCACGAAATCACCATTCATCGGCGAAGGCCGGCGCGGCAGGGTCTGCAATTCTTCAAACCGCGTCATCAATTCCGGCCGCGACAGGATGGGGTCAATCAGGCCAGAGAGCTTGTCCACAATCGGCTGCGGCAGGCCCTTCGGCGCGGAAAGCCCAAGCCATTGCGCTGACGTCAGCTTACCAAAGCCAAGCTCGGCAAAGGTCGGCACATTCGGGAAGGCCGGCAGGCGCTGCGGCGACGAAACCGCGAGTGCGCGCAGCACGCCATCCTTCATCAGCTGCACATTGGTGGTGATGGGGTCAATCAGGCTTTCGATCTGATTGGCCATCAGATCCTGCATCGCGGGCGCGCTGCCGCGATAGGGCACGTGATCCAGATTGGTGAGCTTGGCTTCGCCCGACAGCATCGCACCCAGCAGATGCGGCGCCGAACCAATGCCCGAAGACCCGAAACGCACCGGACGCTTCTTCGCCGCATCAATGTAATCCGCGAGCGTCTTGAAGGGCGATTCAGCCTTCACCAGCAGCACATTCGGCGCTTCCACCAAAAGCCCGATATGGGTGAAATCCGTGATCGGGTTGAAGGGCAGTGTTGGCATTGTCGCTGCCGAGAAGACATGCACCGAAGCGTGGGACACCAACAGCGTATAGCCATCGGCGGGCTGCTTCGCGACGAAATCCGTCCCGATCACCCCACCCGCGCCAGCGCGGTTTTCCACCACCACGGTCTGGCCCAAAGCCTGGGATAGAGCAGGGGCCATCAGGCGGCTCACTGTATCCACCAGACCCCCTGGCGGGAATTGTGCGATCAGGCGGATGGACCCACGGCTTGGCCAGGCGCCGCTTTGCGCGGAGAGAATGCCCGGGCTGGCCAGCGCCCCGGCAATGGCGCCCCCGGTGAGGCCAAGAAGACGACGACGTTTCATGCGAATGCTCCTTGCTGCTAAGTCGGCCTGCATCGCTCAAAAAACGGGCAGAATGGCCCGAATTCCCGCGATATCGCCGCCTATGCCTCAAGGCTAGGCAATCACCGTGCCAGAAAAGTTGTTTGATCGCATTTTCCAAGCCACCAAGTGTTCCACTTGGCTTGAAAAAGCTCAGTCCGCCTTGATCCCGGCATCCCGTACAATCTGGGCCCAGCGCTTAATGTCGGCTTCCACCAGGGCGGTGAAGGCAGCGCGGTCCAGCCGGTTGGGGGCTGCGCCCAATTCGATCAAGCGTTCAGTGATGGCGGGTGCGGCCAGGCTTTCCACCAGCGCGGCATTCAGCCGATCCGCAATCGGCGCCGGAATGCCGGATGGGCCGCTGATGCCGAACCAATTCGCCGCCACCAATTGCCCCAGGCCAAGCTCCGCGACGGATGGCACATCGGGCCAGCGCGGCAGGCGTTCCGGGGTGGTCATGGCGAGCAAGCGCAGCCGCTCATTCCGCCCGACATCGGGAATGGCCGCGATCAGCCCATCAATATTGCCGGCAATCACGTCCGTCGCCGCCGGCGCCGCGCCGCGATAGGGCACATGGGTGATATCCACCCCCGCCAACCGCTTGAGGATTTCGAGTTTGGCGTGGGACGACGTACCATTGCCATTGGACCCGAAGCGGATACTGCCGGGCCTTTCGCGCGCGGCAGCGATCAGCGCGGCCAGATTCTGCCAGGGGCCAGTCGCGGACACCGCAATGGCACTCGGCACTGCGGCGAGCAGCCCGATCTGGGTGAAATCGCGCAGCACATCATAGGGCATGCTGGGCAGAATGGCCGGCGCAATCCCCTG
>JADCFP010000034.1 GCA_020249465.1 Roseomonas sp. | reverse complement strand
ATCCGTAAATTCCCGATGCTCTCGGCTGAGGAAGAACTCAGCCTCGCGCGCCGCTGGCGCGACAGTGCCGATGAGCCGGCCGCGCATAAACTCGTCACATCCCACCTGCGCCTGGTCGCCAAGATCGCCATGGGCTATCGCGGCTATGGCCTGCCGGTCGGTGAGCTGATTTCTGAGGGCAATGTCGGGATGATGCAGGCGGTCAAGCGCTTCGATCCCGATCGCGGCTTCCGTTTGGCAACCTATGCCATGTGGTGGATCCGCGCGGCCATTCAGGAATACATCCTGCATTCCTGGTCACTCGTGAAAATGGGCACCACGGCGGCGCAAAAGAAGCTGTTCTTCAATTTGCGCCGGTTGAAGGCGCAAATGTCGGCCCTGGAAGAAGGCGATTTGCAGCCCGAACAGGTGGCCAGGATCAGCCATGTGCTGCAGGTGCCGGAACAGGACGTGATTTCCATGAACCGGCGCTTGGCGGCTGCCGATAACAGCCTGAATGCCCCGCTCCGCGCCGATGGCGAAGGCGAATGGCAGGATTGGCTGGTGGATGAAAGCGACAACCAGGAACAGGAACTTGCCGAACATCAGGACATGTCAAACCGCCGCGAATTGCTGAGCGGCGCGCTGAAGACACTGAATGAGCGTGAACGGCATATCCTGATCGAACGCCGGCTTAAGGAAGAGCCGACCACGCTGGAAGAACTTTCGCAGCATTACAACATCAGCCGCGAACGCGTGCGCCAGATTGAAGTGCGTGCCTTTGAAAAGCTGCAAAAATCCATGCGGCAGCAGATCATGGATCGGCGGCTCACGATTGGCTGAATAAGCCTGGCGCCACAAAAAAGGCGGTGGAAATCCCACTGCCTTTCTTGTTTGGGGCGCGCTTTGCCCGGCTACCAATTATTGAACAGCGCCAGGATGTCAGACACGGTAGTGCTGCCAACCAGGATCACATCACTGCCTGCGCCGCCATCAATGAATTGATCTTCGCCAGACCCGGCGCGGATCGTATCATGACCCGCCTCACCCAATAAATTCTGGTTGGCGCCGCTGCCACCAAGCACCCTATACGAACCATCGCCTCCAGCGAGGCGACGGTAGAGGCGATAGCTGTTGAACAGGCCAGAGTTGCACTGCGAATGAATGAAAGCCGCATGGGCAAGAGGTCTCCCCCCCTTGCCGCAGGGCTAAGCTTGCACTCTACGGGTAATATGGAAAGCCTTCACGCGCGTCTCGGCGTGCAAACGCCAAGCGAGTTTGCCCAGACCTTCGCCTCTCAACGGCAGCTGAGGCTCCGTAATCCGCAAAGCCCCGCGCAAACAACCGTCGCGCAACCGGGCCATATTGGCAAACCGTAAAACTGGAGCCTCGTTCATACTACATGCAAGTTAGGGGCAAGGTTACGCGCACTCGCTCCTAGTCATACCAGCCGACATCAAGCGTCGCGACCTCACCAAAAGTTGCACCACGCGCCATGGCCATGCGGATGATGGGCCAGGAGGTTACGGTCATGGTCAGGAAAGGCATGGGATCGCGCCGATCCCAAGTGACATCACGAGTTGAGAACAACTTTCTCAGATTATCACGAAATGGGCCGCGCCGGAATAGTGACATCTGAGTTTCCGTAAGCGCGGAATAGAATTGCTGAAGGCGTGATTCGGGCCGATAGCGCGGGATGAAACCAGGTTCCAGCACGGCGCGCGCAATATCGGCGCGTTCCCAGAAATGCAAACCGCTTGTCGTGCGCGGATTGCATTCAATACCCCAAGGCTGACCGGCCTGATCCGCCATAATGTCGAAGGCGATGAAGCCGGTCCAATTCGCTGCGGCGATGAAACGCGTGATCCAATCGGCAATCGCGGGGTGTTCCACCCGTTCAAAAGCGACCGCGACCGATCCGGATTTCTGCGCCGCGCGGTAGATGACGGTGGAGGCAACGTGCCCCTCATGCGCGATGGAACAGGAACTATATTCCGCGCCGATTACGCAGCGCTGCACAATGGCGGGGATGGCAGGATCAGGCGCAGGCAAGGTGGCACCGGCCGGCAAAAGCCGCACACCACGACCGGAACAGGAATGCACCGGCTTGATCACCACCGGGCCGGATTGCGCGAGTTCCTCGGCAGCAGGATCGCCCAGCGCATAGGTTTCCGGCACCGCAAGCCCCCAGGCGGCGGCCTGTTGCGCAAAGCCGTGCTTGTTGTGCAGGCAAAGCAAAATCTCAGGCGGCATGGTGAAAAGCCGCGTGGTGGCGGGCAGGTTTTCGCGCAGGAAAGCGACATGCATGGTTTCTTCCGAAACCGGCACGACAAGATCAATCTTCTCATCGGCAATGATGCACCGCAAATCAGCAAGGTATGCCTGCTTGTCTTCCGCCGGCGCTGTCACCCGATGGCTTTGCGCCACGGCGCGCGACGCACCCGCCAGATGGCGCTTGAAAGGCTCCGCCACCACCACACGCCAACCAAGATCAGCAAAGCCGCGCGCCACATCCAGCGCCTTGGGCAGGCGGCCCAGGGTCAGCAGCAGATTGCCTGTCATGCCGCGCGTGTGACGCGACACATCACCTGCCGCGCCGGGCGCGTGGTGAGCCGCGCGGCGGGGCGCACATCACCAGGCGCTTCAATGTGGAAATCAAAATGGCGAAATAGCCGCGCAATCAGCAGCACCGCTTCCACCTGCGCAAAGGCCGCACCCGCGCAAACCCGCGGGCCAATGCCAAAGGGGATATAGGCGCCGGCAGTCATTTCCGCTTCACGTTCCGGCAGGAAACGATCAGGGTCGAATAGATGCGGATCGCGCCAATAGGCGTGGTGCCGATGCAGCACCCAGGGTGCCACCATGATCAGCGCCCCCTTCTTCACCGGATAATCGCCGATGCGCGTTGCCTCATTCGCGACGCGCGGCAGGAAGGTGATGGGTGGATAAAGCCGGAGCGTTTCGCGAAACACATTACGTATAAATGGAAGTTTACGCGTGTGTTCGAACAGGATCGGCCCCGGACCGACAATTTCATCAATTTCGGCGCGCAGCCGTGCGACCAAGGCGGGTTGTGTCGCGAGCAGATAGAAAACCCAGGTCAGCGCGCTGGCGCTGGTTTCATGTCCCGCCAGGAACAATACCCCGAGCTGATCAATCAATTCCTCCCGCGTGAAGGCTTTGCCTTCCACATCATGCGCGGCGATGATGGCGCTTGCGATATCATCAAAGCTGGTTGCACCATCACCCAAATGCGTATCCAGCAATTCGCCCAGGTAGCCGCGAATAAGGCGGCAGGCATTCAATACGCTTTCCTTTTGCGGAATACGCTTCCAGGCGCGGTCAAAAATCAGCCGGCGGATTTCCACCTGCGCGACGCTATGTTCGAATTCCGTGAAGGCATCGAAAACCTCATGCGCAACACGCGTTTCCAAGCCTGTTGAAAACACAGTGCGGCAGATGATGTCCGCCGTCATGTGGCTCATCATCAGGTCGAGTGAAAGGCGGGTATCGCGTGCTGCGTGATCAGTCAGTGTGGCTTCCGCCGCTGCCGCGCCGGCTTCCATCGCTGGAAACGCGCGGTTGACGCGCATCATCGTCAAGGCGGGGTCAATCATGGCCCGCTGGCGCCGCCAGGTGGCGCCGGAGGAGACGAAGATCGAATCGCCAATCAGCGGGTCCAGCGCATGCACCATCAGATCGCTTTTGGGCAGAATGCCCTTGGGATCGGTCAGCACTTCGCGCACCAGATCGGGGCGATTCACGATGATGGTGGACCGGCGCGAATAGCCCAGGGGGCCGATTGGCATGCGATAAGCCTCGGCCGGCAAAAGCGAGAGCAAATCGCCATCGCCCCTGATCATGCAGCGCATCAGTGCAATCAGCGCGGGCAAGGGCTCCGACCGCGGCGGGGCAAAGGCACGAAAGGCAGGCACGTGATTCATTCCGCCCTACCTGGTGAGACGCCCAGGCGAGGGCGGGCAAAGGGGCGATGCGATGCTTGACCTGCCATGGCTGATTTCCATGCTTTACATTAGTACATGTCAAGTGCGATTGTCACTCGAAAGCCAGGGAGGCTCGGATGGTCCTGTTCCTGTTCCATGCGCTGGTCGCCGCCCATATCGTGACGGGCAGCATTGGCGCCATCGCTTTCTGGGTGCCCGTGATCGGGCGGAAGGGCGGCGCCAATCACGCGCGCTGGGGCAGGATTTTCACCTTCGCGTTGCTGATCACTGGCTGCCTGGCCATGACCATGAGCCTGTTGACGCTGGCCGCACCCATCGAGACCCATCCGCATCTTGAAGGCCGTTTTGATGAGGCTTTCATCCGCGGCATTTTCGGCTGGATGATGCTGATGACCGGGCTGCTGACGGTGAACCTTGCCTGGTATGGTTGGCTTTCCATTCGCAACAAGCGCCGACATGAATTGAACCGCACGCGTTTGAATCTGTTTCTGCAGTATGCGCTGATTCCCGCTTCGCTGAATTGCGCATGGCAGGGCTGGATGATTGGCCAACCACTGATGATTGGCATCTGCATGGTGGGGCTGGCGACGGCGGGGACGAATCTCTGGTTCATCCTGGCGCGCGAACCGGGGCCGGGTTCCTGGATCAAGGAACATATCAAGGCTTTGGTCGGTGCGGGTATTTCGGTCTACACCGCCTTCATGGCCTTTGGGTCGGTCAGGATCCTTCCTGAATTGGCGCTCAATCCCTTCATGTGGGCACTGCCGCTGGTGGTGGGTGTGGCGCTGATCATCTGGCATCGCCGCGTAGTGGATCGGCAATTTGCCGGGCGTGGTCGGCGACTAAGCGCTGCGACGTAAAATGGCGGCCCCGCGCGTTGTTGTAATTGGCGCCGGCATGGGCGGCTTGGCCGCCGCCGCCGATCTCGCGCGGCGTGGTGCGGCGGTGACGGTGCTGGAACGCGCCAGCGCCCCCGGTGGCAAGATGCGTGAGGTGATGGTGGATGGCAGCCCGATTGATGGCGGCCCCACGGTCTTCACCATGCGCTGGATTTTTGAGGGGTTGTTTGCGGATGCCGGCGCCTCATTGGAAGCTGCGCTGAGTTTGCAGAAGGCGGATGTATTGGCGCGGCATGCCTGGCGCGCCGGTGGCAAACTTGATCTGTTTGCGGATATCGCGCGTTCCGCCGATGCCATCGGTAAATTCGCGGGGGCCGCCGAAGCGCGCGGCTATCGCGCGTTCTGTGCGCGAAGCGCCGATATCTTTAGCACGCTGCGCGGTTCTTTCATTGCTGCCGAACGTCCCTCTCCGCTTGATTTGGTGAAGCGCGTTGGTCTTACCAATATCGCGGCACTGATCCGCACCGCGCCGATGAAGACGCTTTGGGATGCCTTGGGCGAGCATTTTCGTGATCCGCGTTTGCGCCAGCTATTCGGGCGTTATGCGACCTATTGCGGCTGCTCACCCTGGCTCGCGCCAGCGACGCTGATGTTGGTCGCACATGTGGAACAGGATGGCGTGTGGTTCGTGAAGGGCGGCATGCGGCGCGTGGCGGATGCAATCCAGCGCTTGGCGGAAGGCAAGGGTGCTGAGTTTCGCTTCGGTGCCGAGGTTGCGGAGATTCTGATACGCCAGGGCAAGGCTTGTGGCGTGCGGCTCGCCACTGGTGAGGAACTTACCGCCGATGCCGTGGTCTTCAACGGTGATGTCGCCGCACTTGCGCAGGGGCTGTTGGGGCAGGCGCCTCGTGGCGCGGCGGAGGATACACCGCGCGCCGCGCGCTCTCTTTCCGCCGTGACCTGGTGCGTAAAGGCACCAACCGCCGGCTTTCCGCTGGTGCATCACAATGTGTTCTTCGCTGAGGATTACGCGGCGGAGTTTGAAGCGATTTTCCGCCAGCGCAATATCGCCGCCGCCCCCACGGTCTATATCTGTGCGCAGGATCGCGAGGCCGGACCGGGGCCGGCAGCAGGCACGCCGGAGCGGATGCTTGTGCTGATCAATGCGCCACCCGATGGTGATCGGCGTGGCTATTCGCCCGATGAAATAACAGAACTTGGCGAACGTGGTTTTGGCCTTCTCAAGGCTTGCGGCTTGGACGTGGCGCGCGACGCAGGCGCGGAAGTGGTCACCACGCCGGAGGGGTTCGCGCGGCTTTTCCCGGGTTCAGGCGGCGCACTCTATGGCCGCGCAAGCCATGGCACCACCGGCACCTTTGCGCGCCCTGGCGCGGTGACGCGTTTGCAAGGGCTTTATCTGGCCGGAGGTTCCGTGCATCCAGGCCCTGGCATTCCGATGGCAGCGATGTCCGGCCGTATTGCCGCGGCGCGGCTCTTGGAAGATTGGGCCGGAGCGCGCGGCGCCATTCACATTGGGGCGATGGCGCGTTAGTGGCGCCTCAGCGTGTCGCCATGCGGCACAAGCTGATCAAGTACCTTGGCGGAAGAAATCACACCCGGAACACCCGCGCCCGGATGCGTGCCAGCACCAACCAAATAAAGCCCCTGCACTTCTTCGCTGACATTATGTGGGCGGAACCAGGCGCTTTGGAAAAGCTGCGGTTCTAACGCGAAGGCTGCGCCATTCACTGATAGCAACCGATCCTGAAAATCCTGCGGCGTGATCATGCGCGATGTGGCCAGCGCCTCACCAAGCCCAGGCAAAACAGTTTCCTCCAGGCGTTTTTCAATCGCCTGACGATAGGGTTCCGCATGCTTGGCCCAATCCACCTTGCTGCCAAGATGCGGCACGGGCGCCAGCACATAAAAGGCATCACAGCCAGGCGGGGCAAGTGATGCATCCGTCGCAGTCGGGCGATGGAGATAAAGGCTGAAATCCTCGGCCAAGTGCTTCCGTGTGAAGATATCGTGTAGCAATTCTTGATAGCGCGGTCCGAGCACCATGGTGTGGTGATAAATATCATCATACCGGCGCTTGGTGCCGAAATACCAGACAAACAGGCTCATGGAATAGCGCGCGCGGGCAATCTTGCGATCGGTCCAGCGCCGGCGCGGATAATCCTGCAAAAGCTTGCTGTAGGTCCAGGCGACATCAGCGTTGGAGACTACGATATTGGCGGCAAGCCTTTCGCCATCCGCCAATTCAACACCGGTTGCGCGGCCGCCTTCAGTGGTGATGCGCTTCACCTCGGCATTATAGCGAATGCTACCACCAAGCCTTGTTGCGAGATCGAGAATACCCTGCACCAGCGCGCCCATGCCGCCCATGGCGTAATGCACCCCATGCAGCCGTTCCAGATGCGCGATCAGGCAGTAATAGGCGGTGGTGGTCATTGGATTCCCGCCAATCAGCAGCGGGTGGAAACTGAAGGCAACGCGTAGCTTGTCGCTGGTGAAGTAATCACAGACGCGGCTATAGACGGTGCGATAGCCCTGCAGGCGAATCAAATCCGGTGCCGCACCAAGCAATGATCCAAGCCGATGGAAGGGCTTATCCGCCAATTCGGCGAAAGCAACGCGAAAAATACGCTCACTTTCCAGAATGAAGCGCTCAAACCCAGCACTGTCTTGCGGCGCGATCCGTGCGACCTCAGCGCGCGTGACATCAAGGTCAGCCGAACAACGCATGACTTCGCCATCATCGAAGCGGATCAGATAGAAAGGATCCATCGCACGCAGATCAATATCCTGCTCGAGTTTGCGACCAGCGATCGACCAGAGTTCCTCCAACAAATAGGGCGCGGTGATGATGGTGGGGCCGGCATCAAAGGTAAAGCCATCCTGCCGAAACACATAAGCGCGACCGCCAGCGGCATCGAGTTTTTCGAGGATCGTCACACGCCAACCGCGCGCACCAAGCCGTACCGCCGCAGCCAAGCCACCAAAGCCTGAGCCGATCACAATCGCATGCGGGCGTGGGTCTGTTGCTGTATTCATTATGCTTGTTCAGCCTTCCTCTTACTGGACATGAAACATTATTCTGGAGCGCTAGAAAAGAAAAACCTCCGCACGGAGCACGGAGGCTTCAAATACAACAAACCAAGGGCGGGTCTATTCAACCCGCCCTGATCCATCATCGCGGCGTGGCATCAGCCGAACGCAGCGGGCCTTGATTGACCCGCTTCAATTCAGGGAAGTCACGCAGCATGGGCGCACCATTCAGGGGACGGTTGAGTCCCTGGTGGCAGGTCGAACAATTCACTTTCAGCGGATCGCCCAGCGCCCCAAGCCGTGGGCCATGCGGGCCTTCCGCCGGACCATTCGGGTTCTGCGCCCAAAGCGGCTTTAGAGGTTCGATGTAGGACATATTGATGTCCCGCACCATGCGGATGCCGTGCCAGGCAGTCGTCCGCGCGGGTGGGCTTTGCGCCCATTCAGCGAAGGAACGGCTATTGTGGCAGTAGGTGCAGTTCACGCCGAGCGCGCCAGACATATGCATCATCAGGGCATAGGTCCATTCCGTCGTCATGATATTCTGGTTGTTCCGTCCTGGCAGCGATGTTGCGCTGATATTGCGGATTTCACGATCACCCAGCAGGAAGGGCGTGAAGGGATCCGAAGGCAGGGAACTTTCACCGACGGATGCTGCCGGATGATTCTGCCCACGCGGTGCTTGCAGCCCGGCGCGACTATTCGGTTCAGTTGACCAGACCATGGTCGGCACCGCGTTACCACGATGACAGGTGTAGCAGGTGACGCCAGTCTGGCCGACATGCGTCGCCCATTCCGAATTGATCTTATGCGTCATCTGCAACATGCGCCGGGCGACGACCTTCGTATAGACTTCGTCGGAAGCCATGTTCTCGACATTGTGGCAATAGCCGCAGCCCTGATTGGGCGCGATCCATTCCGTCATGGCCAGCATGATGCGATTGAACTGCGCTTCACTCAGGTCCCGAAGTACCTGAATATTCTCATAGACCTCATGCGCCCTGGGGCCCGTTGTATCGGCAGCTTCCGATGCTTCCGGCGCCTGATTGGCCGCAAGAAGCGCCGGCAAGGTGCGCGGGTTTTCCACCTCACCCATTGATAGCCCGCGGAAGCCACCTTGCGTTGACAGTACAGGTGGGCGTTCAAAGGTGGTGACGAAGACCACCCCGCAAAGCAGCGCCACCACACCGGCAGCGATGCTGAGTGAAAACCTGCTCATCGCGGCGCTCCTTGTACAATGGAGGGATCAACAGCGGGTGTCCAAGGCATGGTGTAGGCCGGCGCGAAGTGCCGATCCACCGCCCAGAGATACCAGTTGTCCACAACAGTTCCGGTCAGCAGAATGCCAATCCCGCCCGCGACGGGGCAAAGGAAGGCAAACCACCAAGCCCAGCGGTGGATGCTTTCAAACGTGGCGTTGAAGCCCATGGTCCAGCGCCAGAACAAGCCGCCGCGTTCCGCTGCCGTGCCGCGATCCAAAGTCTGTTCGATTTCACGCTCACCACCATAGCGCCCAAGCGCCAGGATGGTTGCTGCATGCATCGCGAACAGCAGAACGGAGCCGTAGAGGAAGACGATCGAAAGCGCGTGGAAAGGATTGTAGAAAAGATTGCCATAGCGGATGGAAAACGCTGCCGTCCAATCCAGATGCGGGAAGATGCCAAAGGGCACGGCCTCACTCCAGCTACCCATGGCGACAGGACGGATGAAGCCCAGCACCAAATAAAGCCAGATGGCGCC
The DNA here is from genome assembly GCA_020249465.1 of Roseomonas sp. Taxonomy (GTDB): domain Bacteria; phylum Pseudomonadota; class Alphaproteobacteria; order Acetobacterales; family Acetobacteraceae; genus Neoroseomonas. Next base: position 120,698 of record JADCFP010000034.1, on the reverse strand, counting down.
GGCAAAGGCCCAAGCCACATGCGTTCCCATGCCAAGCTGACGCGCCCGGCGATAGGTACGGACCCACCAGAGCAGCATGGAAAGTGTCAGGAAGAAGCCCGCCACGATCCACCAGCCACCCTTATTGAGGGGCGGAATGCGCAAGCCATATTCCGGCGGCGGCGGTTCAAGCGCCAGCCAGAAAAGCTGACGGATGAATTCACTGATGTTCCAATTTACCGAGGCCAGCATGGTAAGCCCGATGATCTCAAAGGCGATAAAGCCAAAGAGCAGCGAGAGAATGCCAAGATAACCAAGATAGATCGGCCCAATCTGTGCATCGCCAAGACGACCAAAGAGATGCACTTCACGCGGCGTGCCTTCGCGCGGTGAATTATCGGCGGGCAGCGGCACACCAGGGTAAGGTACGGGGCCGCGCACCTGAATCCGGGTGAAGATGTTTTGATATTCGGCCATGGGACTTTTCCCTCCCCTCGCCTAGCGCCAAATCGGCAGGTTAAGCCACCAGCCCCACCATTCGGGCCAGCCGCGGGTCCAGAAAGGACCACTGATCACAATGCAGATCGCACTCCAGAAACCGGCTGACAGCGCCAGGAAAAGACCAAGCCGGTGAATACCCAGCGTGCCGATCGAATAACCGATCAGGTCACGGAAGAAAGTATTCTCATGCTCTGCGGTCTTGACCGGTTCACCTTCAGGCGGGTTGAGCGCCGAGAGAACCAATGCACCGTGCAGTGACAGCGCCAGCACCGTGGTGAAGAAGAAGGTCACCGCGATCATATGCGCCGGGTTATAGTGGAAGTGCAGATATTGATAGCCGACATTGGACACCCAATCGAGGTGACTCCAAATGCCGTAGGGGAAGCCATGTCCCCATGCGCCCATCAGCACCGGCCGGATCACGACAAGCGTGATATAGGCGAAAACCGCGACGCCGTAGGCGATAGGAATGTGATAGCCCATGCCTAGCTTTCGCGATATTTCTGCCTGGCGCAATGCCCAGGAAACAAAAGCCCCGATCGCGCAGATGGTGATCATCTGCCACAAGCCGCCTTCGCGCATTGGCGCCAGGCGCAGCCCGTATTTGAGATCCGGCGGCGCGATATTGATCAGCCAAGGATTCCACGTCCCGCCAATCGCAGCGCCGTAGAGGATCAGGGCGGTTCCGACAAAGCTGAAAAACGCGCAGGTCACGCCAAAGAACCCGACATAGAAAGGCCCTATCCAGAAATCGAACAGGTCGCCCCCTATCAGGGTTCCGCCGCGGACGCGGTATTTCCGCTCAAAGCTTAACATCGCCATCGCTTGATGCTCCTCTCCCGACGGGGGCTATGCCCGCCTGGCGGTCCCTCATGATGTTTGTGCGGGCGAGGCAGTTTCGGCTGCCTCGCCCAATTCGCTGAAGCGCGGCCGAAGCCGCGCCCCGTGCTCAACCACCCAGCTTCGCGCCAGGGGTGAATGTCGGTGACGTTGCGCACCAACCAAGATGATCGCAGTAGCGCGGCGAGCTCAGAACAGCGAAGTGAATCACTGCTGCGATCGCCACCACACCTGCCGCGCCGAGGAACCCGACACGACGAGCGTCAATCACCATCCACATTTTATGCATATCGAACATTCTCCTTTCTTTCCGCCCAGGTCTTGGGAATTTCCGTCAACCTGGAACATCCTTCAGAAGAAGCGCCAGTCGGGCGGAACCACTTGTCCGGTATAGACAAGCGGCCGCCACAACCACACGAGGATATGCGCGCCCATGGAAGCGAAAACGGAGAAAGCCCATCCCTGGACCACCAAGTTGTGGACTTCCTTCGCCTGAGCTTCCGTCAGGCGCGTTCTAGTGTCGGCCATTAGCAAACCTCCGACTTGGCCTTACGGCCATTACCGCGTCCACCCGCGCGGCAGGGACGGCAGAGGCGGAATTCCGCCCAAGCCTTCTTGTCATCGGAGACGTGCCGACAGCGGTGACCGCGGTCCGTTCGCAGACAAGATTCGTGTTCACGAAGGGGCGTCATGCCATCACCTCCGCCAAAGTCTTTTGCACGCGCTCTGCCGTCACGCGCGGTTCTGCCGCATCGCGCGCGGCGCGTTCAACCTGTTCGCGCAGCCGCTTCGCTGCGGAAATGCGCAGTAGGAAGGGCTCCTGCTCCACCCGTTCATCCAGCAGTGCGACCGCCGCCGCATCCCAGGGCTCGGCAGCACGCACCGGGGTGGGTTCAACACGATCAAGATCAGTGCCGAGCGGTAGGATATGAAACAACGCGTCAAACAAGGCGTTGCAATATTCCTGGATGACATAGGTAGCGCCGGCATAGCCCATGAAGGGCGTGCCGGTAGCACGGCGGATAATGGCGCCGGGGAAGCTGGCCGGGATATACATGGCGCGGCTTTTGATTTCCGCCGCATACATGCGTTCATTATACGAACCGAACAACACCAAGGGCGGCGTCTTGCGCAGCGCATCGCGCACTGCCGCATTGTCGGGCTTCTGCCCTGCCTTGCGCGAAAAGGCGAAAGCACAGGGAATGCCCATTTCATCATGCAGAAAACGCTGCAGACCACGCGCATAAGTATCGGTTGCAACCACCGCGAAGGAGGCAGAGGCGTAGAAATCCTGCGTCACACTGCGCCACAAATCCCAAAGCGGCTTCACCGTTGTATGCTTTTCACGTTCGATGAAGGGTTCCGGATCAAGCCCGGTCAATTCACCAAGCTTGCGGAGAAAATTCGTGGTCGCGAACAATCCGATCGGGGCTTGCAGATAAGGCCGTTCCAGTTCTTCACAAAGCTTGCGGCCAAATTCGCGATACATGCAGATATTCACATCTGCATCGGGTAGCTTCGCGATGTCCTCCACATGGCTACCAAGCGGGAAGACCAGATTGATCTCACAGCCAATGCCTTCAACCAGCCGGCGAATCTCGGCCAAGTCAGATGGCATATTGAAGGTGCCGTAGATGGGGCCGATGATATTCACGCGCGGCTTTTCGCCTTCCTTGCGCGTGCGCGGCTTCGGCTTGCGACCACGTGAGCCAAATTCACTCCAAAGCCACATGATGGCGCGGTCAGCGGCTTGCCACTGATCCTCATCAATTGTCCGGCAGATGAAGCGCTGCAGATTACTGCCTTGCGGTGTCACGCCGCCGCCAATCATCTCGGCGATGGAGCCCGTCACCACCACTGCCGGTAATTCAGCATCCTGCGTTGCGGCGGCACGCTTCAAGGCGCCTTCGGTACCGTTCTGGGAAAGTGAATCCTCATCCAGACCTGTCACCACAATCGGCAATTCATGCGGCGGCAGCGCGTCCGTATAATGCAGCACTGCTGTCACCGGCAGGTTTTCGCACCCCACCGGACCATCAATCACAACACGCAGGCCGCGCACTGCCGAGAAAGCATAGATCGCCCCCCAATAGCCGCCGGCACGATCATGATCGAGAACGAGCATGCTCAGCTCCCCACCGCTTCTTCGGCCTTGGCCTTGGCGGCGCGCAGCTTGCGCTGACGTTCGCGAAAACCAGGGGGATCGCTTGGCTTGTCGCGGAAGCCATAGCCGGCGCCATCCGGCGTGCCGACACCTTCAAAGAAGGACACCATACGCGAAAAACGTTCGCGCCCATTGGTCTGCGCCGCCACAATCCCCGCCATGGAAGCTGCACCAGCTGGGCCAAAAAGCGGCCGGGCAGAAACCATATTGGTGAAGTAAAGCGCAGGCGTGCCCATTTCCTTGGCCTTCTGCACCAAGGGTGTTGTGCCGAGCGCAAGATCAGGCCGCGCTTCCTTCATCGCGGCAATGTCCTGTTCCAGGCTCGCGCGATACTGCACATGACAGCCATGCGCTTCGAGCCATTTGCAATCCGTCGCGCTCCATTCCGTGCGCGGTGCGGCGGTGCCGACATAAGGCACTTCAGCGCCTGCTTCGATCAACAGGCGCGCCACCAGCAATTCCGAACCTTCATAACCGGAAACCGTAATGCGTGCCTTGACCTGATTGCCGGCAAGCGCACCACGAATGGCGGGCAAGGCACGCGCCTTGGCGGCTTCGATATCGGATGGCTTCACACCCGCCGCCGCACCAATCGCCGAAAGCCAGGCATCGGTGCCTTCCACGCCCACCGGTGCGGAACCCACCACCGGGCGGCCCGCCGCGCGGAATTCGCGAATGCTTGCGGTATAGAAGGGATGCACCGCCGCCACCGCCACGCTATCCAAAGCCGCGTAGAGATCGCGCCATTCACGCGCCGGAGTTTGCGGCGCCAGCGTCAGCCCCATGGGCTGGATCAACGCACCAATTCCTGGCGGATCGGCGGGGAACAACTCGCCAATCACCGCGATGCTGCGTTGATCCAGTGCGTAATCGCGTGGCCGTGCTACCGGACCAGCTTCAGCCTCATTGCGTGCGTAGCGCAACATCGCGCCCGCCAGCACATCCTTGGCTTCTGCATGGGTCGGCACACCAAAACCTGGTACATCTATGCCAATGACGCGCACGCCATTGATCTGCTTCGGCAGCAGATCAAGCGGCACACCAGATGCCGTTGGCACACAAAGATTGGTGACGATGACCGCGTCATAATCCTCTGGCTTTGCCAAGTCATGAACAGCGTCGCGAATATCTTCAAAAAGCTTGCCGGTGACGAGGGTTTCCGAATTGAACGGCACATAACCCACGGTACGGCGCGCGCCATAGAAATGGCTGGTGAAGGTCAAGCCATAGACGCAACACGCACTACCGGAAAGGATCGTCGCCACACGGCGCATGCGCAAACCAACGCGGAGCGACCCAAAGGCCGGGCACATGGATTGCGGTTGGTCATGCGGCCCGCGCGGGTAATCAGCCGCAAGCTTGTCCATCAACTCGGACTTGCCCGCAGCACGCGCGGCAGCGTCCAGCGTTTCCCGCCCGCCATGGCAGGCAGCGCCTTCGGTGGCGGCAGGCGGCGATACGGGCGGGAGTGTGTCCATGCCCTCAGACGCCCTCATACACCACTTCAAGGGATGGCTTGTTCAGCACTTCTGCTGCGCACATGTCTTCCATGGTGGCGGGGTTCAGCACCACACCACGGCCCACGGCTTCACCCTTGAACAGGCCAAGCAGGTTTTCCTGGCTGAGCGGGTTCGGGCGCAGCGGCGGCGCCTCAGCGACTTGGAGAGCGAGTTGTTCAAACACCGAAGCCCAGCGCCCGCCGGGCTTGCCGATGATTTCATAATTTGCGGATTTGCGCCGGATATCCTCATCTGCCGGAATGGCTGCCAGCACAGGAATGCCCGCTTCGGCGGCAAAGGCATGGGCTTCGCCAGTGCCATCATCCTTGTTGATGACCATGCCGGCCACACCAACATTGCCGCCGAGCTTGCGGAAATATTCAACGGCGGAACAAACATTGTTGGCGACATAGAGCGATTGCAGGTCATTCGACCCGACAACAATCACTTTCTGGCACATGTCACGCGCAATCGGCAGACCAAAGCCACCGCAGACTACATCGCCCAGGAAGTCCAGCAGGACGTAGTCAAAATCCCATTGATGGAAGCCAAGCTTTTCCAGCAATTCGAAACCATGGATGATGCCGCGCCCACCGCAGCCCCGGCCCACTTCCGGGCCGCCCAATTCCATGGCGAAAACACCATCACGCTTGAAGCAGACATCGCCGATGGCAACGGCCTCACCGGCGGCTTTTTTCTTCGATGATGTTTCGATAATGGTCGGGCAGGAACGCCCACCAAATAGCAGCGATGTCGTATCACTTTTCGGGTCGCAACCAATCAGCAATACGCGCTTGCCTTGCTGCGCCATCATGTAACTCAGGTTCGCAAGGGTGAAGGATTTGCCGATACCGCCCTTGCCATAGATGGCGATGATCTGCGTTTTCTTGGCGGCGGGCGACGTCAGCACCCCATCAGGCGGCGTTGAGGCTTCGGCGCGCAGCGCGTTGTGCATCGCATTCATGGATGGACCGTTTGGCTTCCCCGGGACAGCATTCATTGTTTGTTTCTCCAGTCCAGAACCATTTTGAGGCAGGCAGGATCTTCAAAAGCCTGACGATAGGCTTCCGGCGCGGCATCTGCGGCAGCGCGATGCGTAATCAAGCCAGAAAGGGAAAGCCGGCGCGCGGCGATCAGCTTGTTCACCGTTTCCAGATCGGGTTGTTTCCATTCCGCAGCGATGGCGATGCGTGCTTCACGCATGAAGGCCGGCGGGAAGGTGAAGGAAAGCGGCGCGCTGTAAAAACCAGCGAGCGTCACCACACCACCAGGGGCCAGGCACGCAATCAGCGCATCGAGCAACGCGGCGTCGCCACTCACGTCACAAATGGCGCGATAATCGCGCCGCGTATCTTCCGCCGGATCAACAACCAAATAGCCATTGGCGCCATCGCGCCGCGCGGGATTGCTTTCCCACACCACAGGCGCGGGATGGCCGGCAGCGATGATGATCCGCGCCAGCAAACGGCCCAGAACGCCATGGCCGATAATCAATTCCGGAATGGCGGCGTTGGGCAGCACCATGGCGTGATGCGCCGTTGCTGCCAGCGCCAAGAGCACAGCGTCTGCGCCAAGGGCCGGGTCAACCGGCGTAACACGCGCACCGGCCACCACAAGCCGCGCGGCAGCGCCGCCAAACAATCCGCGAATATCGCCGAAGCAACGCGCACCTGGCACGAAAACCGCTTCACCTGGCCGCCGGCCTGCTGCAGCACCGGCCTGCACCACGCGCCCGACGGATTCGTAACCCGGCACCAGCGGATACCCCATGCCAGGGAAGGATGGCATGCGCCCGGACCAGAGAAGACGTTCTGTTCCAGTACTGATACCGCTCCAATCAATGTCCACGACAACATCCTCTGCGCCTGGCGGCGTCAGTTGCAGGCGCGAGAGCGAAAGCTTTTCAGGGGCGCTCAGCAGGATGGCGAGTGTTTCCACTCCGGGATCTCCCAATCGGGTTTTGTAACTCTAATGTGACTTAAATTTCTGTCAAGTAAAATTGACAGCAAAATCGTCAATTTGCTTCGGCCTGCATCACGCGGGTCAGCAATGGGGTATCGGTCGGCAGCAACCGGGGCGCGGCAAAGCCGGCGGCGGTTAGCATCGCGGCCAATTCATCCGGCCGGCGCGGGCGGCCGCGGCCCATGGCCAGCAGGTAAAAGCCGAAATAGGCGCCACCCATCGGCTCGGCGCCCGCAGTGCCGGCCATGGGTTCGGCAATCAGCACCCGCCCGCCTTTGGGCAGTGCCGCGCGGACGCGCCCAAGGAGGGCCTGCACCACATCATCATCATGATCATGCAGCACGCGGACCAGACTGATGATATCGGCGCCCAAAGGCAGGGAATCGGTGGTGAAATCACCCCCCATCGCCAAGGCACGGTCCGCAAGCCCTTCGCGGGCAAAGCGTTGCCGGCCCTGTTCGGCCACCGCCGGAAGGTCAAACAGCAACAGGTCCAGGCCAGGATTAGCTTTGCCCACCGCGGTCAGGAAGGCGCCGCTGCCGCCGCCCACATCCATAAGCCGCCGATGCGGGCCAAAACGGTAAGCCGCCAGAACTTCCTGCGCCACCATGGGCTGGCTGGCCGCCATCAGTGCCGTGTAATCGGACACTTTCTCGCCCGGCAGCGCCCCTGGCTGCGCGGCGCCGGCATAGGCCCAGTATTGCGCCAGCGCCGTGCCGCCCCTTTCGCGACGCAGTAATTCCACCGGATCCGACAAATCGGCGTAGAGCATGGCATGGTGTTCGACCATGGCGGCGATGCCGGGATTGCCGATCATGGCCGCGCCCAATTCGCCAAGCGCCCAGGCACCATCCGCGCGCCGGCGCACCAGCCGGAGCGACTCGGCGGCCACCAACAACCGGTTCATCGCTTCCGGCGAAAGCCCAAATCGCGCGGCCAAGGCGCGTTCTTCCGCCGGCGCTTCGTGCAGCACCTCAAACAATTTCAGCCGCACACAGGCGGCCAGCACCTGTGAATAGACAAAGCCCGCGCAGAGATCGAACAATTCCCGCGCGCGGCGACGCGCCAGCGGGCGGGTCAGCGGAAACCGCGCGGCCCAGGCGCGAAAGGCCGGGCGCGCGGTCAGCGATTCGCGCCAGGCACTGAAACGATCAGACCAGGATGGCCCCTGATCCCCATGCGCCCTTTGCGGGGGCAGCGGCATTGCCTGCGCCATGGCTCAGGCCGTGGCCAGTTTGCGCGGCAAAAGCCGCCCCACTTCTTCCAGCATGGCGGCGCGCAGCAAGGTGCGGCCGGGGCAGCCGGGAATCGCCTCCACCGCCGCGTTCGCCAGTGTCTTTAGCCGCGCAACGGCGCCATCCAGCCCCAGTTGCAGCACTGCAGACGGCCGGCCGAGCGCCTTGTCGCGCCCGACAGGCTTGCCGATGCTCGCTTCATCTTCCACGGCATCGCGCAAATCATCAGCGACCTGGAACGCCTCACCGAGGCGATCCCCCAGCAAGCGCCAGGCTTCGGCATCGGCAACACCCGCAGCGGCAGCACCGGCAACAGAGGCAGCGGCGAAAAGCGCCCCGGTCTTTTGCCGCTGATATTCGGAAAGATCGGCGCGCGGTTCACATTCCCACGCCTGACCGGCAACAATGCCGAAGGGCACGCCAACACCATCACCAATCGCATTGATCACCGGGCCAAGCCGTTCCGGCGCAGCGCAGCCGGCGCGCGCAACAGTCTGGAACGCCAGCACAATCAGCCCATCCCCGGCCAGCACGGCCAGCGGCTCGCCATAGGCGCGATGCACGGAAGGCCGGCCGCGGCGCGTATCGGCATCGTCAAAGCAGGGCAGGTCATCATGCACCAGGCTGGCGCAATGCAGCAGTTCAATCGCGGCGGCAGCAGCGCTGGCAAGCCTTGGGTGGTCATCACCACAGGCCGCCGCGACAGCAAGCGTCAGGCGCGGGCGGATGCGCGCTCCTTTCGGGAAAACCGCGTGACGCATCGCGGCGGCAAGGCGGGGCGGGGCACCGCTCGCCTCGGCGGAGAGCACCGCGTCTGCGAGGCTGCTCTCAATACGGGCCAAGGCGTCCATGCGGGACCTCCCGAGGGGTGGCGCGAGCGGATCGCGGCAGCCCTGTGTATGTTGTATTAGACGATTTTTATTGTCGTGTTTTCTTGACACTCATGTCAAGGCTTTTCACGCTCGCGCGGCAAAACGGGTTTCGCGGTCCATCCGGTCCATCAATTCCAAGGCCCAAACGAGCCTTTCGCCATAGCCGGCACCCATCGGCGGGCCTTCCAGTGCGGGGGCAGACCGCACCGCATCCACCAGAAAGCGCGTGGCCGGCGATGGCGCTTCATCCGCACCATCCTGCTGTGCCGCGAGCGCACCAGCCGCTCGCGCCAAAAGCCAAGCCTTGCGCCGCCCCGAAACCACCGCGCGACGAGAGATGGAATCAAGGCCCTGGCGTTCCACCTCTCGGCCGATTTCCGCATAAACAAGGCGGGCGGCGCCAATGCCTGGGCGGCAATCCCAAGGCAGCAGCGCAATGCCTGGCCATGCGCGGCGATAATGCGCTTCCGCCGCACCCAAAAGCCGCGCGACAACACCGCCAAGGGCTGGCGAAAAGGCTGGATTGGCGATCAAAGCCTCCGCCGAAAGCCCTTCTTCACGCAGCCAGGCAAGCGGCAGATAAACGCGCCCTGCCTTGGCATCTTCGCCGACGTCCCGGGCGATATTGGTAAGCTGCATGGCAAGGCCAAGATCACAGGCACGCGCAATCGCTTCCGGTGAACGCACACCCATCAACAATGTCATCATCGCGCCAACGGTCGCGGCGACGCGGGCGGCATAGGCTTCCAGTGCGGCAATATCTTCATAGAAACGCCCTTCGGCATCCCAGGCGAAGCCTTCGAGCAACGCCGCCGGCAAGGCGCGCGGCACGCCATATTGGGCAACCACGGCAGCAAAAGCGCGATCCGCCACATGATCCCAGGGACGCGCGGCATAGGCGCCGTCAAGGCGCTGATGCAGCAGTGCCAGTGAGGCCGTGGGATCATCGCTCATGTCGATCGCGTCATCGGCCACGCGGCAAAAGGCGTAAAGCGCGGCGGCGGGGGCTGCGATGCGGCGTGGCAGAAGAAAGGATGCGGCGCGGAAACTTTTCGAACCGCCCGCCAATAGTCTGGTGCAGGCGGCAAGATCCTCGGCTGAAATGCCGTTCAATCCGGACATGCGCATCCCCGTATTTTGCTTGTTTCAGTCATGTTCGGCCGTCCGGCGGCGAAAGCGCCGCACCCCAAGCGCCACCGTCAAAGCGACGATTGGAATGGCGATGCCGGTTACGATTTCTTCGCGGAAATTGGCGCCGGTGGTGACCAAACTCTTCGCCAGATAGGCCACAAGCCCGACCACGTAATAGGTGATGGCGGCAACGGAAAACCCTTCCACCGCCTGCTGCAGCCGAAGCTGCTGGCGCGCGCGCCGTTCCATGGAAGCGAGCAAAGCCTGGTTCTGCCGCTCACGCGTGATATCAACACGGGTTGAGAGAAGCTGCGTCGCGCGTGCCACGCGTTGGGACAACATCTCCTGCCTTGTTGCCACGGCTTGGCAGGTATTCATGGCCGGTGCCAGACGGCGTTCGGTGAATTCGCCGAAGGTCTGCATCCCTTCCATGCGCATCTCCCGCAATTCCTGGATGCGGTTGCGCACCAAGTCGTAATAGGCAGAGGCGGCAGAAAAGCGGAAACGATGGCGCGATTCGCGGCTTTCCGCTTCGGCGGCCATGCGTGTCAGGCGCTGCAGCAGTAGCGGTTCATCGGCTTCCTGCGCTTCCACGAGCGCTGCGCTGATTTCCGCCAGTTCGCGTTCCTGCGCGCCGATCTGTGGTGCGACTTCCTGCGCGATGGGCAGCGCCAGCAGCGCCATAATGCGATAGGTTTCCATCTCCAGCAGGCGCTGCGAAAGCCTGCCCGCCTGATAGGGCGACATGCCGCCATCATAAATCAGGAAGCGGCTGAACCCATCATCCTGGATGCGAAAATCGGTGAAGGCATGCGCCTGCCCACCGGCGAGCGGACCACCCACCAGCATATGGTCACGAAAATACCGCCGCGAGATTTCGCTGATGGCAAGCGGCACATCCTTGGACGCAAGCAGCGTGACATGCGCCGCCGCAATCACCTGACCGGGGAGCGCCTTGAGCCAATCCGCCGGCAGCGCATGGATTGCCGCCGCCGAAAATGGTTCAGGTTCCGCGCCTGGAACCACCACCATGAAGCGGCTGAATTCGCCATGCCTTTCCCATTTCAGGCGGAAGGGTCCGAAATCCGCGCTGTAATGATTGGCCCCTGGTGCTGGCGGTGGAATCGAAAAGCGCTGCGCCAGCGTACAAAGCGCGGCCCAGGGTGCATCGCGCGCCTCATCCGCTAACGGCAGCAGCGCGATTTGCGAAACGCGGCAGGGGGAGAAAAGCATCTCCGGCGGACGCGCATGCACCTCATCATTGAGTTCCATGCGCTTGGCATAGGAAGGCGGGAGCACGTTATCGAAGCTCATGCGGCCGCCCCGGTGATATTCTGCGCGAGGCAGGACCATTCCTTGAGCAGCGTATCGCCAACGCGCTGCGGCGCTTCCTCATGCGCCAAATGACCAAGCCCTTCAAGCGTGATGATGCGCGCAGCGGGTAGAATGGCCTGGATGCGCCGCGCTTGCATGGGCGGCACGGCACGATCACGGCTACCAACCATCAGGAAAAGTGCCGGCGCAAGGCGCGGCAGATCGCGCAGCAAGGGGCGCAATTCCCATTGCGCCATCATCATCAACGCCGCGCGAATATGGCCAGGATAGCCGAAGAGCCGCGTATATAATTCCACGCCGCGCGGGCCGATATCAGACCCCGTATCGCGCAAGAGCTTGGCCGCCACTTCCTGCTTGGAAGCCCGCCAGGCGCAGAGCTTGGAAACGAACGGCAGCCCCACCATGACACGTGCCGCGCGGGTAAAGAACGCCGCATGCTCATCCCCGAGCGGCAGAAGCGCCCCATTCAGGCTGAAGATGGCACGCGGCGCGATCTTGCCATCCAGGGCCATGCGAAGCGCAATCGCTGCCCCTGCGGAATGACCAAGCACAAGATCGGGCGCAACCTGCAGCTGCTTCAACAGCGCATGCAGCGCCTCGGAAAAACCTGCCAGGGAAACGCGCGCCTGCGGCAGGCTGGTTGTAAAACCCTGCCCCGGCAGATCGGGCGCAATCAGGGTGAAATGCGGTGCCAGAATCGGTGTCAGATCGCGCCAGCTATGGGTGGATGCCGCCGTACCATGCAGCAGCAACAGGCAAGGCCCCTGCCCTGTGCGCTGCACATGCCAAGTCAGCCCGCCAGCCTCAACAAACTCACTCGATTGCCGGTTGGGCCAATCCCGCCCATCCCTTTCCCAAATCGGCGAGTCTGCGGCTGCTGCCATGACATCAAGGCCCAGCCGCTGGCGCACGCGCGGCATCACGCACGGCCGCCGACATACGCGCGGCATCCGCAAAAGGCAGCGGCACATAGCGCGCACCCATGGCGGAAGCGAGGTCCCTGGAAAAAGGCTGCGGCCGTGGTGCGGTATCAATCAGCAGGGAAGAAATGCCAGAAATCTTGAACAGCCGTGCCACATCAAGTGCTTCCGCTTCCGCCGTGGCGCGCCCACCCATACCATCGCGCGCAACATTGGCCCGACCATCCGTGAGGGCAACGATCACCGGCGTTTGCCCGCGCTTGCGGCTGGCTTCCGCCATGGCATAGCCGGCAGCGATACCAGCCGAAAGCGGCGTACCACCACCACCAGGCAAAGCCGCCAAGCTTCGCTTGGCCCGCACCAGAGAATGCGTCGGTTCAAGCAGTACCTCGGCGCCCCGACCACGGAAAGCAATTACCGCCACTCGATCACGCCGTACATAACAATCCGAGAGCAACATTTCCACCGCACCCTTCGCTTCCGCCAGCCGATGCAAAGCCGCCGAACCCGACGCATCCACGAGGAAAATTGTGGTAGTTTCGCTATTCTGCTTGTAGCGCCGGATGCGCACATCTTCACGTCTGATATGCACCAGCGCCGCGTGATGCGGCTTTTCGCGCCGGCGATATTCCTGCCAGGGTGCGGCGACTCGTAGCGTTTCCACCAAGGCCAAACGCAGCCCCGCGCGCCATGCCGCCGGGCGCGCACCAATTGGCCTGCCGCGCTGCGCGGAGCGGCGCATCATGCCGGATTTGCCTGATTGCCCAGCTTGCCGCGCCATCTGCCGCGCTGCCAAGCCAAGCCCGGCCAGCAAGCCTGGCGGAAGGTTCGCTTGCGCCGCTGCAAGAACAAGATCTTCCAATGAAGGTTGATCCTGGCTTTCGCCCTGATCGGCCGGGGTGTTTTCCTGCTGTTGCTGTTCATGCGCGGGGGGCTGTTCTTCCGCTGGTGCCTCTGGCATTTGGCGCGCGCGGGGGGCCAGCACCAATTGCGCGGCGAGCGCGGCATCTTCCGCAGTAACCTCTGTACGCCCAGCCAAGGCCGCTGCGGCACGGGCACAACGTAGCGCGAAAACCGGTGCCCGCAGGGAAAGAATGCCAAGCGCCAAAGCCGCCGCACAAAAGGCTTGCGGCAAATCGGCCGGTATCCTGACATGCGGAACTTGCTGCCGAGCGGCCCAAATATCTTCCCGTCGTGGCACGACAGATTTCATCCGCTTCGCGCTTTGTGGCGGAAAGCTGACATGGAATGCCAAGCGATCAGAAAGTGCTTCCGCAACCTGTTCTTCTTCCGACGCGCCTTCATCCAAGGCAATTATGGCAAAGCGTGTCGCCTCGGCAAAGGCTACCCCTTCCCGCGCGATATTGACCGCACCTTGATCCAGCACCGCCGCAATGCGGGCAATGGTTTGGCCTTCCACGCGTTCCGCCATGGGAAAAATGACCACTCCGCCATCACTTTCCGCGAGCATTCCCCGTTGCGCGATGGGCCGCCCGCTGTTGAGGCTCGCGGTGAGATCAAGACCACCCAGCAGCCGATTATCCGCAATGCCAATCGGCACGCGCCGCCACGGCGCGCCCTGCGGCATTATTTTGCGCAGAGCCTCCAGCAATTCATCCCTGAGCGGATTCGCCGGCCCGCGCAACACCGCGCCGCCCAGCCCATATGGGTCCACCGCAAGCAGCGCCGCCACCTGGAAGACCATCGCAGCTGCGTTGTCTTCTGCCTGCGGCGCTTTCGTCATGAGCCGAAGACGTCTTCGAGCGCCTTTTCCACCCGCGTTGTCGCAACCGCTTCATCCAACGGATTACGGCGCAGCCGATGACGCAAGGCAGAAGGCGCAATACGGCGCAGATGGTCCTTAGTGACTTCGCGCTCCCCTTCCAGCGCCGCCAGCGCACGCGCTGCCCTGACAAGCGTAAGCTCGCCACGCAAACCATCAGTGCCGAGCGCCATACATAACATCGCAGCCTGTTCAATCGTCCCAAGCGGGAGCGTCACGGAAGACAGGCGCTTCCGGCCCGCCACAATAGCGTCCCGCGTTTGTGCCTCCTCCTTGGACCAATGCTTGATGAAACCGCTGGCGTCGCGGTCATAAGCATCGCGCCGACAGACAACCTCCACCCGGCTCGGAAGGTCCTTCGGCGTGCTGACTTCAACCGAAAGCCCGAAGCGGTCGAGCAATTGCGGACGCAATTCGCCTTCTTCCGGATTGCCACTTCCAATCAGCACGAAGCGCGCGGGATGGCGAAGGCTTATGCCCTCACGCTCCACCACATTCTCTCCCGATGCGGCGACATCGAGCAGAAGATCAACCAGGTGATCTTCAAGAAGATTCACCTCATCAATATAGAGAAACCCACGATGCGCGGCAGCGAGCAGCCCTGGTTCAAAGGCTTTCACGCCCTGTGCCAAGGCCCTTTCGATATCGAGCGCGCCAGCCAGACGATCTTCCGTCGTACCAAGCGGCAAATCCACGACCGGCACAGGCACCATGCGCTTTTCTGGCCTTCTTCCCTTGGGCTGTTTGCCACAATGGGAACAGCTTGATTGCGGCGCGGCTGGATCACAGGAGAAGGGACAACCCGCAACTACTGGCATTTCTGGCAGTAGCGCCGCCAATGAACGCACGGCGGTGGATTTGCCCGTGCCACGATCCCCAAACACCAGAACGCCACCAATGCTTGGATCAACCGCGGAAATCATCAGCGCAAGCTTCATTTCCTCCTGCCCGACGATGGCACTGAAGGGATAGGCGTTGCGCGCAGCCGGCGCGGCTAAGCGGTTTGTGTTGTTCGATGGCGCGCGTGGCGCTTGGCGACGCGAAACCTGCCCTTCCTGGCCAGGCCGATTGGCCGGCCGGAAGCTGCTCAAGGCACCATCCATTACGCGGCCCGCCGCAAGCGAAATTGCGACCAAACCTGTTCAAGCGATTGGACCAGATGATCCATATCGGCATCCGAATGCACGGGCGATGGCGTGATGCGTAGCCGTTCTGTCCCGCGCGGTACGGTTGGATAATTGATCGGCTGCACGTAAATCCCGTACTCATCCAATAGCGTATCGCTGAGTTTCTTGCAGAGCGTCGGATCACCGACCATCACCGGCACGATATGGCTGAGATTATCCAGATGCGGCACACCAATCGCGTCCAAGCACCGCCGTAGGGTGGCAGCGCGTTCATGCAGCCGTTCCCGTTCATCATTGCTCTGCCGCAAATGACGAATGGCAGCACGCGCACCGGCCGCGATGGCTGGCGGCAGGGCCGTTGAGAAGATGAAGCCGGATGCGAAGGAACGCACGAAATCGCACATGGCCGTGCTGCCAGCGATATAGCCACCAATCACACCAAACGCCTTCGCAAGTGTGCCCTCAATCACCGTCAAACGGTCCGCGACACCATCACGTTGCGTGATACCACCACCATTTGTGCCATAAAGGCCCACCGCATGAACTTCATCGCAATAGGTCATGGCGCCGAATTCATCAGCAATATCGCAGATATCACTGATCGGCGCGATATCGCCATCCATGGAATAGACGCTTTCGAAGGCAACCAATTTCGGCGCCGATCTCGGGAGCTCCGCCAATACTCGCCGCAAATCGGCAACATCATTATGCCTAAACAGGACGCGCTTGGCCTTACTATGGCGCATGCCCTCAATCATGGAAGCGTGGTTCATCTCATCGGAGACGATGATGCATCCCGGCAGCTTGGAACCCAGCGTCGAAAGCGATGCCCAATTCGACATGTAACCAGAATTGAACAATAGCGCCGCTTCGCGCCCATGCAGCGCAGCGAGGTCCTTTTCCAACAACACATGCTCATGATTGGTGCCCGAGATATTGCGCGTGCCGCCAGCACCGGCACCGCAACGATCCAGCGCTTCATGCATGGCGTTCAGCACATCAGGGTGCTGACCCATACCGAGATAATCATTTGAGCACCAAACAGTCACTTCATCGCGCACACCCTTGTCGTGCCGGGTAGCGCGCGGAAATTGTCCGCGGCGCCGTTCGAGATCGGCGAAGACCCGGTACCGGCCTTCGCGGCGAAGGTTATCAAGCTGACCTTGGAAAAATTCTTCGTAATTCATGTCATACACTCCTTGCCCAGAATCATTTTCCAGGTCTTGCGATTGCGCGAAGGTCACTTTCGGCCGGATTTGCCGAAACAAGGCCCCTCGCCATGCCTTGGGTTATCTGCTTCATGCGCCGTGCCTCAGCGCGTAATTTTCAAACTCGGCTCGTATGCCGCGCATATCCAATAGCCGCCCGGTAACGATAATGCCTGTCCGCGTCGTCTCCGGCACCGCCTCGCACCGCAGATGCATGGTGCCATCTGCAAAATCGAGCGTAAGCCAGCCCTCTGGCGCGCGAATGGACCCACGCAGACTTTCAACCGAACCGAAAGCGCCAGCGGTGATGCGTGTAAGTAATGCATTCAAGGGGCGCGTATCAAAGGGACCATTCTTATCGGTGGACCAGCTTCCGGTTTGCGCTGGTGATTCCTGATCCGTAAGGCCCCAGCGCCAAAGCGCTTCAAGCGGCAGGGGCAGCATCAAAAACCAATGCTCGATCACTGCAAGGGAGGCCATTGTGGCCACAAGCATAAACCCGATTGCCTGATGCGCATCGGCACCCGCCGCAAAAGCCTTGTGGAAAAGCAAAGCGCTCAGGATCGTGCCGAGCGTGATCGAAAAAGGAAACAGCAGATTCATTGGACGATGCGCGAAATAGCTACTCATGTAGCGCAGATGCGCGGGCAGGAGCCGCTCGCCTGTGTTGCGCACCCCAAGATAAAGATTGAGCTTCGCACTAAGGCGCATCAGCCAGAGAATGCCATAGGTCAGCAATCCGATCTGGTTCGACCCCTGCGCGAAAGCGATGATAAGCAGAAAGCCCAGTCCCAGGATGAATAATTCGTGCCAAAGCACGACGCGTGTTGCGGACCAGAAGCGCCGCCACCCAGTGAATTGTGCTGGCATTTCAGAACGGTTTGGACCAGTAATCAGCCCGCACAGAAAGCTGATCTCCACCGCGCCCCAGATCGCCAATGCCGCCACAAATGAAAGATAGGCGCCGCTCGCCGTCACATCCTCAGAAACTGCATGCAGCATCACCAGCCCAACAGCGAGCAAGCCTGCAGATGCAGAACCAAGCGCCAGACGATGTTCTGCAAGCCTGGTGACCGCAAAAAGAATGGCACCCGTCGTCAGCCACCAAAGAAAGATGGCAATCAGGGCTGCGGTCACGCTTTCGGGCATGGCGGCTCGCCTACCACACCGGCGAGAGGCGAATTTCGCTGGGCAGCGGATGCTTCCGCGGCCGGCGGAAGAATAGCTTGGCGAAGGTGATCGCCGCAGAAAGGCTCAACCCCATCCGCCGCAGCCTGCCGCCAATACCACCCTGGCGCCGAGCATCGCTCATTTTTTCCGAGATCTGCCAGAGGCGGTCCATATCTTCCATGAAGCCCGGGCCATCCACATCGAGCGTGACGGGGAATACCTGGCGGCAAATCTCCTCGGTGATCTTGAAGACCTGCCGATCATATTCGGTCGGCGTCATGCCGAGTGCCTTGTGGAATTCCGGGCGGCCGTGATCGCGCACATACATGGTGGCGAAAACCGCCAATTGGAAAAAACGGCACCAGAGCGCATTCACGCCTGTCAGCAGCTTAGGATTGGCACGCATCAGAAGCGCGAATGCCTCACCATGGCGGAATTCATCATTGCACCATTTCTCGAACCACTGAAAAATGGGATGAAATCGCAATTCCGGATGCCGTTCGAATTGCCGAAAAATGGTGATGTAACGGGCATATCCGATCTTTTCGCTCAAATAAGTAGCGTAGAAGATGAATTTGGGCTGAAAGTAATGGTATTTCTTGGCACGCGTCAGAAACCCAAGATCAACACCAATCCCAAGATCCTTCAGCGCATCATTGATGAAACCGGCATGGCGGCTTTCATCGCGCGCCATGACTGAAAACAACTCGCGCATATCCGGATTGGTCACACGCTTCTTGATCTCGGCATACAGTACACAGCCTGAAAATTCCGCCGTGACACTGCTTACCAGGAAATCAACCAATTCCTTTTGCAAGCCCTCAGGCAATTCTTCCAGCCGAAAAGCGTCGAATCGCTCATCCCGGATGAAATGGCCCTTATTCGGATCACGATGGAATTCCTCCATCAACCGATCCCATTCGGCCCGCACCGGCTCCACATTAATCGAGTCCATCGCCGAAAAATCGGTCGTGTAAAAGCGCGGTGAGAGCACCGTTTCGGTCAGCGCGAGTTCCGTCGTTTCACGCGAAAGCTTTTCCCGCATCGGGTGGGTCACGGCGTTCATGCGGCCTCCTTCGGCTCAAAGCCCACATGATAGAGTTCGGTCAACTCCAGGATCGAGCGAAACTGTGTCCAATACCGACGGAAGAAACCTGCGCGGATGATGGTCGCTGAAGTTTCGAAGCTGTACTTCTCACCAAAGGCAACCTGAGCTGGCGCGCCATGGACAATCACCTCATCGCCTGGCCGTAGAACCACATCCTCCGGTACGGCATATGCATGAAAACTATCGAAGCTGCGTTCGATTTCAACGGTACAGGGCACATCGAAGCGCCTGCGTCGCCGCGTATTGCTTGCTTGGTTCATTTGCCTTCCTCATTTTTTTTGAACAATATTTCCGCAAAGCTCTGCACATTTGTCGCGCCAAAGGCGCGCAGATCCGTCCAGCGACCACTTGCCGGGTCTTCCAGAATAATGGCGCCACCCTGTAGCGCCGCGAGCCTTAAGGGGCTTTCAGCGCCAGGATTTTCAAGGCGCCTATCGCGCGTGAAACCGCGCAAGGCGCCGCGTACAAAGCCCCCTTCACCAGGTACAATTTCGCCAATCGACTGCCCACTTATCGCATCGCGAATGGTAACACCGCCATCCATGCGATCACTGAATAGGATATCTCGCGCAAAAAGCGTCTGACCTGGCTGATGCCTTACCTGCTGCTCCTCATCTGCATTGAGCATCACCAATGCAATAAGGCCAACCAGCATTACCCCGAGCCCGATTCCCAGATAATCCTTACGCGGCGCTATTGCCTTGGCTGTCATCATCCATCCCCTAAGCCATTGCCGTTGCGCCATTTGGCATTTCGGCCTCTGGCGTATTCTGACCACGGCTGATGGCAGCACCACCTGCATTGGCGACCGCCTCACCCAAGATCCTGGCGACTTCTGTGGCTTCCGCTACACCACGAAGCATCGGCTTTGGCCGTCCGACGCTCCATCCCGCGCAATGGGGCCATAGGGCAATCCAGGAAATCCGGTGGCTTGGGAGCAAGTCCAACACAATATCGCCATGACCATCTTTGCGATGCCGCAAATCAGCCCCGGCAATAGAGACAAAGGGGATATTGATCGTGATGGGCAAGGCAACGCCTACACGCAGCACCAAGCGCCGCGAGGTGATGGAATAGACACTTGTCTTCGCTGCCAACTTGGCAAGCAGCGCCAAAATGCTGACCGCGATGCTACCAACCAAGAGCAATATCGCGGCCGATCCGATCGCGGCTGTTAATGAAGTGCCCCCAAGCGCTGCATTCAGAATATCCCAGCCGGCCAGCAGCAGAAAATACGCGATGACCCAGCGAATCAGGAAAACCCGCTGGGCGATTTCAGTCCAAGCCGGCGCCCCCTGCCACAGCAAAACCTCACCTGCCGGAAGCGCTTCCGGTAGGCCCGGTGTCGGTTCCAGCCCGTGTTCGGTCAGGCGTGCGGGGGCTGACCTAGTCACAGGCATGGCTCACTGCGTTCCGGCGTTGCATAGAAATGACCACCGCCAAAATAGGCAGAGATACGATCTTCCTCCAACAAGGTAATCTGTTCGGGTCGCGCAATACCGGGCGCAGCAACGAATTGCGCGGCGGTGACCGAAATAACCCGCGCCGTTCCGTCATCAGTGAAGGTGCAAAGGAACATGGGCACCAGAACGCGCCGACCACCAGACACCTCAACTTCAAGATAGCGCAGGATGTATTCAGAACGATCCACCCAAAGATCAACCGTGGTTCCAGCAACTTCGCCATCAAGCGTGATCACCGGCTGACCGCGCGGGTCGGGGTCTTCATGTGCAATATGCCAACCTGGCGCAGCACGCAGCGGAACGATCTTTGGCGCATTATCATCATACGCCAAATCCGGCAAATCGGCACGATCTGCATAGGAAGCGGGGCCGACACCATCACGCATGGCATCACCTGTCGGCACAAAGGCGGTCCCAGGATAAGGATAATCCGGCGTCAATTGCGCAGTAACATCCCGTTCGGGCCGAACACCCTGCACAACCGTCGCACCTTCTGGATAATGCAACCGAAAGACCTTGGGCGGGGGTGTTTCAGGAAAGCCATGCATAGTGGCGAAGGCCGGGCGATCCGGCAATTCATTCACCATCGGATAGCCTTCGCGCTTGTTTTCTCGAGTCAGATAATAGATCAACCCCGCGAAGAACGCGAAGAAGATGTATAGCGAAACAGCCGCCGCGTCCAAAAAGACCGGTGTTGCAGGTGTTGTCATGGCAATGCTCCATGTTGGTTACGCAGCCCGGTCATTGCCGGCCGGCCTGCATCATGTTGAGGTACAGGGGAGAAGGTATCGTTCGCCCGAAGCAGGGGCCCAACGACTGCAAGCATCATGAAAAGAAGCAGTATTTCGACGAGGTAGACGCCCACATAGCCAGTACTGGGCGCATCAAGCCCGGCGCCCAGAATGCCTGCTGAAGCAAGTGACGAAATGACATCACGAATGACGCCACCAAGCGCGACCGCAGCGCCACCAGCCGTTGCGGTCACCGCACCCCATACGCCAAGGGTCAGTCCGATTTGCCCTTCCGGCGCCGCCTGCATGCAGCCCGTCAGAGTCGCATGCGCAAACAGCCCCGCGCCGAAACCAATCGCCGCTGTCCCAGCAGCAAAGACCAGCGTCGATTCAAGGGGTGCCGCAAAAATCACCATTAAAAAACCAGAGATGCCGACCATGGCACCGGCACTCGCGACGCGTTGTGCATGCATACCGCGCGCAAGCATGGGCGCCGCCCGCAAAAAACCCAATACCGCGCCACTGGCAAACAGTGCCGTCAAACCCGTTGTTGCGCCAACACCAAGCGAGAGTATCTGGCCACCATAGGGTTCCAGCAAAACATCCTGCATGCCAAAGGCGGCTGTCCCGAGCGCCGCCGCCAACAAGCGCCGATCCCACGGACCTGCCTTGCGCAGCAATGCAATGCTTTCCCTGAAACCCGGATCATCCGCCGTACGCCCAACCGTGAGTTCTGGGCGCCTTGGCTCCTGCTTCCAGGCCGCAATCAGATTTATAACCAGCGTCGCGGCAGCCATGCCTTGCACCAGTTGAATCAGCTTGATTTGCGAAAAATCTGCAAGGAAAGCACCAAAAACCATCGCCGAAATCATCATACCGATCAACTGCATCAACGACAGAAGCGTGACAACATTAGGCTGCGCCTCACGCGGAACAATATCGGTCGCCAAGGCAAGGCCCACCGTCTGCACTGTATGCATGCCGGCGCCAACCATCAGAAAGGCAAGCCCCGCCGCAAGCTGTGCGACCCAAGGCGGTGCCCAAGTATCGCCTGACAGGATAATCAGGGCGAAGGGCATCATCGCAAGTCCGCCGAACTGAATGATGCTGCCGAGCCAAAGATAGGGTACACGCCGCCACCCAAGCACCGAACGATGCGAATCCGAACGAAATCCAATCAAGGCACGCAGCGGCGCAAACAGCAGCGGCAGCGCCACCATGATAGCGACCAGGCTGGCTGCAACACCCATTTCCACAATCATGACGCGATTGAGCGTGCCCACCATCAGCACGGCAGTCATGCCGCAGGAAATCTGGAACAGTGACAGGCGTAATAGGCGCTTGATCGGCAAAGGACCGCTGCTGGCTTCGGCGAAGGGCAGCACATTCACGCTGATCCCCGTCCAAAGTCGTGCCAAGCGGTCATTCACCTCGCTCATTTCCGGATCAACTCCAGCGCATGAGAGGTATAGAAGCCACGCGAGATGCGCCGATCCTGGCCGAGATTCCAGGACATGAGATGTCTTTCGCCTTTGATGCGCGCCCTGAGGCTACGCTCTGCCACGGGTTCAATTGCCGGGGCACGATCACCGCGCGGGAAAGCGCGCCCAACAAAATGCATCGCCGCAAGCAATGGCGTCTTCGGCGCAAAGGTCATCAGCATGGAACGCCGAATGCGGGGTGCAAGGCTAGCCAGGCTCCGCACCATATCATCCAGATGATAATGGATCAGGCTATCCATGGCGACGACGTGATCGAAAATCCCATATTGGCCATCCAGCATGTCACCCACTTCATGGATGATACTGCCCCCTGGCGCCTGGCCTTCGCTACGTTCACGTGCAATCTTGATGAGCGAGGGCGAGACATCAATCGCCAGAACCTGCGCACCACGCCGCGCGGCTTCAATCGCGAAAGTGCCAGTGCCACAACCGGCATCAAGAAGACGCTTGCCGGTCAGATCATCCGGCAGCCAAGCCAGAAGTGTTTGACGCATTTCATCGCGCCCGGCACGTACCGTTGCGCGAATGCCGCTGACCGGCGCATCTGACGTCAGCCGTGCCCAGGCATCCGCGGCCGTACGATCGAAATAGGCTTCGATCTGGCTGCGGCGATGCTGATAAGTTGCGGTCTGCATCAGTCAAACCCCAACAGATCGAAAATATCGCGATCCTTCATTGGTGCCGCTTCCAGCTCATCTGAACCAGCCCAAAGCGATTCTGCCAGGCGGATATACTCCGCCTGCACCGCCTCCAATTCGGGCGAGCCTTCCATTTCAAAGAGTGTCGCCTTCTTCAATCGAGATCGGCGAATGACATCGAGGTCAGGAAAATGCGCGAGGGTGCGCATGCCACTCGCGGCATTGAAGCGATCAATCTGATCGGTCGCGGCGCTGCGGTTACAGATCACGCCACCAAGCCGCACGGGGTAGTTCTTCGACTTCGCCTTGATGGCGGCGATGATCCGATTCATGGCGAAGATGCTATCAAAATCATTGGCGGCCACCACGAGGCCGCGTTCGGCGTGCAGCAGGGGTGCGGCAAAACCGCCACACACCACGTCGCCCAAGACGTCAAAGATCACCACATCCGTATCATCAAGCAGATGATGTTCCTTGAGCAGCTTCACGGTCTGCCCAACCACATAGCCACCGCAGCCAGTGCCGGCTGGTGGGCCGCCCGCTTCAACACACATCACGCCATTATAGCCTTCAAAGACGAAGTCCTCGGCACGCAATTCTTCAGCGTGGAATTGGACGGATTCCAATACGTCAATGACGGTCGGAATGAGGCGCTTGGTGAGCGTAAAGGTACTGTCATGCTTCGGGTCACACCCAATTTGCAGCACCTTCTTGCCGATTTTGGAGAACGCGACTGAAAGGTTTGAGGAAGTCGTGCTTTTCCCAATACCGCCCTTGCCATAAATGGCGAATACCTTGGCCGTCGTGCCGGATACCGCCTCATCCATATGAACCTGGACACTACCCTCGCCATCTCCCTGACGGGGGCGAGCGGTCAGGCGGGGCGGCTCTCTCATCAACACGGTCATGCCGCGACTCCTTCACTGATACCTTCGATGCGATCTTCAAGCTCATCACCAGCCTGACGCAACGCAGCTAGAACATCAGCACTGGGATTCCAGTAGCGACGTTCCTGCGCTTCAATCAGGCGATTGGCGATTTTGGCGGATGCGGTTGGGTTAAGCCGTGCGATGCGGTCGCGCATTTCAGCATCCAGAACATAAATATCGGCGATGCGTTCATAGACCCAAGGCGCGACATGACCCGTGGTTGCCGACCAACCCATTGTATTTGTCACATGCGCTTCAATTTCGCGCACGCCTTCATAGCCATGCTTCAACAGGCCCTCATACCATTTCGGGTTCAGCGCACGGGTGCGCGTTTCCAGCGTCACCTGCTCAGCTAGCGTCCTGATCTTACCTTCACCGCGGGTCTGATCGCTGATGTAGATGGCGGAGGCCCGACCACCGCGCGCGACTTGCACAGCGCGGCTTACGCCACCCAGCATATCAAAATACTGGTCAATGCTGGTGACACCAACCTCAACACTATCAAGGTTTTGATAGGTGATCTCCACACTGGCCAAAACCTGCTGCAACACCTTATCGGCACGGGCAGGCTTGCCATCCATGCCATAGGCGAAGCCCTTGCGGCGGACGAAGCTTGTTGCCAGTTCGTCTTCGTCATTCCAGGCGCTGTCATGGATCATGGAATTCACATGCGCGCCATAGGTGCCATCAGTATTACCAAAAACCCGCAGCGCCGCCTGTTCCATGCTGCCGCCATGTTGCGCGATATGCTGCAACGCGTGTTTGCGGATGAAGTTTTGCTCCGCCGGCTCCTCGGCCTGTGCCGCCAACAGCGCAGCCTCAGCCAGTAGCCTCATCTGCAACGGCAGCAGGTCACGGAAAATGCCAGATAGCGTCATCACAACATCAATGCGTGGGCGCCCCAATTCCGCCAGCGGCACCAAAGACGCACCCGCCAAACGCCCATAGCTGTCATAGCGCGGTCTGGCGCCCATAAGCGCAAGCGCCTGGGCAATCGGACCGCCTTCGGTTTTCAGATTATCCGTGCCCCACAATACCATCGCGACGGTCTCGGGCACTTGATTACCCTCGGCCAAATGGCGTTCCAGCAGGCGGCCGGCCTGGCGCATACCATCCTGCACAGCAAACGCGCTCGGCAGCTTGAAGGGATCGAAACCATGCAGGTTCCGCCCCGTCGGCAATACATCCATGCTGCGCAGCAGATCGCCGCCAGGCGCGGGCATGATGTAGCGCCCTTCCAAGGCACGCAGGATGGAGGGGATTTCGTGATCCTCCGCCAGAAGTGCGTCATACCGCGCCTTGGCGCTACCTTCCGCAACACCGGCTGCGGTCAGCATTTCCGCGCGCTGTTCGGCATTCGGCGGCTCACCCACCACGTGCATGCCATGCGGAATCAGCGTGTATTCCAATTCCAGCAGACTGGCGCCGAGCTTCACAATCTCCGGCGCGGGATCGGCCCAGACGGGTTCTTCGGTGGCCAAATCCACCGCGCTTGCCTGCGCCTGAATCAAACCGGCCAAGGCAGCGCGCTGATTTGGATCAGCCTCAGGATCAAGCGCACGCCAACGATCAATCGAAGCTTTCAGGTCAAGCAAGCCACGATAAAGCCCCGCAGAAGCAATTGGTGGCGTCAGATAGCTGATCAGCGTGGCGCCGGCGCGGCGCTTGGCCAACATGCCCTCAGACGGGTTGTTCGAGGCATAGAGGTAGTAATTCGGCAAATCGCCAATCAACCGATCGGGCCAGCATTGCCCTGACATACCTGCCTGCTTACCCGGCATGAATTCCAGGGCGCCATGCGTGCCGAAATGCAGCACAGCATCCGCACCGAAATCCTGCCGCAGCCATTGATAGAAGGCGCTGAAGGCATGGGTTGGCGCGAAATCCCGCTCAAACAGCAACCGCATCGGGTCGCCTTCGTAGCCAAAGCCTGGCTGCACGCCGACGAACACATTGCCGAGTTGCACACCGAGAATAAAAATATCACGCCCATCGGTTTGAATACGCCCAGGCGCGGGGCCCCAGCTTTTCTCAATCTCGGCGAGCCACGGCGTGCGGCGCAAATGCTGATCAGCAGATACGCGCGCGGCAAGATTGGCTGTGGTACCGTAACGGTCGCGATTACCGTTGATCACCATCTCCCGCAGGGCATCAGCACTTTCCGGCAGTTCAAGGTGATAGCCCGCTGCCTTCATCGCCTTCAGCGTATTGAACAGCGAAGGGAAGACGCCAAGATAGGCCGCCGTACCCGTCGTGCCGGCATTGGGCGGGAAGTTGAACAACACGGTTGCGATTTTGCGTTCGGCGCGTTCAGTCCGGCGCAACGCCACGAGGCGTGCGATACGATCCGCGAGGGTGCCGGCGCGTTCCGGATGCGGCACCATATCCCGGGCGCAGGAAACGCCATCGCAGCCAGCGCAGCGTTCAGTGGCATCACCGCCTACGCCGCAACGTCCACCAAAAGTCATCGGCCAAATGCCGCCATCCAATTCGGGAATGGCAACCATCATGGTTGCTTCCACGGGCAGAAGCCCACGCGCATTTCCGGCCCATTGCTTCATGGTTTGGAATTCAAGCGGATGCGCGGCGATATAGGGCACATCAAGTTTTGCGAGCGCCGCTTCCGCTGCGCGAGCATCGTTGTAAGCAGGGCCGCCGACTAGCGAAAAACCAGTCAAGGATACCAGCGCATCAATTGTCGGCGCACCATCCTTGGTGAAGAAGGCGTCCATGGCGGGGCGACCATCTAGACCCGCCGCAAAGGCTGGAATGACATTAAGCCCACGCGCTTCCAGCGCTTCAATCATGCCATCATAATGCTTGGCATTGCCCGCCAGCACATAGGATCGCAGCAGCAGCAGCCCAACCGTGCCGCGTGAACTTGGCCGCGGCAGGGCAGCGAGGTTTTCGCCAATGCGGCCCTTCATACGCGGGTGATAAAGCCCGGTTTCAGGATATTCGATGGGCGCGGCGACCGAGAGCTTCTGCTTGCCCTTGGCGTAACGCTGCACCAGCAGTGCCACCATATTGGCAAGATTATCCGCCGAACCCGCCAGCCAATATTGCAGCGTCAGGAAGTAGGCGCGCAAATCCTGCGCGGTGCCCGGGATGAAACGCAGTAGCTTCGGCAATTCGCGCAACATGCGCATTTGGCCCTTGCCGCTGGCGCCATTGCCTTCCTTCTTGCCGCGCAAGCGCTTCAACAGACCCATCAAGCCCTTGGCTTCAGCGGACATATCAAGCCGGCCCATGCGCGTCAGACGCGTGATTTCCGGCGCTGAAAGGCAGCACACCAGCGCATCGCAATCGGCGCGGCGCGCGGCAATGGCATCCTGCACCAGGCGGAAATGATCTTCCAGGAACAGCATGCCGGCAATGATGATATCGGCGCCTGCGATGTCGGTATGGCAAGCCGCCAAGGCCGCCTCATCGCCCGCGAATTCATCCGCGGCATGCAGGGTCAATTCCAACCCAGGGATTTGCTGGCGCAGGATCGCACGCGCCTTATCCACCGCGCCACCGAAATGGCTATCCATCGTCACAATGACGATGCGGGGTGCTGATGCCTCAGCGGGAGAAATGGGCTTTGGCATCGTAAAGCGTCTCAAGGGTGATGACGGCAATGCCGCGTTCTTCGGCGAATCTTTCGGTATTCCGGCGCGCCTTGCCGCGTACGAAGAAGGGGATCTTGCGCAACTCCGCCTCGGCCTCATGCGCCCAACTCGCGGGGCCAACGGCAACCGGCACGCTATGTGTTTCCACTTGCGGGCCATGGCCCAGATGGGAAGGGGCCACACCGTCACGGAATTCGAAATCTTCGCGGAACATGCCAAGCAGATGTTCCTCAAGCCCCATCATCAGCGGATGGACCCAGGTATCGAAGATCACATTGGCGCCTTCAAACCCCATCTGCGGCGCATAGCGCGCAGGGAAATCCTGCACATGCACAGGGGCTGAGATCACCGCACAGGGAACGCCAAGCTTCTTCGCAATATGGCGTTCCATCTGCGTGCCCAACACCAATTCGGGTTGCAGGGCGGCGATGCGTTCTTCGACTTCCAGATAATCATCGGAAATCAGTGCCTCACAGCCATAATTCTCTGCGGCTGCACGAATTTCACGACCAAATTCGCGGCTGTAAGTGCCTAGGCCAACAACGACAAAGCCCAGTTCTTCCTGCGCGATACGCGCCGCCGCCATGGCGTGGGTGGCATCGCCAAAGATGAAAACCCGCTTGCCGGTCAGGTAATTCGAATCGACCGAACGCGCATACCAGGGCAAACGCAACGCAGCGCCGCCATCGGCTTCAGGCGCCGGCAGTCCCGCAAGCGCTGCCACTTCCGCCATGAAATCGCGCGTTGCACCAACACCAATCGGCACCATGCGCGTGAAGGGCTGGCCCAAATGGCGCTGCAAATACCCGGCTGCGACTTGCGCAATTTCGGGATAGAGCACGACATTGAAATCAGCCTCACGCAGGCGGGTCAGATCAGCGGGTGTTGCGCCCATCGGCGCCGTAACCACCACTTCAATGCCCATGCTATGCAGTAGCTTGGTGATTTCCGTCACATCATCACGATGCCGGAAGCCGAGCGCGGTCGGCCCCAGAATATTGCAGCGCGGCGCGCGGGCCGGATCGCGCGGCACGCGGGGTTGTGCAGGCCCCGCAAAGGCGCGCACCAGGCGATAGAAAGTCTCCGCCGCGCCCCAGTTTTCCTTGCGCTGATAGGCAGGCAATTCCAACGGCACGATAGGCACGGGCAGGCCAAGTGTCTTCGCCAAACCGCCTGGATCATCCTGAATCAGCTCTGCCGTGCAGGAAGCGCCCACCAGCATCGCTTCGGGCTTGAAGCGCGCATAGGCATCACGCGCCGCTTCCATGAAAAGCTCCGCCGTATCGCCGCCCAAATCACGCGCCTGGAAAGTGGTCCATGTCACTGGTGGGCGCTTACTGCGCCTTTCGATCATGGTGAAAAGCAGATCTGCATAGGTATCGCCCTGCGGCGCATGCAGCACGTAGTGCACACCCTGCATGGCTGTTGCGATGCGCATCGCCCCCACATGCGGCGGTCCTTCATAGGTCCAGACGGCGAGCTGCATGGCTAGACCATCAGCTTTTCGCGCCGAACCAAAGGCCGCGCAAAAAGTCCCGCAAGGTCACCTGCCTGATCATATCCCTGAATGGGCGAGAAGACGAGTTCAATGGACCATTTCGTGGTCAGCCCCTCGGCTTCCAGAGGATTCGCAAGACCAAGACCACACACAGTCATATCGGGCCGCGCTTCGCGGCAGCGATCCAATTGCTTGTCCACATGCTGGCCTTCCACCAGCCGCGCTGCAGCCGGCAGCAGCGCCAATTCATGCGCCAGATGCTGCCGATGCAAATAAGGCGTGCCGATTTCAATCGGCTTCATGCCCAATTCGCGCGCCAGGAAACGCGCCAGCGGGACTTCAAGCTGCGAATCGGGGAAGAAGAAAATGCTTTTACCATCAAGCGTCGCGCGATAATTGGCGAGCGCCGCCCGGGCGCGTTCGCGTCCCTGCGCGGTTGCTTGCGTAAAGCGTTCTTCGCCCACGCCCCAAACCTCGGCCGCTGCGCGCAACCAGGTCGTTGTACCCTCCTCGCCCAAGGGAAAGGGTGCGGGGATGTGGCGCGCGCCACGCGCTTCCAGGGCACGCGCTGTGCCAGCAAGGAAGGGCTGCGCCAACAGAAAGCGTGTGCCCTCACCTATTGCGGGCAATTCCGATGCGCGGCGAGATGGCAGGAAGCGCACCGGCCCAACACCAAGCGCTGCGAAAAGCCGGATGAATTGATCTTCGACCACTTCCGCCAACGCGCCCACCACCAGCAATGATCGCGCCGTGCCTGGTTCCGCCGGCATCTCCGGCACCAGGGCGGCAAGGCAAGCATCCTCACCTTCGGTGAAGGTGGTTTCAATGCCGCTGCCCGAGTAATTCAGCACGCGCACGCTGGGTGAGAAACGTTGCGAAAGTCGCTGTGCAGCACGGGAAAGATCAAGTTTTATCACTTCGGATGGGCAGGACCCCACCAGGAACAACATGCGGATATCCGGGCGGCGTTGGATCAGCCGCGTCACCACGCGGTCAAGCTCCTCATTCGCATCCGCAAGCCCGGCCAGATCGCGTTCTTCAATGATGGCGGTGGCGAAGCGCGGTTCGGCGAATATCATGACGCCGGCTGCGGATTGCAGCAGATGCGCGCAGGTGCGGCTGCCAACCACCAGGAAA
Source organism: Roseomonas sp. (assembly GCA_020249465.1). GTDB lineage: Bacteria > Pseudomonadota > Alphaproteobacteria > Acetobacterales > Acetobacteraceae > Neoroseomonas. The sequence continues at coordinate 90,352 of JADCFP010000034.1, read as the reverse complement.
AACGCGTCTTGGATCTTGCGATGCAGCCAGATAATGCCGGTCAGGCCACAGAAAACCTCACGCTGACCGCGTTCACGCAGAATGGGCGTATCGGCGCAACCACCGGCACCGGTCGCCATGCCTTCGGGCTCTCGTGGAGCGCCGGGATGGGTCATGTCATCTGGCCTGCATTGCCGCCGCGCCAGCCGGTTTCCTCGCGGCGGGCGGCACGCAACTTCATCAGGAACTGCGCGGCATTGACGACATACGCAGCATAGGCTGCCAGCGCCAACATCATCTGCCCGCGGCCATCTCCAATACCAAGCGCCAGCACCAGCAGATAGGCCGTATGCAGCGCCAGCACCAACATGCTGAAAACATCTTCCCAGAAGAAGGCGGGGGCGAATAACCAACGGCCAAACACCACCTTTTCCCAAATGGAACCCGTCACCATGATCAGATAAAGGATCGCGGTTTTTGCGATGATCGAAATTGTTGCAGCGGCGTAACTTTCACCAGTCGCCAGATAGTTCAGCACCAAGCCAAGGCTCACCAGAAAGACCAGGAATTGCACTGGCGCCAGGATGCCCTGCACCAGGGTCCAGGGCGTCGAATCCCGCCGCCGGCGCTCATCCGGGGTATAAAGGGGCGTCGCCACCCCCCGCCTTACGCCCGCTTGGCGCTTCCCCGCACGCCCGGTGGCGGCGTTCCAGGGGCTGGCATCCAAGGCCTTGAAAATACCGGTAAAGCGGTCTGCTGTCAGCATTTCTTGACACTCCTGGAGACTGAGACGATTCGACTGGCACGGCTTGGGGCAGCGCCCATCACGGACCCTTTCTGGCCTTCTTCGGCGAGAATTCCTCGAGTTTCCGTGACGTCCAGGGTCATTCGGACCCCCTTCCCAGTCATCTACGTCCTGAAGCCTACCGGGACGGGATGGGGAGTGTCAAGAAAGATTGACGTATTTTCTGATTGACATTAAGCGCCACAGAGGACGAAGCTACCCGCATAAGGGGGTCTATCATGAAGCCGACCACGGATGAGGAGCGTCAGGCCCGAACGGAATATGTGGAAGCCGATCACGGTTTCACGCTATATTCCCGCGCGGATATGGCAGACCCAGACCCCGATCGCAGGGATGGGCCCGCCGAAGCGGTCTGGCGCGACTACCCCCAAAGTAGCGCCCTACCGCTAAAGCGGGTGATCGAGACCGAGGTCATCCCTCGACTCGTGCTGGCGCAGCGCGCGCTAGGCGCAGCGGTGCCTGAAACACCGGCGTCGCATCCTGCCGCACCAACAGAAGGCGACTTGGAGGCTTTCACCGCGCTTGCAAGGCTCGGCAATGCTGAAAATGCGCTGACCTTCATTGAAGCCTTTTGCGCGCGCGGTTTGCCGCTTGCGCAGGTTTATCTTGGCTTGCTCGCGCCCGCGGCGCGGATTCTTGGCGTTTGCTGGGAAAAGGATACCGCCGACTTCACTGAAGTCACGATTGGCCTGCGGTGCCTGCATGCGGTCTGCCATGCGCTGGAACCGCGCTTCGCCCCGCTTGGCATCGCGCAGCGGCCTGGCCGCAGCATCATGCTTGCCCCCGCACCTGGCGAACAGCACGGCTTCGGCCTGATGATGGTGGAACAATTCTTTCGCCGCGCCGGCTGGGAAACCTGGACTGACAGCAACGCCGATGCAGATGCGCTGATCGCCATGGTTGCCGAAAAGCATTTCGGCTTGATCGGTTTTTCGATCAGCGGTGAAACCCATATCGAAAGCCTGGGCCAGCTGATCCAGGATATCCGTCGCGCTTCCCGCAATGCCGATCTTGGCGTGCTGGTCGGTGGCGCGTTGATCCTGAAGGAACCGCTGCTGGTCAAGCGCCTTGGCGCTGATGCCACTGCACGGGATGCGGAAGAAGCGATTCTGCAGGCAGAGGCCTTGCTTGCCTTACAAGGACGAGGAAGTGAGGGGCTACCGAGTTAGGCCGCCCCGCCATGCGACCCATCACGTCGCTGCTTGATTTCCTCAGGGGTCGCCCCTCAAGGGCGGCCCGCGCGTTAAAAGGTCCTGCCTTCCCGTGAAAACCTTTCTGGCCCCTCGCAAATCGCTCGGAGATTTGGATGCTGATGCTGCGGCCTCATTGGTCTCGGCGGCGGCGGATATGGCGCTGGTGGTGGATGACCAGGGTGTCATTCGCGATATTGCCTTCAGCAATCAGGAACTTTCGAAAACGCTTGGCGGGCATCAAGCCTGGCTTGGGCGGCCCTGGGCAGAGACCGTCACGACGGAAAGCCGCCCCAAGGTTGAAGCGTTGTTAAGCGGCGCGCCGGCGGAATCGAAATGGCGTAACATCAATCAGGTCGCCGAAGGTGGCGAAGCGGTGCCGCTGCTTTTCGCTGCCGTGCCCTTGCAACGCGGCAATCGGCGCGTGGTTTTTGGCCGCGATTTGAGTGCGCAATCACGCCTGCAACAAAGATTGCTGGAAACCCAGCAATCCATGGAACGCGATTACGCGAAGCTGCGCCAGGCGGAGACTCGTTATCGCCTGCTGTTCCAGCTTTCCGCTGATGCAACGCTGATCATTGATGGCGCCACGGGGCGCGTGACGGAAGCTAATCCCGCGGCCGAACAGCTTTTTGGCCGCCAGTCGCGCCGCGTTATTGGCCGACCCTTGATGGATGCCTTCGCGCCAGAAAGCCGCCAGGCGGTGCAATCCTTGCTTGCTTCCGTGCGTATCGCAGGCCGTGGTGATGAGGTTGGCGCGCAGCTTGCCGATACGGGGCGCGAGGTCACCATCGCTGCCACCAGCTTCCGGCAGGATGGCGCATCGGTGCTTTTGGTTCGGCTTTCTCTCGCGGGCGGCGAACAGCCGGCGGGGCTATCGCCTGCAAAGGCGCAAATGCTGAAAGTGGCAGAAAATCTGCCCGATGCCTTTGTGATCACGGATCAGAATGGCGTGGTGATGTCGGCAAATGGCGCCTTTTTGGACCTGGCCGAACTTGGTTCGGAAGAACAGGTGCGCGGCGAGTCGCTGGAACGCTGGCTCGGTGGCCAGGGCATCGAAATTGAAGTGCTGCTCTCGAATCTGCGCAATCGCGGTACGGTCAGGCTTTACACCACTACGCTGCGCGGTGCGATGGGTGCGCGGGTTGAGGTGGAAATCTCCGCCGTCACCGTCACGCATGGCGGGCAGGAGGTTTTCGGCTTTTCGATGCGCGACATCGGCGCGCGCGTGGCGGAACCGCGCCAGACTGGCGCGCATGCCACGCGGTCCGTTGAACAGCTCACGGAATTGATCGGGCGCGTGCCGCTGAAAGACCTTGTGCGCGATGCGACGGATGCAATCGAACGGCTTTGCATAGAAGCCGCCTTGCAGCTTTCCGGCGATAATCGAGCTTCGGCCGCGGAAATGCTCGGGCTCAGTCGCCAGAGCCTTTATGTGAAGCTGCATCGCTACGGCCTTGGTGATCTGGGCGCCGATAGCGGTGAGCAGGGATAAGGGCAGCACAATGGCGGCCCCCGTTGCAACAGCGGCGACCGCCCCTGCCCCGCGGTTGAAGCCATCCGCGGTTTTGGAATTATTGAAGCCCATCACCTGGTTCCCGCCGATGTGGGCCTTTGGCTGCGGCGTTGCTTCCGCCCATGCGGGCCTTGCCGAAAACTGGCCGCTCGCCTTGTTGGGCGTGGTGCTGGCCGGGCCTTTGGTGTGCGCCATGAGTCAGGCGGCGAATGATTGGTATGATCGCCATGTGGATGCGATCAATGAACCACATCGGCCCATTCCTTCAGGGCGGATTCCTGGGCGCTGGGGTTTCTATATTGCGCTGTTCTGGACTGGGCTTTCTCTAGTAGCGGCGCTGCCTCTTGGCACTTGGGGATTTGGCGCGACGATCATCGCCATCGCCCTCGCCTGGGCCTATAGCGCGCCGCCCTTGCGACTGAAGGCGAATGGCTGGTGGGGCAATCTGGCGTGCGGATTGGCTTATGAAACCCTGCCCTGGATCACCGCGGCAGCGATCATGTCTGGCGGTGCGCCGGATTGGCGCGTGCTGCTGGTCGCGCTGCTTTACGGCCTTGGCGCGCATGGCATCATGACGCTGAATGATTTCAAGGCGATTGAAGGTGATCGCCGCATGGGCGTTCTGTCCCTGCCCGTGCAATTGGGTGCGGAACGCGCCGGCTTGGTTGCCTGCATTTTCATGGCGGTGCCGCAAGTGTTGGTCGTGGCGCTTCTCGCTTTCTGGGATGCGCCCTGGCACGCGGCGGCGGTGGCGCTTTCGCTGGTGACCCAACTTGGCCTGATGCGGCGCATGTTGCGCGATCCGCGCGCACTCGCCCCCTGGTATAACGGCACCGGCGTATTGCTTTACGTGATTGGCATGCTGATCAGCGCCTTTGCGCTGGCCGCTTTGACAGGAGGCTCGGCATGAACCCCGCCCCGCTTGGTTGGCTTGGTATTATCCGTCTGGGTTTGGTGCAAACCGCTCTCGGCGCGATTGTCGTGCTGACAACCTCCGCCCTCAATCGCGTCATGGTGGTGGAACTTGCCTTGCCTGCGACTCTGCCGGGGATTTTGGTTGGGCTGCATTATGCGCTGCAAATGCTGCGCCCGCGCATGGGCTACGGGTCCGATATGGGTGGGCGGCGCACGCCGTGGATCATTGGCGGCATGGCAGTGCTGGCGCTCGGCGGCGTTTTGGCCGCTGCGGGCACGGCGCTGATGGCGGAATCGCTTTGGGCCGGCATTGCGCTTGCCGTCATCGCTTTCCTGCTGATTGGTGGCGGGGTTGGCGCAGCCGGTACATCGCTGCTGGTCTTGCTCGCGGCACGCACCGCACCGGCACGCCGAGCAGCAGCGGCATCCCTGGTTTGGATCATGATGATCGCAGGCTTCGTGGTGACCACGGCGATTGCGGGGCGCCTGCTCGATCCATATTCGCCCATCCGGCTGATTGCTGTCGCTGGCGGTGTTTCCGCCATCGCCTTCACGCTGGCGACACTCGCGGTTTGGGGCATGGAAGGCCCGCGCGCCGCGCGCCCGGAAGCCAGCGATGCCGCCAAGCCACCCTTCCGCCAGGCTTTACGCGAAGTCTGGGCGGAACCCGAAGCGCGGCGCTTCACCATTTTCATTTTCGTTTCCATGCTCGCCTATAGCGCACAGGATCTGATTCTGGAGCCTTTCGCCGGCGCGGTTTTCAGCCGGACCTTGGGTGAGACCACGCGCATTTCATCGCTGCAACATGCGGGCGTTCTGGTTGGCATGATTGCGATTGCGCTGATTGGCAGTGTGCGCGGTGGGCGCTGGGCGGGGACGCTGCGCTTCTGGACCATTGCGGGATGTTTGGCGGCAGCGGCGATGATGCTGGCGCTGTCCGTCGCAGGCCAATTCGGCGCGGCCTGGCCGCTCAAGACCAGCTTCTTCGCGCTTGGTGTGGCAAATGGTGTTTTTGCCGCGGCGGCGATTGCTTCCATGATGCAAATGGTTGCGCGCGGGCATGAATCGCGCGAAGGCACGCGCATGGGGCTTTGGGGCGCCGCGCAGGCAGTCGCTTTTGGGCTTGGTGGGTTGGCCGGTGCGGCGGCAGTGGATGTGGCGCGTCTGGCGCTTGGTCAGGCAGAGGCCGCCTATGCAACCGTATTTATTATTGACGCGGCGCTCTTCATCGCATCGGCCATGTTGGCCGCGCGCATCAATCGCCCAAAAATCAGCAAGACCGACGGCTTCGGCCCGATGTTACCGGCAAGGTAGAAGGAAATGGCCATGCAAACATATGATGTGATCGTGGTTGGCGGCGGGCCATCCGGGGCTACTGCCGCCGATGATCTGGCACGCCGCGGCCGTTCCGTACTGCTACTGGATCGTGCGGGCCGCATCAAACCGTGTGGCGGTGCAATCCCTCCGCGCCTGATCCGTGATTTCGCGATTCCGGATGAATTATTGGTCGCGAAAATCAATTCCGCCCGCATGGTCGCCCCCAGCGCGAAATCCGTGGATATGCCAATTGATGGCGGCTATGTCGGCATGGTGGATCGTGAGGATTTTGACGAATGGCTGCGCGAACGCGCCGCGCATGCCGGCGCGGAACGCCAGACCGGCACTTACGAAAAAATCACCCGCGATACGGATGGCGCGGCCATTGTCCATTGGGAAATGAAGGATGGCACCGCAGGGGCCGCGCGCGCGCGCTTGGTGATAGGCGCGGATGGCGCGCGGTCGCAGGTGGCGAAGCAGGAAGTGCCAGGCGGCGATAAGGTGCGCTGTGTTTTCGCCTATCATGAAATTGTACGCTCACCCCCCAATGGCGGGTCAGCGGATTTCGATGCCAAGCGCTGCGATGTCTATTACCAAGGCAAGCTTTCGCCCGATTTCTACGCCTGGATCTTCCCGCATGGAGACACCACCAGCATCGGCACGGGTTCCATGCAAAAGGGGTTTTCGTTGCGCGGTTCGGTGGCTGAACTCCGCCGCGATATTGGCCTGACGAATGCCGAGACCATTCGCCGCGAAGGCGCGCCCATTCCCCTGAAACCGCTCAAGCGCTGGGATAATGGCCGCGATGTGATCCTGGCCGGTGATGCGGCTGGCGTGGTGGCGCCCGCTTCTGGTGAAGGCATCTACTACGCCATGTATGGCGGCAGGCTGGCCGCTGACGCCGCTGAGGAATGCCTGAAGACCGGCGATGCACGAGCGCTTGCCGGTGCGCGCAAGCGCTTCATGAAGGCGCATGGCCGGGTTTTCTGGGTGCTCGGCATCATGCAGTATTTCTGGTATTCATCCGACAAGCGGCGGGAGAAGTTTGTCTCCATCTGCGCCGATAAGGATGTGCAGCGCCTTACGTGGGAATCCTACATGAACAAGGAATTGGTCCGGCGCGATCCCCTTGCGCATGTGCGGATTTTCTTCAAGGATTTGGCGCATCTCTTTGGCCTCGCGAGGGCCTGAGCATTTTCAAGCCAAGTGGCATCACTTGGCTCTCCGGAAAATGCGATCTAACCAAGGCTGGAGCATGTCCGATGAGCAACAGCGAAGTGGACATGCTCTGAGTAAAAGATAAGGTTGTTGAGGAATGGCGTCTCAGCCCATGCGCATTGGCACGCGCGGTTCTCCGCTGGCACTTTGGCAAGCGCGACATTTTGCGAGCGTGGCGCGCGCAGCGGTCCCGGCACTTGCTGAAGATGGCGCGCTTGAAGAACACATCATCGCAACTTCGGGCGACAAGGTGCAGGATAAGCGCCTGGCCGATATCGGCGGCAAGGGGCTTTTCGCCAAGGAAATCCATGAAGCGCTCACCGATGGGCGCATTGATGTCGCGGTGCATAGCCTCAAGGATCTGGAAACCGAATTGCCGCCGGGCATTGTGCTCGCTGCTGTGCTGGAACGCGAAGACCCGCGCGATGCGCTGATTTTGGGTGCGGGATGCAGTGCGGCGCAGGCGCATGATCCGCTGGCTGCCTTGCCGCAGGGCGCGTTGGTCGGCACCGCTTCCGTGCGTCGGCAGGCGCAATTGCTGCATCGGCGGCCTGATCTCCGCGTGGATATCATTCGCGGCAATGTGCAAACGCGGCTTGGGCGTGTGGCGGCGGGGGATTTCACCTGTTCCCTGCTGGCGCTTGCGGGCTTGAAGCGGCTTGGCATGGCGAATCGCGCGCAAGTGGTGCTGGAAGCCGATGCCATGCTGCCCGCTGCCTGCCAGGGCATTGTCGGCATCACGGCGCGCGCGGATGATGCGGCAACACTGGCGCTGCTCGCGCGCATTGAACACGCGCCCAGCCGTCTGGTCGCGGATGCCGAACGCGCCTTGCTCGGCGCGCTGGATGGTTCCTGTCGCACACCGATTGGCGCGCATGCCACGCTGCTGGCGGATGGGCAGCTGCGCCTGCACGGGCTGGTTGCGCGCGCTGATGGCAGCTTCCTGAAGCGCAATATGGGTGAGGCCGCAGCGAAGGACGGCCCGCAGCTTGGGCGCGATCTGGCCGCTGCCCTGAAGCGCGAAAGCCCGGCGGATATCTTTGGCTGAGGCTTAAGGGGGCAGGTTTCAGCCCACCCCAGCCATGGCCCCCAGGCGGCGCGGCGCGGGGCTGTCACCATCCCGCCGGCGCAATTCTTCCGCCATCACGCGATGGACCATGGCAATGGCGGTGTCATCCAGGCTGGCCACCCAAAGCCTGGCGAAGCTCGGGTCAAAGCTGGGGTCTAGCACTTGGCGCGGCAGGGAAAGCTCTGCCGCACGCGCCTGAATCTCGGCCGCCGCGCCGGGACTATCCAGCGCAATGGCCCGCAGCCGGCGCGGGTCTGACGCGATGGTGGCAACAAAAGCATCAAGTGCTGCGATGGCGCGGTCCAGTGCTGCGGCGTCGCCCTCAGCCTCGGCGGCGTCCAGCTTGGCTTTCAGTGCCTCATAGGCGATGCGATGCGATGTGCCGTTCATGGCGGCCCCCTCCAGAACATAGTGGAAGGCTGCGCCTTTTGCTGCGTAGGTGTCAATTAAAATTGACAATCGTGCCGCCAGTTACCCGCGCCAGCGGCGCCACAAATCCCAGGCATGGGCGAAAAACGCCGCGGTCATCGCAAGGGAGACAAAGCCCCACCAGGCGCCGGTCAAAGCGGCGCGCAGGGCGAGCGCGAAAAACACCCCCGGCAGTACCAGCGCCAACACGGATTGCGGCCGCAGCCCGCGCCCTGTCAGCCACCAAAAACCCAGTAACGCCAAGGCTTCCACCAGCAGCACCGCGACCATCAGATCCGCCACCTGGCCAGAGGCGAAAAAGGCAGCGAAATCCGGCATGCGGCGCGCCTAATCCTCGGCCGGCACGGCAAAGCCTTCCGGCGGCAGGCCGGCGGCATGGCGCTGCCACATCATGCGATAGGCGCCTTCAAGATGGCGCGTGAAGCGCGGCGTATTGAACAGGGGCGCAGTTGGAATGGCCGCCGCAAGCTTCGCCTTCAGCGCGCCAGCGCGCGCCGGGTCGCGGCCCAGCGCGATGGCGAGCGCTTCATAAGCCGCCGCATCCCGCGTGATCAACTCCGGCAGGCCAACCGCGTGCAACAGGCTTGCCGCCACACGGCCGGCGAAAGCATTGCCGATTTGCGTCAGCACCGGCAGCCCGGCCCAAAGCGCATCGCTTGCGGTGGTATGCGCGTTATAGGGCAAAGTATCGAGGAAAAGATCCGCGAGCCGATGCCGTGCCAGGTGTTGCGCCGATGGCAGCGAAGCGCCGAAGACCAGCCGCGCGGGATCAATCCCCTGCCCGGCCGCGACCGCGCGCAGCCGATCCATCGCATCCGCATCATTGGACAAAAGCCAGAGAACAGAGCCAGGCACGGCATTGAGAATACGCATCCAGGAAGCGAAGCCTCCCGGCGTGATCTTATAGGCATTGTTGAAGCAGCAATAGACAAAGCCATCCGCCGGCAGCCCGGCGTCAGCGCGCGATGGTCCCGCGGGCGCGATCACGCGCCGGTCATCATTCGCCTGATAGCTGTCCGGCAGATGGATGATCTTCTCATCATAAAAGCGCTGCTGATCCATGGGCAGCACGGTCGCATCCGCCAGGATGTAATCCAGGAAATCGGCACCCACCGTACCGGGATAGCCAAGGTAGCTGACCTGCACCGGCGCGAGGCGCGCGGCGAAGGGGGCAAGCCGCGCATCCTGTGTGTAGCCCTTCAAATCAATGGCGATATCAATCCCGGCTTGGCGCGCTGCAGCGATGATCGCGCCATCAGACAGCTGTGCGCATTCATGGAACTGATCCACCGTGGCGCGGGCGCGCGCGCGCATCGTATCCTCAATTTCCGGCCCATAGGAAAAGGCGTGGATGTCGAAGGCGTCCCGGTCATGACATTCCAGTACGCCGGCCAGCAGATGCATAGTCGCGTGATTATGGAAATCGGCGGAGAAGTAGCCGATGCGTAATTTCTCGCGCGGCGTCGCCTGCCGGGCTTGCGCTAGGGGCGCAGGCGGCAGGGTTTCGCGCGTATAGGCGCGGGCGGCGATCTGGTGCAGTTCGGCATCGTCAAATATGCCAAGCAGCGCAAAGGGGTTGGCGGTATATTGGCGCGCGCGCACACGATCCAGCAGAAACTCGCGCTGCTCCGACAGCCCTGCCCAGTTCCAGCGGCGCTGCTTGGTATAGACCAGGGATGAAAGCGCTTCCGTGACACCGGGGTCGAGCGCCACCGCCTTTTCAAACCGCGCCACGGCTTCCGATTGGCGGTTCAGCGCATTCAGTGAATTGCCCTCATAATTCAGCGCTTCTGCCGAATTGGGATCAAGCGCCAGCACGCGTTCATAACAAACAAGCGCTTCCTCATGCCGGTTCAGCAACGCCAATGCATTGCCAAGGTTCAGGTGCGCGTTTGCGTTACGTGGCGCGACTTCAATGGCGCGGCGATAGGTCTCGATCGCTTCCGGCAGACGGCGCAAAGCCTTTAGCGCAACCCCTTTGCCGATCAGCGCTTCCGCATCGCGCGCATCAAGCGCGAGTGCCGCTTCCAGCGCTGCAATCGCTTCCTCGTGCCGATTCTCGCCACTCAAGGCCAGGCCCTTGCCGATAAGGGCCTTGACGGAGCGCGGACTGGCCGCGGCCAGGCGTTCAAACAGCCCAAGCGCGCGCGGAAAATCGCGCAGGCCCAGAAAGCCGGACCCTAGCGAAATCAAGGTCTCCAGACTAGCGCGCTGCTTGTCCAAAAAGCCGGTCAGGAAGATCACTGCATCGCGATGTGCCCCAAGCTTCTGCCTGGTGTCGGAAAGTGCCGCGGCGGCGCGGGAATGGCCGGGTTCCAACGCCAGGGCGGCGCGAAAAGCCTCCATGGCACCGGCCGCATCACCAAGCTGCAGCCTACATAGCCCGCGATTGACATGGAAATCGCCATCAATACCGGGGAACCTCCGCGCGATGATGTCATCATAAGCCGCGCTCGCACGTTGCATGTCGCCTGCTTCAAGCAGCGTATCGGCCAGGTTGAAATGAGCAAAGGCAAAGCCTGGCTCGGTCTTGATCGCAGCGCTGAATGCTTCAATCGCCGCGGCCTTGTCACCGGCAGCGCGGCGCGCATTGCCAAGATCATTCAGCAGCGCGGCGTTGGGTGGCGCCAGGCTGGCCGCACGTTCCAAGACCTCTCGCGCATCCGCTACCTGACCGTGCGCAAACAATGCCAAGCCGAGTAGCCGATTAGCCTCAACATGCTGCGGCTCGTGCCGCAGAAAGGCGCGATAGCCCACAATGGCCGCGTCCAGATTACCGGCCTGATGCTGGCGGAGAGAGGCTTGCAAATCGGGCGAGGCCAAGGCGATTCCTTCCGGGCTGAAGCGGCGCGCCTTCCTTGCCCGGAAAAACCCCTACCCGTCCAGCAGGTTGAAACGCCAAATTAGAACAGTGACATCTGCGCTCCTGGCACGGCAAAGCGCGTGCAATCCAGCGCGCCCGTCCCACCGCCACGCCTTTCCAGCCCAAGCCGGCGCATCGCCACCGCAAAGCGCCGCGCGAGCAATTCGGCATAGGGCCCGCTGCCGGTCTGACGCTGGCCGAAGCGGCTGTCATACAGCGCGCCGCCGCGCGTTTGGCGGATCAGCGACAGCACCCGCGCCGCGCGATCGGGCATATGCCGCGCCAACCATTCCTCGAATAGCTGTTTGATCTCCAGGGGCAGGCGCAGCAGCACATAGCCCGCGCTGGTCGCGCCCGCCGCCGCGCCCTGTTCCAGCAGCTTTTCCAATTCCATGTCATTCACCGCCGGGATCATCGGCGCGGCCAGGATAGCGGTGGGCACGCCCGCTGCCGTCAATTCCCGGATCGCCTGCAACCGCCGCGCGGGCGTCGCAGCGCGCGGTTCCATAATGCGCGCCAAGGCAGGGTCGAGCGTGGTCACGGAAAGGCAGACCCGCACCAGATTGCGCGCGGCGAGCCGCTGCAGGACATCCACATCGCGCAAAACGCCCGCCGATTTCGTGACAATGGTGACCGGGTGGCTGAAGCGGTCCAGCACGTCCAAAACGGCCCGCGTGAGCCCCAATTGGCGCTCCACCGGCTGATAGGGGTCCGTATTGGCGCCAAGCGCAATCGGGCGAGGCTGGTAGCCAGGCTTGCGGAGCTCCTTCTCAAGCAGCGCCGCAATATCGGGCCTGAACATCAGCCGTGTTTCGAAATCGAGCCCCGGCGAGAAGCCCAAATAGGCGTGGGATGGTCGAGCATAGCAGTAGATGCAGCCATGCTCACAGCCGCGATAGGGGTTGATGGACCGATCAAACCCCAGATCAGGGCTTTCATTGTAGCTCAGCGCTGATTTCGCGCGATCCTCGGTCAGGCTGGTGGGCAAGGGCGGCAATTCGGCGAAGCTTTGCTCAAGCGTCGCCCAGCCATCATCAAAGGCCTCCCGCCGCGTGGGTTCGAAGCGCATGGCCGGGTTGGTGGCGGCGCCGCGCCCCTTACGCGCGAGGGATGGCATGGCGAAGCAGGCTGTGCCGCTATCGCTGGGCGTCAGGTTGGGGATACCATCGGGCATGGAGTGCTTCCCTTTCCAATTGCCCCCACCCTGCCAAAGCTGGTGCCGCAGGTCAAGAACAAAATAAGAACAAATGAGTGTTTTGCCCGCCTCCGCCATCATCCCAACGCTGAACGCCGCCGCCAGCCTGCCAGCGACGCTGGAGGCATTGCACGGGCAGGTGGCGGAAATCATCATCGCCGATGGCGGCAGCAGCGATGGCACAGCGGCGCTTGCGCAAGCCGCCGGCGCGCGGGTGATCAGCGCGCCCCGCGGTCGCGGTCCGCAATTGCGCGCGGCGGCTGACACGGCAACACAGCCCTGGCTGCTGGCGCTTCATGCCGATACGCGCCCCGGCCAGGGCTGGCGGAATGCCGTGGTGGGCTTCATCGGCCAGCCCGAGAATATGACCAAGGCCGCCCATTTCCGCTTCGCGCTGGATGATGCCGCGCCCGAGGCTCGGCGCCTGGAAGCCATGGTCGCCTGGCGCTGCCGATGGCTTGGCCTGCCCTATGGGGATCAGGGCCTGCTGATCGCGCGTGATTTTTATAAAGCGCTTGGCGGTTATGAGCCCATACCACTCATGGAAGATGTCGCGCTGATCCGCCGCATTGGCCGCAAGCGGCTTCGGGCGCTGCCGGTGGATTTCATCACCTCGGCCGAGAAATGGCAGCGCGATGGCTGGTATGCGCGCTCGGCGCGGAACCTGTTTTGCCTGTCGCTGTGGTTCGCGGGGGTTTCGCCGGAACGCATCGCCCGGGTCTATACGCGCCGGCGCTGATCGGCTTTCTTCGGGTGATGCGCCGTCCCGTTGTGATCATCTTCGCCCGCGCGCCACGGCTTGGCGCGGTGAAGCGACGCCTGGCCGCGGGTATTGGTGCGCGTAGTGCCTTGCGCTTCTACCGCGCCATGCTGGCAGCAACTGCCTGGCCCATTGCGCGTGACCGGCGCTGGCGCACGGTGCTGGCCATCACGCCAGCTGGGGCGCGCGCCGATTGGGCGAATCTTGCGCCGCCCGGCATGCCGCGTGTGGCGCAGGTTTCCGGCGATTTGGGGCGGCGGATGGAAAAGGCACTTGCCCCCTTCCCGCGCGCCATTCTGATCGGCAGCGATATTCCTGGGCTTGGGCCGGCCGATATCGCCGCTGGGTTTCGCGCGCTGGGCCGTGCCGATGCGGTGTTCGGCCCGGCGCTGGATGGTGGCTATTGGCTGGTAGGCTTTGGACCCAGGCGCCCGCATGGCCCGTTCAGGAGTGTGCGCTGGTCAAGCCATTATGCGCTGGCCGATACCTTGATCAATTTCCGCCGCCATCGCGTCGCGCTGCTGCCCCCCAAGCGGGATGTGGATAGCGCCGAGGATCTGGCAGCGCTTCGCAGCACAGGAGTCAAATTTTAGAACGAAAACCAGGCAAATAACGGAGGCATCGCGTGGCACGCTTCATCCCCGATCGCATGACAGCACGCATCGAAGGCGACTTCGTGGTGTTTCTGATCGGCATGCGCATCAACAAGCCCTGGAAAATCCATCGATGGTATCCGGTGGCTTCCGCCATGCCGCGCATGTTGCGCGAAGTTTCGGCGCTTGATCCGTCGCATGGTTTCCTCGGCTTCACGCAGCTTGGGTTTTTTGCGCTGATACAATATTGGCGGAGCTTTGAAGCGCTGGAAGCCTATGCCCGAGACCGCGAAAAACTACATGCCCCGGCTTGGGCAGCATTCAATCGCGCCGCGCGGGATGCGCGCGGTGATGTCGGTATCTGGCACGAAACCTATCTGATCAAGGATGGGCAATATGAATCCATCTATGCCGGCATGCCGCCCACCGGGCTTGGCAATGTGGGTCACTTGGCGCCGGCCTTGGGTTCGCAGGAAGCGGCGCGCGGGCGCCTGACCAAAGAATGAGTCGCATTGCCTCGGTTTTTCGCGGCCACCTATCGGCAATTTGACGGAAATTTAAGGCATCCAACCTATGCTTTCATTTGGAGGCATCCAATGGAACCAACAAGCACCGGAACCGACGATAGCGCCCGCGAATGCCGCCAACGCGTTGCGTCGCATTTGCAGGATTTGCATCGCATCCACCTCGCCCTGGCTGAAGATAGCCGCGCGCTAAAGCGCTTCACGACTGAAGGCAATGCGCGGGTGGAACTCGAGCTGGCCGCAGAAATGCTGGAGCTTTACATGGCCTCAAGCTCGGCCTTTCTGGAAAACATGCGCGGGCGGTTCGAAGCTCGCCTGCCGCTATTGCGGCGCGGTGAACCTGCCTTTGGCCAGCATCCCGAACGGGCACCTGAACATGGCTCTTTCTGGCTGAGTTTTTCACGGCTTTGTGCGGCGCTTCGCCGGGCGACGAAGCAAGTCGAAGCGTAACACCGCAGGACCATCACCGGACTCTCCGCGAAGGCTGGCCGAGTTGGTTAAGTGTCCTTTTTGCGGCTTTAAATGAGCGCAAGGCTCTTTGGCTTTGCACAGCCACCCAACCGGGCAGTCGCCTAAAACTTAGGCCAAAAGACATTTATTTAGGCAAAGAACCCGATTTATAGGGTTGGTCACGCCTCAATTTGCGGCACACGCTTTGCTCTACCGGACCAGCACAACGCCCTGCGCTGACGATCCGGGAGATATGACATGGCCTTTCGCCCCCGCCCACCTTCGCGTCACCTTGCCGCTTGCGGCTGCGGTGCCACTCACGCCACGGGTTTTGCGTGTGATGCCGCGCCAGCCGATGGCACCGACGCTTATGGGAAGGTTGCGCAGGAAGCGGTGCTGCGCGCGGCCTTTCCGCAAGCCGCCACGCGGCGCGCGCTGATCAATGCGGTTGGCGCCGGCACGCTATTCGCTGCGCTTGAGAGCGTCTTTCCCCTGGCACGGGCGCGCGAAGCCATGGCGCAAGGTGGCGGCACGCCGGAAAAGCGCGACCTCAAGATCGGTTTCATTCCGATCACTTGCGCGACCCCGATCATCATGGCCGATCCCATGGGCTTCTACAGGCGCAATGGCCTGAATGTAGATGTCATCCGCACCGCGGGTTGGGCGGTGATTCGCGATAAATCCATCGCGCGGGAATATGACGCCTCGCATATGCTCTCCCCCATGCCGGTTGCGATGTCGCTTGGCGTTGGCGTGGCGCAGCCCGTGCCATGGTCCGTCGCGGCGATTGAAAACACCAATGGCCAGGCGATCACGCTCGCCAATAAGCACAGGGAAAAGCGCGATCCCAAGGATTGGCGGGGCTTCCGCTTTGCCGTGCCGTTTGATTTTTCCATGCATAACTATCTGCTGCGCGCCTATGTTGCCGAAGCCGGGCTTGATCCTGACCGCGATATCCAAATCCGCGCCGTGCCGCCGCCGGAGATGGTCGCCAATCTGCGCGCCGATAACATTGATGGCTTCCTCGGCCCCGATCCCTTCAATCAGCGCGCGGTGTTTGATGGCGTTGGCTTTATTCATGTGCTGACCAAGGAATTCTGGGATGGTCACCCCTGCTGCGCCTTTGCCGTGCCGCGCGGCATGATGACCGAAACGCCCAATACTTTCGCAGCCCTGATGCGCGCGATTGTTGAAGCGACCGCCCATGCCTCTAAGGCAGAAAACCGGCGCGAAGTGGCGCAAGCCATATCGGGGCAAAATTACCTGAACCAGCCGCAGACCGTGGTGGAACAGGTGCTTACCGGCACCTTCGCCGATGGCCTTGGCCGCGTACAACGCGTGCCGGACCGGATCAATTTCGATCCCTTCCCCTGGCATTCCATGGCAGTCTGGATCCTGACGCAAATGAAGCGCTGGGGACAAATCCGCGGCGATGTGGATTACGCGGCCGTGGCGCAGCAGGTGTTTCTCGCAACCGATGCCGCGAAAGCTATGCGTGATCTTGGCATGACCGTGCCGGCGAGTGCTTCGCGCACGCATCGCATTTTTGGGCGTGATTTTGATCCCGCGCAGCCGGAAGCCTATCTCAACAGCTTCGCCATTCGTCGTTCGTAATGTCTGCCAGTGTCTCCTTCTGGCGGTCAGCCGGGCTTTCCCTGCTGATCCTGGTGATCTTCCTGGGCGCCTGGGAAATCGCCGTCATGCCCAAATCGGGTGGCGGCGGTCCTGCGCTTGATCCTGAATACGCCGCGCTATTGGGCCAGGCAGCGGCGCAAGGCGGCACCACGCCCATGCCGGGGCCAAGCGCCATTTTCGCGCGCTTGTTCGAATTGCTGGCCGATCCCTTTTATGTGCGCGGGCCGAATGATCAGGGGATTGGCGTGCAAATCGCCTATTCGCTGCTGCGCGTTGGCGCGGGCTTCGGGCTTGCCGCGATTGTTGCCATTCCGCTTGGCTTCGTCATTGGCATGTCGCCCTTGTTGAATGCTGCGCTCAATCCCTTCATTCAGGTGCTGCGCCCAGTCTCGCCGCTCGCCTGGATGCCATTGGCGCTTTATTCAATCAAGGATAGTGCGATTTCAGCGGTGTTCGTGATTTTCATCTGCTCCATCTGGCCCATGCTGCTGAACACGGCCTTTGGCGTCGCCAGCGTGCGGCGCGAATGGCTGAATGTGGCGCGCACGCTGGAAGCGGGGCGTTGGCGCACTGCCATTCGCGTCATTATGCCCGCCGCCGCGCCCACCATTGTGACCGGCATGCGCATTTCCATCGGCATTGCCTGGCTGGTGATTGTGGCCGCTGAGATGTTGGTGGGCGGCACCGGCATTGGTTATTGGGTCTGGAATCAATGGAACAATCTTTCCATCGCCGATATCGTGATTGCCATTCTCATGATCGGCCTTGTCGGGCTTGCGCTGGACCGGCTGCTTGGCCTCGGCGCACGTGCCGTGGCCTGGCGGGAGTAACGCCATGACCTCCTATGTTTCCATTGAAGGAGTCGCGCGCCGCTATGGGCCGACCACGATTTTCCAGGATGTCTGGTTCGGCATTGCGCGCGGCGAATTCGTCTGCCTGGTTGGGCATTCGGGCTGCGGCAAAACCACCATCCTGAATATCCTGGCCGGGCTTGAAGCGCCCGATGATGGCGCGGTGATTGTGGATGGCCAGGCGATTTCCGGCCCATCACTCGATCGCGCAGTTGTCTTTCAGGGCCATGCGCTGATGCCCTGGATGACAGCCGCCGGCAATGTCGCCTTCGCCATTTCCTGCCGCCATCGCGATTGGTCGCGCGCTGCCTGCGATGCCGCCGCGCGGGAAGCCTTGAAGCGTGTTGGCCTGGATCACGCCGCGGATCGCAAACCAGCCGAGCTTTCCGGCGGCATGAAGCAACGCGTTGGGATAGCGCGTGCGCTGGCCATCCATCCGAAAATGCTGCTGATGGACGAACCCTTCTCGGCGCTTGATGCCCTCACGCGCGGCGCTTTGCAGGATGAGGTCGCGCGGCTGGTCGCCGAATCCGAACAGACCGGCTTCATGATCACCCATGATGTGGATGAGGCTATTCTGCTCGCGGACCGCATTCTGCTCATGTCCAATGGGCCAGAGGCGCGCATTGCCGAGGTTGCGTTGAACACGCTGCCCAAGCCGCGTACGCGGGCCAATCTGCACCACATGCCGGGCTATCATGCGCTGCGTGATCATATCCTCGATTTCCTGATCGCGCGGTCGCGTGCCTTCAAGGCCGATGCACCGCCGGCCGGCTGGTCTGCCCGCGCCGTGCCGGACGTCAGCCCTGCCCTTTCCGCCCCGCCGCTTGCGGCGGAGTGATCCTTCCCAAACCAAAGCTGGAGAAACGCGATGACGCGCGCCCAACTCACCGAAAAAATCCTCGATATCAAGCGCGAGAAAGGCTGGTCCTGGAAATATATCTGCGAGGAAATCGGCGGCATGTCGCCAACCCTTGTGGTGGGCGCGCTGCTTGGGCAGATGAAGCTCGTGAAGCCGCTCGCCGCCAAGGCCACGAAGCTGTTTGGCCTTTCTGAGGTTGAACAGCGCATGCTGAATGAAGTGCCCTATCGCGGCACGCAAATGCCGCCGACGGATCCGCTGATCTATCGCTTCTATGAAATGGTGATGGTGAATGGCCCGGCCTGGAAGGCGCTGATCGAAGAGGAATTCGGCGATGGCATCATGTCCGCCATTGATTTCGATTTCGACTTCGAACGCCAAGCGAACCCCAAGGGCGATCGCGTGAAGATCACCATGTCCGGCAAATTCCTGCCCTATAAGTATTATGGGAATGAGCAGGGCATCCCGGATTACGGCTTCAAGGAAGAATAAGCCCCGCTTTGCCAATCCATGATTTTGGCTTATGCGCCGCCCGACATTTGATCGGAGGGCGTGATGGCGCAGGATTTGACGGTTGGCATTGCAGGCTTGGGCGCGATTGGGCTCCATTTGGCCCGCGCGCTCGATAAGGGCGTGCCGGGCCTGAAGCTCGCAGCGGCCTCCGCGCGGGATCACGCCAAGGCCACCGCGAATGTGGCGGGGTTCAAAAACCCGCCGCGCATCGTCTCCAACGCGGAACTCGCCGCCTGCGATATCGTGGTGGAAGCCGCACCGGCTTCGGTGTTCGAAGAAATCGCCACCGCCGCGATTGAAGCTGGGCGCATCTTCGTGCCCTCATCGGTCGGTGCGCTGCTGCCGCGCATGCATCTGGTGGAACGGGCGCGGGCCAAGGGGGCGCGCATCATTGTGCCCACCGGCGCCTTACTTGGCCTTGATGCCGTGCGCGCCGCGGCCGAGGGCGATGTGGAAAGTGTCACCATCGAAACCCGCAAGCCCCCGCGTGGCCTGGCCGGCGCGCCCTATCTTGAAAAGAACAAGATTGATGTCGGCGCCATCACCAGCGCGACGCGTGTTTTCAAGGGCAATGCCTTTGATGCCGCGCAGGGCTTCCCCGCCAATGTCAATGTCGCCGCCGCGCTCGCCTTGGCCGGCATCGGGCCGGACCGCACCATGGTCGAAATCTGGGCCGACCCCGCCGTGACCCGCAATACGCACACCATTCGGGTGGAGGCTTCCACGGTGCGGCTCACCATGACGATTGAAAACGTGCCTTCCGAGGAAAATCCCCGCACCGGCAAGATCACGCCGCTCTCTATCCTGGCTTGCCTACGCGGCCTGACCTCAACGCTCAAGGTCGGCAGCTAACCGGCCGCCTTTCCGGCGCGGCGCAAAACGGGCAGCATTCCCGAAAGACCTTCGGGAGGCCGCCATGAAACTCACCCGCCGTTCTGCCCTTGCCCTGCCGGCGCTCGCTTTGCTGCCGCGCCCGGCGCAGGCGGCTTTTCCGGATCGGCCGGTCCGGATCATTGTGCCTTTCGCTGCCGGCACCTCCTCGGATTTTCAGGCGCGCATGATTGGCGAACGCATGGCGCCAATGCTGCGCCAGCCCGTTATTGTCGAAAATCGCGCCGGGGCGGGCGGCGTGGTCGGTGCCGATGCGGTCGCGAAGGCGGCACCCGATGGCTATACCCTGCTGCTCGGGTCCAATGGGCCGCTCACCAATGCGCCCGTGCTGCAAGCGCGCCTGCCCTATGACCCTGAGCGTGACTTCGCGGCGATTGCGATGATCAGCCGCAGCCCCGTCACCCTTGCGGTGCGCGCCGATAGCCCTTTCCGAAGTATTGCTGATTTGGTGGCTGCCGCCCGCGCCAAGCCTGGGGACCTAACTATCGGGTCGTCCGGCCAGGGCAGTGCGACGCATTTCCTGATCGAACAGGTCATGGTCGCCGCCGGGATACGCCTGACCCATGTGCCCTATCGCGGGTCGAGCCAATCCGTGCCCGACCTGATCGCCGGCAATATCCCGCTGGTCATGGCTGAAATCTCGACCATCCTGCCGCTCTGGCAATCGGGGCGGGCGCGCATTCTGGCCATGTCCTCGGCCGGGCGGATGCCGATTGCGCCCGAAATCCCGACCCTGATCGAACAGGGGCTGAACCTGACTGGTGGCTCCTGGGCCGGGCTGGTCACCGCTGCCGGTGCGCCGCCCGAAGCCGTGGCCACCCTGGCGGCAGCCGTGCAGGCAGGGTTGCGGGAGCCCACCTATCGCGCCCGGCAGGCCGAACTCGGCGCCGAGATCGTGGCCGAGGCCGAACAGAACCCGGCCAGCTTCGCCGCCTGGCTCAGGCGCGAAAGGGCGGAAATCCGCACCATTGCGGATCGCGCCGGGATCAAGCCGGAATAGCGCCAGCCCCCTTGCCCTGAAGCGCTATTTCCGCCAGATAGGCGCCGCTCCTGGGCCGTGCCCGGGGGTAATCCGCACGCGGCGCACCCTTCCTGATCAGGCAGGGTCCGGTCCCCTTCAACGGGGAAGGCGCCGCGGAGGCTCAACCGGACCACCATGGAAGGAGATCGCTCATGGCGATGCCCGAAGTTTCTCTGCGTGCCCTGCTCGAAGCTGGGGTGCATTTTGGCCACCATACGCGCCGCTGGAATCCCCGCATGGCGCCTTACATCTTCGGCGTGCGCAACCAGGTGCATATCCTGGATTTGCAGCAGACCGTGCCCATGATGGACCGTGCTTTGCGCGCCGTGCGTGACACCGTCGCTGGCGGTGGCCGCGTGCTGTTCGTGGGCACCAAGAAGGCGGCGGCTGATTATGTGGCGGAAGCCGCGACGCGTTGCGGTCAATATTACGTGAACCATCGCTGGCTTGGCGGCATGCTCACGAATTGGAAGACCATCACCGGTTCCATCAAGCGCCTGCGCCAGATGGATGAGCGCCTGTCGGGCGACACGGCGGGTCTGACCAAGAAGGAAGTGCTGATGCTCTCGCGCGAGAAGGAAAAGCTCGACCGTGCTTTGGGTGGCATCAAGGAAATGGGCGGCCTGCCCGATATCATTTTCGTCATCGATACCATCAAGGAAAAGCTCGCGATTGAGGAAGCCAATAAGCTTGGCATTCCAGTGATTGCGGTGGTTGATTCCAATGCCGATCCGGCTGGCGTGACCTTCCCGATCCCCGGCAATGATGACGCGATCCGCGCGATCACGCTTTACTGCGACATGATCGCGGGCGCGGTGCTGGATGGCATTTCGGCGGAACTGCAGGCCTCTGGTGTTGACCTCGGCGCGGTTGAGGAATTGCCGGAAGAAGCCCTGCCGGAAGTCGCCGCAGAAGCCATGGCGCCGGTTGAAGGCGCTGAGGCGCCGGTCCAGGCCTGATCCTTCCGGGGCCGCCTTTGGGTGGCCCCTTTTCTTTCACTCATCCAGCAAATGGGGATGAATAATGGCTGAAATTACAGCGGGTATGGTGCGCGACCTGCGTGAGCGCACCGGCGCAGGCATGATGGATTGCAAAAAGGCGCTGGTCGAAAATGGTGGCGATATGGAAGCCGCCATTGATTGGCTGCGCAAGAAGGGCCTTTCGGCCGCTGCCAAGAAATCCGGCCGCGTCGCAGCGGAAGGCTTGGTGGGCGTGGCCTCGGCCCCTGGTGTGGCCGCCATGGTGGAAGTGAATGCCGAAACGGATTTCGTCGCGCGCAATGAAACCTTCCAGCATTTCGTTGAAACCGTGGCCGAATTGGTGCTGACGGTTGGCGACGATATCGAAGCGTTGAAGAACGCCACCTGGCCGGGTGCGGTTGACCTGGTGGAAGAAACCACCGTGCGCAAGACGGTGGCGGATCAACTCACCTCCCTGATCGCAACGATTGGCGAGAATATGTCCATCCGTCGTGCCAAGCGCTTCCAGGTCGCAGAAGGTACGGTCGCGACCTATATGCACTCCGCCGTGAAGCCGGGCCTTGGCAAGATTGGCGTGCTGGTGGCGCTTGAAGGCGCTTCCGAACAGACAGTCATGGAAACGCTCGGCCGGCAGATCGGCATGCATGTCGCCGCCGCCCGCCCCGAGGCAGTGGATATTTCTGCCGTTGAGCCCTCAGCCCTTGCACGCGAACGCGATGTGCTCGCCGAACAGGCGCGCGCTTCCGGCAAGCCTGAGGCGATCATCGAAAAAATGGTCGAAGGCCGCATCCGCAAATATTACGAGGAAGTGGTGCTGCTGGAGCAGGTTTGGGTGCATGATGGCGAAAGCCGCGTGAAGGAAGTGGTGAAGAAGGCTGGCGTGAAGCTCTCTGGCTTTGCCCGCTTCCACCTTGGCGAAGGCATTGAAAAGCAGCAGGGCGATTTCGCTGCCGAAGTGGCCGCTGCTGCCGGCAAGGCCTGAACCGACGTAAATTGCCGGGGCGCCTGTCATGGCGCCCCGCACGCCTGGTCTACAAGCCCAGCTTCGACTTGGCATTGGCCTAATCGCGCGGGATCGTCAGGTGCCATATTATAAATTTATCGTTATGAAGACCCTGCTTTCTTGCCCGTTTTGAGCAAGACAGCCAAAGCCCTTATCGCCGCATGACCATGCGTTGGAACAGATGCCCTTCAGATGGAACCCTCTGCACAGGTAAAGATGCTAAATCGAGTTGCGTGAACCCATGTCAACGCAATACGGTCTAGGCGAGTCACATCAGGGCATCCATTTATCGCAAAACGCGGCGATATCCTCCTGCTGGAAATCTTGAAGCCTGGCCATGATCACCTCAAAGGGCCAATCCCACCAGGCGATGGCTTGCAGGCGTGCGGCGATATCCCTTGGGAAGCGTTCCTTGATCATGCGCGCCGGCACGCCACCGACAATCGTGTAAGGCGCGACATCGCGCGCCACAACGGCGCCAGCGGCCAGCACAGCGCCATCACCCACCGTCACGCCAGCGAGCACCGTGACGCCGTGGCCGATCCAGACATCATGGCCAATCGTCACACGCGCCGCGCGCCGTTCAGCAAAAAACGCGCTGTCGCGTTGCTTGGTCGCGTCATAATATTCCGGTACGTAAGTAAAACGATGCTGCGCCGGACGACTCGTGGGGTGATTGGGCGGGCCGATCCTGACGCAAGCCGCTATGGCACAGAATTTGCCGATCTCCGCATCCGCCACATGGCAGTCATGGCCAAGATAGGACGCCTCGCCAAGCGTCGCATATGCCAAGGAAGACCGCTCCAGAATCTCACAACGAGCGCCAATCCTGGCCTCGCGTAGCTTGACGCTTGGATGGATGAAGGTTTCAGCGATTTTTGACCCGGGTGAGGTCATGCTGGTGCTCCCTTACAAGACACAGGACAAAACGCCCAAACGCGCGCTTCAGGTCAATTGGATGGGTCAGCCAGCTATCCAGCCAGCGTGTGCCTTCTTGATCTTGCTCAATATGCGCGCTTCGCCCCTTGGCATGATGCAAAGGCCGAGGTTCAGTTCGGCGCAATGATATCAGTCGCGCAGCACAACCGGGCGTGGCTTTGGGGGGTATGATGGCTGAGATTGATCATCTGGTAATTGGCGCTGCAACGCTGGAAGCCGGCGCCGCCTGGCTGGAACGGCATTTGGGCACGCGCCCGGTTCCTGGCGGGGCGCATCCGGGCGTTGGCACGCATAATATGCTGCTCGGCCTTGGGCCTGACCAATACATAGAAATCATCGCCCCCGACCCCGCCCAGGCTACGCCGGCCCATCCCCGGCCCTTCGATCTGGACGACCCAGCGCTGAAACTGGCGCTGGAAGCGGAGCCGCAGCTGATTGCCTATGTTGCGGCAACCCCAGCCATTGAAGCGGTGGTGGCCCGGCTTGGTGCCTCCCATGCCGGGGAGGTGCGCGCCATGCGTCGCGGGGCGCTTTCCTGGCGGATGGCCTTCCCGCCGCAGCGCCAGGATATGGGCAATCTGATCCCGCCGCTGATCCAATGGGATGGCGCGCGGGCTGCGGCACAAATTCCCGATTCCGGTTGGCGGCTGACTGGGTTTGAGGCGCAGCACCCGGATATGGACGCGCTGCGCCAAGCCATCGCTGCCCGCGGTCTGGAAGAAGCTGTGAAGCTCCGCCAAAGCCCAAGCGCCCGGCTGGTGGCCCATTTGCGCCATCAGGATGGGCGGGAAGCGGTAGTTGCGAGTAGCTGACGCCCGATCTTCCGGGTGCCCGCGCACCCTATCCTTGTGCACATTTTCGGGACATAGTTACCGCATGGGAAGCATTCATCTCCCCCGCTTCTACCGGCATGCCCGCATGGCATCGGCATTTCCGGTATTGACCGTCGCGTCCCGAGGCCCCCGTGCAGGGGCGGCCTCGGCATGACCGCGCGCGTTCTGGTGGTGGATGACAGCCTGCCCAACCGCAAGCTGCTCGAAGCCCGGCTGCAAGATGAGTATTTCGAGGTTCTGGGCGCTGCTTCGGGCGCTGAGGCGATCACGCTTGCCCAACGCTGGTCACCCGACATCATCCTTTTGGATGTGCTTATGCCGGTGATGGATGGGTTTGAGGCCTGCCGGCGCCTGAAGGCCCAGCCGGCCACGGCACATATCCCGGTCGTCATGGTCACCTCACTCAATGACCAAAGTGAGCGCGTGCGCGGCCTTGATGCTGGGGCGGATGATTTCCTGGTGAAGCCGGTGGATCAGGCGACGCTTTTCGCCAGGCTGCGCGCGCTGTTGCGCGTGAAGCAGGTACTGGACGCCTGGCGGCTTAGGGCAGAGACCGTGCGCGATTTGGGCTTTGAACCGCCAAGCGCCCCGCCCGAGGATTTTGAGGGTGCGAGGGTACTACTGCTTTCGGATAATGCGCCTGAAGCCACCGCCCTTTCCAGCGCGCTCGCCGCCGATGGCATGGCGCTTGAACCATTCCGCGATGAGAAAACCGTCTGGGATAAGTTGCGCGATCCGCAGGCGCATTATGATCTGGTGCTGACCTCTCTTCCCATGTCGGAGGGTGATCCGCTGCGCCTTGCGTCGCGCTTGCGTGCCGAGGCCGAGACGCGCGATTTGCCGCTGATGCTGATTGCCGATGATGAACAACGCGATTTGGTGCTGCGCGCCTTCGAATTGGGTGCATCCGATCACGTGCTGCGCCCGATCAATGAAGAAGAATTACGCGCGCGTGTGCGCAATCAGGTGCGGCGCCGACGTTATCAGTTGCGCCTGAGGGCGGAATTTGATCGCTCACTTGAATTGGCGGTGACGGATGGGCTGACGGGTCTGCGCAATCGCCGTTATGTCTTTCGCCATCTGGAATCCCTGCTAAGGGCAGGTACCGCCTGCGGCGTCCTGATGATTGATGTGGATCGCTTCAAGCCGCTCAATGATTATTATGGCCATGCCGCGGGCGATGCTGCCTTGCGTGAAGTGGCGGCGCGACTGCGTGAACATGTGCGCGCGTCCGATATTGTCGCGCGCTATGGCGGGGAAGAATTCCTGGTGGTGATGTCAGGCGCGGGCGCTGAGGAAACTGCCGTCATCGCCGAAAGGCTGCGTGCTGCCATTGATCATCGCCCGATTGATCTTGGCCAAGCCAAGCTGCCGGTTACGGTGAGCATTGGTAGCGCCCTGGCCGGCAGTAATACGGAAGCCCCATCGCTGATTGCCGCCGCAGATACGGCGATGTACCGGGCGAAGTCATTGGGGCGTAATCGCGTGGAAGCGGCGACCGAGGCCGATTGGCGCCCATGAGACGCTTGCCTTCATTTCAGCGTGTTCGCACTACTGGACAATGATATCAGGCAAAATCAAGCCAAGCAGCGTGAATCGGCCCACCAAACATACGAATAGTGATGCGCGGCGGCATGGTTTGGTTGGGAGAGTATCCGCATGACTGGCAACAATAGTCGCATGAACCAAGATACCGAAGCCGTGACCCGCCTGGCCGCCGATCTGGTGGCGATTGATAGCCGTTCCTCGGTCTCCAACCTGCCACTCGCGGATCGGATCGAAGCCGAATTGGCAGGGTTTCAGATTGAACGGCTGGACTACGAAGACAGCCAAGGTATTGCGAAGCGCGCATTGGTTGCGCATCGCGGCCCGCACGGCGGTTATGCGCTATCCGGCCATATGGATACGGTGCCGGAAACCGGCTGGACAGACCCACCCTGGAAGCCGCGCATTGCAGATGGCGTGCTGCATGGCCTTGGCAGTGTGGATATGAAGGGGCCGGTCGCGGCCTGTATCATCGCCGCGCGCGGCCTGCCCGCCCATGTGCCGGCAACGCTGCTGCTGACCGCGGATGAGGAAACCAGCAAGCAAGGCGCGCGCATCATCGCTGCGCAATCGAAGCTGGCCGCATCATTAGGCTTGCAGGGAATTGTAGTGGCGGAACCAACGGCGCTGATACCCGTGCGCGGGCATCGCAGTCATATCGAATATACCGCCATTGCGCGTGGCGTGCAGGCGCATTCTTCCACCGGCAAGGGGCTCAATGCGAATTGGGCGCTGATCCCCTTCATGGTGGAAATGAAGGCCATTTACGAAAAGCTGCGCTTCGATCCTGCGTATCACGACGCTGCCTATGATCCGCCCTTTTCCGATTTCAACCTGGTGTTGGATAATCACGGCACGGCGGTAAATGTGACGGTGGCGCAGGCAACGCTGCGCATAAAATTCCGCCGCAGCCGCCGTATTGATGTCAGCGGCATTGAAGCCGCAGTGCGCGAAGCAGCCGCACGCGCGGGTGTGGAACTGACCGAAAGGCGCGAAGGCACGCCGCCTGAGTTGCCGGCAGATCATCCGCTGATCCGCCTTGCGGAAACTGTCACCGGCAAGCCCGCCACCACTGCGCCTTATGGCACCGATGCCAGCGAATTGCAGGATATCGCGCCCTGTGTGATTTTGGGTCCTGGCACCATCGCCACCGCCCATACGCCGCGTGAATGCGTGGCCTTGGCTGATCTGGCGGCGGCGGTGCCCATCTTCCGGCGGATCCTTTCCGCTGACTTTGCTTGAGGGAGCATCCGCCATGTTGCGCAGCATTCTTCTGGCCCTGGATGATACGAAAGGCGCCATTGCCGCGCGTGATTACGCCCTGGCACTGGCGCGCCATACTGGTGCGACGCTGACGGCGGCAGTGCTCATGGATCGCCCCGGTCTGACCGGCGCGCATGAGGCCGTACCCCCGGGCGCTGCTGCCTTCAAGGAAAGGCGTGACGCTGCCTTGCTGCGCCAGGCTGAGGCTGCGGCGGCGGAGGCTGTTGCCGCGCTGCATCGGGCCGCCGATGGGGTGCCCTTTGCGTTGGAAACCCTCGAAGCCTCGCCAACCGAGGCCTTGCTCGCCGCCGCTGGTGGCCATGACATGCTGGTGGTGGGCCGCGATTCCACCCTGGGGCGCGAAGAAGCAGATGATGGCCTATCCCCCACCATCGAAGCGCTGCTGCATGATCGCACGCGCCCCTTGCTGGTGGTGCCGCCCGGCGCGCGGTTTGATCCCGCCGCCGCGGCTTTGATTGCCTATGATGGCTCACCGGGCGCGCTGCGTGCCGTGCAGCTTTTCGCGCTTCTCGGTCTTGGGCGCTGTGGCGCCACGGTCTTGAGTGTAGCGGATGATGAGGCGGAAGCCGCTGCCCTGGCTGGCACAGCGACGGGTTATTTGCGGCGTCATGATGTGGCGGCGAAGGCGCTGCCGGTGATTGGCACGCATCCGGTGGAGGCACTTTTGGCGGAAGCCGCCGCCATGCCGGCGGGGATGTTGGTGATGGGTGCTTATGAACACACAGGGCTGCGTGCCCTATTCACCGGTTCCGCGACCAAGCACTTGCTGCGCCGCGCGCCCTGCGCGATTTTTGCCGCACATTAGATCGTGCTGCGTTCACACGTATTCACGCCACCCGCTCTACCGCTTTGTTTTTCGAGCATCCTCACACGTTCAGATTTTCCATCTGAACGTGATCTGCTCCAGAGTATGCGTAGCTGGTTGAGCGCGGAGAAAGGCCTGCTTCAGCGCCTTTCCCTCGTCTCGCCTTCAACAGGCTGAAGCCTGAAGCCGGCTTGGTGTGCGACAAGGCGATACTGCACTTGCCTGATACCGCCACTCGGCGCGGCGTTGGTATCACCGTCACGATAGATCGGGAATTGGCGCACCAGCCGATCCCCGGCGATGGAAAAGCTATCCTTGCCCATATAGCCGGCGGAAAGCTTTGCATCATCGGTTATCTCGGGCATGGAGATCACCGCCATGGCCGACCCATGATTAACCGCATGGCCCACCACTGCCCCGTATGAACCACTGCCGGCGGATTGCACGAAGACATAAATCTCCGGCGCGCCATTGCCATCCAGATCGGCGACTTCGGCACCAACCACCGAACCGTCAACCTTTTGTTCAATCACCCGCGACGCGTATGGCGTCCCTGACGGGGTGATGCGCAAGGTGTTTTCCGATCCCTGATTGGCGCAGGTGACGTGAAAACTCACACCCTGAAGGGTCAGGGTCTTGTTGAAAGCGCCTTGAGCCTGGGCTTCAGAAAACATCAGGCCAATCAGCGCCAGGGTGAATTTCACGCTCCGAAACATATTATGTCCTTCATCCGTATTTCTTGGTATCGAGCAGAGCGAATGATACAGGTAGGGTCAAGGCCTTGCATCCTTCGTGAAACTCACCGGCGACATCAGCAAAGATGTCACGCGCTGGCGGGATGCGAATCACCTGCGATCAACTGCATGATACGCAGCAAAATTACCTCCTGTGTCCGCAGAAATTCCTCTTCATTCTTTGCGATCACATGCGCAAAAAGATGAATTCCACCAGCATCAGGGGCGAGCGACGTCAGGCGGACATGGGGTGAACCATCCACTTTTTCGACTGCCGGATGTTCTTCCAATAAACGGCTAAGCGCCGCGAGCAAGGCGGTTATCTGCGCCGCAGTCGCACCCGCTGGTAGATTTACCCGATGCTCAAACAGGAAACTATTGCGTAGCGAAAGATTATTGACATGCGCGCGGGCGATATCGGCATTCGGCACGGTGGTCAACGTGCCATCCATGGCGCGAATGCGCGTTGAGCGCGGACCGATTGATTCAACGGTACCCCTGAGATCATTAAAGCGAATCATATCCCCAACCCTGAACGGCCGATCCGCAAAAATGGAAACGCCACCGAAAAGATTTTCGACGGTGGATTGCGATGCCAAGGCAAGGGCGACGCTGCCGACCCCAAGGCCCGCGGCGACGCCAAGTGCGGGCAAACCCAGATCATTGGCCCCATAGACCAATACGGTGGCACCACTGATGAAACCCGCAACGCGGGCCAGCAGTCGTAGCAAATGTGCATCATAGCCATCATCTGGGATATGTGGGGAAGCAATGATCGCCTCTGCCACAAAACGGCAGGCCAGCGCCGTAGCCCAGGCGGCAGCCACGTAAAGCAGAATAGTCGTGGCGAGGGTTTCGATATCCCACAATATGCCAGTCAGATTGATCTGCCGATCAATCACATAATGCGCAAGGGCCGCAGTGACCGCGAGCACAAGCGGCACGGTCAGCCAGCGTGCCGTGCGTCGCGTGGGCGACGCACCCCGCGCAAGGCGGCGAGCCATGCCAGCCCAACCGATAATGATCCCAAAGGCTATCAGCATGACAAGAATGGAAGCGAGAATTTTCCAGAGTGCTGCTTCAAGAATAGGTCGGCGGAGCGATAGTGGCAGACCATCGATCACACGCTGAGGAACAAGCGGGCCAGCAATTTCAATTTGCGCCTGCCGCCAATGTGTCAGTGGCGAAGGTCTCAAGGGTGGCTGGCCAATGATCGCAAAATGAAATTGCTCCAGGCGCGCGATTGTTGTTGATGAGAAACGAAAATCAGGCGGCGTATCGCCTTGGCTGACGCGTTCGATACGAAGCTCGGTGCCGGGCAGGGTCCAGCGGGCGGGAATGGGCCTATTTGTCTGGCCGGGCACACCAGGGATGGTTTCTGGCGGAATTTCAGGTATGCGCAGCAATATATCCGCAAGCTCTGCCAATGATCGCGCACCCACCTTGGATTGTGTCGCGGGCGGTACGTGGCTCATGTCAAGCAATTGATCTGCGGCGCGGCGTATGGCGAAGCCAAGGTTGCGTTGCGCCCGGTCACTGGGATGCGCGCGATAGGCCTCATAAAGGGTGGCGATGCGCTGCATTTCCTGGTCGAAAGACCGCATGGTTGCATAAGGGCTTGACGTATCGAGTGCCGGTAGCAGGCCGGCCGATGTGCCGCAGGGCAGCAAACCGAAAATCAGCAAAAACAGGCTCGCAAGCATTCGGTGGGGCATGAGCAGCTTGTCTTTCGGCGCGGGCTTCATTGGGATTGTCTGGGGGCCGTACTGGCCGCCTATTCGTCGAGCGATTCCGGCAAATACCCGGTGCGCAGCACATGCGGCCAGGCGTGGTTGGCGCCCACCTCCTCAGCCCGCCGCGCGGCGCTTTCCCAGTCATAGACAAGGGAGATCAGCTCCGCCATCGGCTTCGCGCCCTGGGTCGCGTGGATGATGGCGTAGCGCGCATGGGGGGATCGCGCCTCAGCGCGATGCGGATGATCGCCGCGCGTCACACGAAAGCCGGGCAGGCCAAGGCTGCCGGGATTGACCACAAGCGGGCCATCGCCGGGCATGTGGATGATGCTCGACTGATGGCTATGGCCGCACAGCACGACGCGCGCTGCCATGCCATCCTCACCAAGCCTGTCGCGAATGGCCGAAAGCGGCGATGGCACCAGAATGCCATGACGCGGGTCTTCCAACAGGTTGCGCACATCGGACGCGGGCGTGCCATGGCAGGCGAGGATTCCCGGCGCGGGTGTCAGGCGTTCCGGCAAGGCGTAAAGCCAGGCGCGCTGATCGGCGGTGGTTTCCTGAAAGGCGAAGCCATCCTGGCCCTTCAGCCCCTCGGCCACGCGATCCGTAAGCCAGCGATCATGATTGCCGCGAATGGTCGGGATACTCTTTTCCATGAGCAAGCGCGTTGTCTCATTGGGCCAGCACATGCCGGACGCGCAATCGCCCAGGCAGATAATGTTGGCGATGCCGCGCCGCGCGATATCATCCAGCGCCGCTTCGAGTGCCGCGACATTGCCATGGATGTCGGAGATGACCGCAAGGCGCATTGGCTTGGTTCCTGACGTTGGGTGTCCGAGGATGTCATAGCCCGCCGCGGGATTGAAGGGCTGGCCCCGTGCAGCCTAACGGAGAAGTTTGGGCTGCGCAGCAGACGTACAGCAAGCTGATTAGAGACATAAAGAAGCACGATCTGTCAGGGCCAAGCGGCTCTTATCAGGCTGCAGAAAGTCACAGCCTGTCGAATAGCGCGCTATGCGATCAGCCCGCATAACTGCAAGCGGATCAAGGCGGGCTTCGGCCTGGCCAAGTCAGTGGCTGGCCTACGCAAGGCGCGCCATGGCGGGCTGCCCAGGGTGGGCTGTCAGTTCTTTCTTGCCGCCTTAGTACCCAAACTTATTCACCTACCGACGTTGCAGGTGGTGGCGGCATGGGTCCCGGAGTCGGTCCCGAGCGTGGCGACAAAGCCAAATAACGACTGCAAGCGGCCATGTTCAGGCGCAAGCATCGGTGAAACCAGCATCGCCGGACAAAACAGTGATGGTAAATGGCAGGTTTTCAGTAGGCTGTTAGGTTTTTGCTTGACCTTGGAGGAGCGAGCCTTTACCGCGCTGCACAAAGCTACGATTTTCCTGAAAGGAAACCAGTCATGAAGTTGAAATTCCTCGGTATTGCCAGCATCGCGCTGCTCGCCGCCTGTTCCAATTCTGATTCTAGCAATAGCTCCGGCACGGGGGCTGGCTTGGGTGGGGCCGGCAATATCCGCCCTGGTAGCCAGGAAGATCTTGTCGCCAATGTCGGTGACCGCATCTTCTTCGATTTTGATCGCAGCAATATCCGCGCCGATCAGCGCCCGGTGTTGCAGCGCC
The DNA here is from genome assembly GCA_020249465.1 of Roseomonas sp. Classification (GTDB taxonomy): domain Bacteria; phylum Pseudomonadota; class Alphaproteobacteria; order Acetobacterales; family Acetobacteraceae; genus Neoroseomonas. The sequence continues at coordinate 58,269 of JADCFP010000034.1, read as the reverse complement.
AGGCTGAATGGATGGGCCGCTTTCCGGAAGTGCAGGTCTTGGTTGAAGGCCATACCGATGAACGCGGCACGCGCGAATACAACCTGGCCCTTGGTCAACGCCGCGCCAATTCCACCCGCGATGCGCTGGTGGCAGGCGGTGTGAATGGCTCACGCATTTCCACCATCTCCTTCGGCAAGGATCAGCCGGCGGCGCTGGGTTCGGATGAAAGCTCCTGGGCGCAGAACCGCCGCGCCGTCACGGTTGTTCGGTAAAAGAAAGGGGTGCGGCTTCGGTCGCGCCGCTTGAAGACCATGGCAGGCTTCACCCCGGCTGTCCGTCTGGCGCTTCTGGGCCTTGGGTTGGCTCTGGCCAGCCCTGTGCAGGCTCAGGTGGAAACCCGTGAGGGCATTGCGCTGCAAAACCAGATCCTGGATTTGCGGCGGGAACTTGATGCGCTGCGGCGCGGTGGTGGTGCCGTGGCACCCGCGCCAAGTGCGCCGGCGCGCGGGTCCGCCGCTTCGGGCGATTTGGTGCAGCAATTGCTCGGTCGCGTGCAGGAGCTGGAAGAAGAAAACCGCCGCCTGCGTGGACGCGCCGATGTCGCCGATAATAATGATCGGCAGATGCGCGCCGAGATCGAAAAACTGCGCGGCGATCTGGATTTCCGCCTGCAAGCGCTCGAGAGAGGGGCTGGCCGGCCGGCCGCCCCGCGCCCTCCTCAGCCGGGGCCGGCGGCGCAAGCACCAGCCCCGGCACCCTCCAGCGCCCCTAGAACCGCCGAAAAGGCCATTGCGGATGGTCAGGCCGCTCTCGGCCGGCGCGACTTTGCTGCGGCCGAGGCCGCCGCGCGGGAGGCGATCCGCGCCCGCCCGGGTGCCCGCGCCCAGGATGCGTCACTGCTGCTGGGCGATGCGCTGATGGGCAAGCGGGACTTCCAGAATGCTGCCCTCGCCTATGACGAGGCCTATAGCCGCAATCGCCAGGGCGCCCGCGCGCCGGAGGCGATGATCGGCCTGGCCAATGCCTTCCAGGGCTTCGGCGCCAAGCGCGAAGCCTGCGAGACCTTGGATAATCTGCGTTCCAACTTCCCCAACCTGTCTGGCCCCCAGGCGCAGCGCGCCGCGGATAGCCGCCGCCGTGCGCAATGCCGGTGAGATAGCCCCATGGGGATAGCCAGCTTCCTGCGCTGAGCCTGCCGGTCAGCCGCGCCGAATTCGCTGCTGCCATGGCGCCGCTGGGGCCATTTGGCGCGGCGCCATCGCTTGCGGTCGCGGTCTCGGGCGGGCCGCATAGCCTGGCGACTGCCTTGCTCGCACGACATTGGGTGGCGGCGCGGGGCGGGAGGGTAGTGGCTCTGGTCGCGGATCATGGGCTCAGGCCAGAAAGCGGGGCCGAGGCTGATCATGTCACGGGCCTGCTGGCCGGCGCCGGTATCACAGCGGCGTGCCTGCGGCTTGGCCTGCCCAGCGGCGCGCGGATGCAGGAACGCGCCCGAATGGCGCGGCTGGCGGCGTTAACCGAAGCCGCGGCGCGCCATGGCTGCCCCTGGCTGCTGCTCGGCCATCATCGCGGCGATCAGGCGGAAACCCTGGCCTTTCGGGCCTTGCGCGGCAGTGGTGCGGCGGGCCTGGCGGCCATGGCGGCGCTCCGCGTAGCGCCCGATTGCCTGATCCTGCGCCCGCTTCTGGGCGTTGCCCCGGCCCGGCTGGAAGCGGTGGTGGCCGCCGCCGGCATCTCCCCGATACGCGATCCTTCCAATGACAATCCGCGCTTTGCCCGTATCCGCCTGCGCCAAGCCTTGGCCGATCCTGGCGGGGAAGGTGATGGGGTGCAGGCGCTGGCCGAAGCGGCGGCGGCATTCGCGCTGCGTCGTGCCCGCCAGGAAGCCGCGCTGCTGGACCGGTTGGCGGCAGCGGCGGAAATCCACCCGGAAGCCTATGCCTGGGTGGACCCAAAGGCGCTTGGCAGCGATGCGCTGGGCGTCGCGGCGCTGGCGCGCCTGATTGGCCTGATCGGCGGCGCCACCTGGCCGGTCCCGCTTGAGGCCACGGCAGCGCTACTGGCGCGCGGCGGCGGCAGCTTGGCCGGCGCCTGGATACGCCCCGGCGCGGGCGGGCGCCTTCTGGTGGTGCGAGACCCCGGCCTGATCGCCCCTGCCCATCCCCTGAAGCCGCCCTTTTTGTGGGATGGGCGCTTTCTGGTGACCGGCCTGGAGCGCCCCGGCTGGACTTGTGGCGCCTTGGGCTCGGCAGCGGCCACCTTCCGGCGTCAGACCAAAACGCCGCTTGCCGCGCTGAAAGCCCTGCCAGCGCTTTGGGATGAAAAGGGAAAGCTGGCGGTCCTGCCCGGGCTGTTCTATGGTGAAGGTGTGGAAGCTTCAGCTTGGCGCCTGGTCTTTGCCCCCAAGGGCGGCGGCCTTCCCCCGGGTTGATCGCGCTTCCGTGGCTGGATATTTCACGCGGGACATTCAAGATGCGTGAAGCCTCACTATGTATGCTGGCAGCAGGCGGCGGATGACGCCATCATGCTCCTGAAGATGGAAGGGTTGCGGTGAATAATTTCAGCCGAAACATGGCTTTATGGGTGATCGTGGCGCTGCTGCTGGTGGCGCTGTTCAACCTGTTTCAACCGAGCGGTTCAAGCCGCCCTGGTACCTCTCAAGTCGCCTATTCCGACTTTTTGAATGAGGTGCAGGCCGGCCATGTGCGCGATGTCACCATCCAGGGCCGCACCCTGACCGGCCAGCTGAGTGATGGCCGCCAATTCACCACCTATACACCGGAAGACCCGGCCATGATTTCGCGCCTGACCGAAAAGGGCGTGCGCGTGGTGGCCCGGCCTGAGGAGGCGGAAGTGAATCCGCTGCTGCATTATTTGGCGTCCTGGTTCCCGATGCTGCTGCTGATTGGCGTATGGATTTTCTTCATGCGCCAGATGCAGGGCGGCGGTGGCCGCGCCATGGGTTTCGGCAAATCCCGCGCCAAGCTGCTGACCGAAAAGCAGGGCCGTGTGACCTTTGATGATGTCGCCGGCATTGATGAAGCCAAGGCGGAGCTTGAGGAAATTGTCGAATTCCTGCGCGATCCGCAGAAATTCCAGCGCCTGGGCGGTAAGATCCCGAAGGGTGTGCTGCTGGTGGGTCCGCCCGGTACGGGTAAGACTTTGCTTGCGCGGTCGATCGCCGGTGAGGCGAATGTGCCCTTCTTCACGATTTCTGGTTCGGATTTCGTTGAAATGTTCGTGGGTGTTGGCGCATCGCGCGTGCGTGACATGTTCGAACAAGGCAAGAAGAACGCGCCTTGCATCATCTTCATTGACGAAATTGACGCGGTCGGACGCCATCGCGGCGCCGGGCTTGGCGGCGGCAATGATGAACGCGAACAGACGCTCAATCAGATGCTCGTTGAAATGGACGGTTTCGAAAGCAATGAGGGCGTGATCCTGATTGCCGCGACCAACCGCCCGGATGTGCTGGACCCTGCGCTGCTGCGCCCGGGCCGGTTTGACCGTCAGGTTGTGGTGCCCAATCCGGATGTGAATGGGCGCGAGAAAATCCTGCGCGTGCATATGCGCAAGGTGCCGCTCGCTTCCGATGTGGACCCCAAGGTTATTGCGCGCGGCACGCCGGGTTTTTCGGGTGCTGATCTGGCGAACCTGGTGAACGAAGCCGCACTTCTCGCGGCGCGTACGGGTCGGCGCACGGTCGGCATGGCGGAATTTGAAGCCGCCAAGGACAAGGTGCTGATGGGCGCGGAACGGCGCAGCCTTGTGATGTCCGAGGCCGAAAAGCGCATGACCGCCTATCATGAAGCGGGCCATGCCTTGGTTGCCATGAATGAACCGGAATGTGACCCGGTGCATAAGGCCACCATCATTCCGCGTGGCCGCGCGCTTGGTCTGGTGATGTCGCTGCCGGAAGGTGACCGTTATTCCAAGCATAAATCCAAGCTCAAGGCGGAACTCGCCATGGCGATGGGTGGGCGTGTCGCGGAAGAGCTGATTTTCGGTGCGGATAAGGTCAGCAATGGCGCGTCCGGCGACATCAAAATGGCGACTAATCAGGCGCGCATGATGGTGACCGAATGGGGCATGAGTGAAAAGCTCGGCATGATCGCCTATGGCGACAATAGCCAGGAAGTGTTCCTCGGCCATTCTGTGACGCAAACGAAGAATGTCTCGGAAGAAACCGCGCGCATGATTGATGCGGAAATCCGCGGAATCATTGATGGTGCCTATGCGCGCGCCACGAAAATCCTGACCGAAAAAATGGATGAACTCCATTTGCTGGCGAAGGGTTTGCTGGAGCATGAAACGCTGAGCGGCGATGAAATCCGTCAGGTGATCAATGGTGAACCCGTGGTGCGCAATCGCCCGGATGAGCCGGTGAACCAGGGCCGCGGCAGCGTGCCGACGGCGGGCCGGCCCAGCATTCGCCCCGGTGGGCTTTCCCCAGGCGCGGCGCCCGCCACCTGAGTAGTCGTGGCGTCTGATCGTTGGTTGCATCCGCAGGGCCTGCTGTCAGGCCCAGCCGCGTTTCGGGCCATTGGTGAAGGCCAGGCGCTACCCTTGCAGGGTGGCGATCTGGCCTTTTCCTTGGCACGACTGATCGAAGATGGGCGCGAAGTCGCGACCCTTCCTGTCGCGGCGCTTCCGGAAGAGTGGGGCGATGAGATCGAGGCGATCACGGCGCGGCCCTTGCCCTTTGCCGGGCTAGCCAGCGCTCGCCCGCTGGTGATGGGCATTCTGAACATCACGCCCGATAGTTTTTCCGACGGCGGGCGACATTTTGATCCCAGCGCGGCGATTGAAGCGGGCCATGCCATGCTGGAAGCGGGCGCGGATATCCTGGATATTGGTGGTGAATCAACGCGCCCCGGCGCGGAACCGGTTGCGCCTGAGGCGGAAATCGCCCGCGTCATTCCGGTGGTGCGGGAATTGGCCAAGGCCGCGCCGGTCAGCATCGATACACGCCATGCCGCGACCATGCAGGCCGCCTTGGATGCCGGCGCTGAAATCATCAATGACGTGACCGCGCTGCGCCATGATCCGGCGGCAGTTGATTTGCTGACACGCACGCAGACACCGGTGGTGCTGATGCATATGCCGGGCACCGACCCGCGCGAGATGCAGGCGCAGGCCGATTACGCCGATGTGGTCTTGGATGTGGCGCGCTTTCTGCGCGACCGTGTGGCCACACTTGAAGCGCTCGGCATTGCGCGCGGGCGGATCGCGATTGATCCCGGCATCGGTTTTGGCAAGACCATGGCGCATAACCTTGCCTTGATTGAAGCCTTGCCAATCCTCGCGGGGATTGGCTGCCCAATCATGCTGGGCGCGTCGCGCAAGCGCTTCATCGGCACGCTATCGGGGGTGGAGCAGGCCGAAGCGCGGCTCGCCGGCAGCCTTGCCGTGGCGCTCGCTGGCGCAGCGCGCGGCGCGGCCATTTTGCGTGTGCATGATGTGGCGGAAACCATCCAGGCGCTGGCCGTCTGGCAGGCTTGCGCAAATGGCGGGGCTCGATAACGGAGTATGCACTTTAAGCAAATGCACCTCGGCGCCTTCATGCGCCCCGTCAGCATCCATACTGCCTGGTGGCGCCATCCTGACTCTGCGCCCGAGGCGAATTTCAGCCTGAAGCATTTGGTTCACTGCATCCAAACCCTGGAACGCGGCAAGTTCGATGCCTTCTTCATGGCCGATCATCTGGCCGTGCTGAACATGCCGATTGAGGCGCTGAAGCGCAGCGGTACCGTCACGTCTTTCGAGCCCTTCACGCTGTTATCCGCACTCGCGATGGTGACGGAACGGATTGGGTTGATCGCCACGGCTTCCACCACCTATGACGCGCCCTATCATATCGCGCGGCGCTTTGCCTCGCTTGATCACATCAGCGGTGGGCGAGCGGGGTGGAATATCGTCACCACCTCCAACCCCGATGCCGCGCGCAATTTCGGCATGACGGAACACATGGACCACGCGGAACGCTATGCGCGTGCCCGCGAATTCCATGATGTGGTGACCGGGCTTTGGGACAGTTTTGCGGAAGACGCTTTTATCCGAGACAAGGAAAGCGGCATCTTCTGGGACCCCGCGCGGATGCATAAGCTGAACCACGAAGGTAAATATCTTTCCATCGCCGGGCCTTTGAACATCGCGCGCCCGGTCCAGGGCTGGCCGGTGATTGTGCAGGCGGGGGCTTCCGATTCTGGCCGGCAACTCGCTGCCGAGGTCGCCGAGATGATCTTCGCCGCCGGCGGGCCGATTGCCGATGCGCGCGCCTATTACGCCGATATCAAATCCCGCGCAGCCAAGGCGGGGCGCGATCCGGCGCTGATAAAGATCCTGCCAGGCGCGCTGGTGACGGTGGCAGAAACGGATGAAGCCGCCCGCGAAAAACGTGCGCTATTGGATAGCCTGGTGCATCCAGATAGCGGCATGGGCGCGCTTTCCATCGCCCTTGGCACCGATGCACGCGCCTTCGACCTGGATGCGCCCTTGCCCGACATCCCCGAGACCAATCAAAGTCAAAGCGGCCGCCAACGCGTGCTGGAACGCGCGCGGCGCGAAAACCTTACCGTGCGGCAATTGGCCGTGGCGCTTGGCGGCTATGGCGGGTTGTCCTTCACCGGCAGCGCCAAGACCATCGCCGATGAAATGCAGCACTGGCTGGAGGCCGAAGCCTGTGACGGCTTCAACATCATGTTTCCAACCATCCCAGGCGGGGTTGAGGATTTCGTGCGGCTCGTGGTGCCGGAGCTGCAAAGCCGGGGGATTTTCCGCAAGGAATATGCCGGGACGACACTCCGGGAGCATTTGGGGCTGCCAAGGCCGCCGAACCAGTTCTTTTGAGACGGAGACTTTGGCTAATCATTGAATAACCCAAGGCTTTCGCACTAAACTTAATTCAGCAAAACAGGGCGAAGGCTTCGCCTCACGCAAATGGGAGAATGACATGCTTCAAAGACGACACCTGCTCGGCGGCGCGGCGGCGCTCCCCTTTGCCTCCATGGGCGCGCCGGCCATCGCCCAGGCACCGCGCGTGCTGCGCTACGTGCCGCACGCCAATCTGCCGAATATTGACCCCTTCACCAATACGGCCTTCGTCGCACGCGACCACGCCTTCCTGGTCTATGACCAGCTTTATGGCATGGACGACAAATTCCAGCCGCGCCCGCAAATGGTCGAAGGCCATGTTGTGGAAAATGACGGCAAGACCTGGCGTTTTTCCCTGCGTGAGGGGCTTAAGTTCCACGACAATACACCGGTGCGTGGGCGGGATTGCATCGCCTCCATCAAGCGCTGGGGCCGGCGCGATGCCTTCGGCCAGGTGCTGATGTCGCGGGTTGCCGACATGGTCGAAGTCAGCGACCGCGTGTTTGAAATTCGCCTGAACGCACCCTTCCCGAAAATGCTCGATTGCCTGGCGAAGGTCACCACAAGCTGCCTGTTCATCATGCCGGAACGGCTCGCGAATGTTGATCCCTTCACGAATATCACGGAGGCAGTCGGCAGCGGGCCGTATCGCTTCATCCAGAATGAATGGGTGCCGGGCTCCATGCTCGCCTATGCGCGCAATGCGGATTACGTGCCGCGCCAGGAAGCGCCTTCCATGACCGCCGGCGGCAAGGTGACGCATTTTGATCGCGTGGAATGGCGGATCATTCCAGATGCCAGCACCGCCTCGGCCGCGCTGCAATCGGGTGAGATTGATTGGTGGGAACAGCCGACCGCCGATTTGTTCCCGCTTTTCATGCGCGGTGCGGCGGCGCGCAATATCCGTGTGGACATCATCAATGACACGGGGCTGATTGGTATTTTCCGCCCGAACCACACCGCCGCCCCCTTCAATAACCCTGCCGTGCGCCGCGCCGTGCTGACCGCGATCAATCAGATTGACTTCATGACTGCGGTGATCGGCACCTCAGGCGTTGAAGGCCGCGCGGATTTGCGCCGCGAAGGCATTGGCTATTTCGCCCCGGAAAGCCCGATGGCGAGCAATGTCGGCATGGATCGCTTGCGCAAGAATATTGATGCCGCGCGTGCCGAAGTGCAGGCCGCCGGTGCCATGGGCCAGCGGCTGGTGCTGCTGAACGCGACCGATCTTGCTTCCATCAATGCCGCCACGCTTGTCGGCGCGGATCTGTTCCGCCGCATGGGCTTCAATGTGGATCTGGTCAGCACGGATTGGGGCACGCTGGTCGCCCGCCGCGCCAGCCGCAATCCGCTGGAACAGGGCGGCTGGTCCGGCTTCTTCACCTTCTGGTCCGGGATTGACCATTGGAATCCGGCGAGCCACGCCTCCATCCGTGGTCATGGGGAAAATGCCTGGCCGGGCTGGCCGACCATTCCGGCAATGGAAGCGCAGCGCGATGCCTGGTTCAACGCGCCGGATGCGGCAGCGGAAGCGGCAGCGGGGCGGGAGATGCAGCGCATCGCCTTTGAAGAAGTGCCCTATGTGCCGACGGGCATGTATTACCAGCCGACCGCCTATCGCCGGAACCTGACCGGCATGCTGAAGGGCCAGCCGCCGCTGTTCTGGAATATCCGGCGCGCCTGAACCGAACCCCGCGCCGCGCCTCGGCTTGCCGGGCGCGGGCGGGTTCCATCCGAAGCCGGCAAGGGGCTATAAGCCGCGCATGAGCGAAGCAGCCCCGACCCGCAAACTATTCGGCACTGATGGTATTCGCGGCAAGGCCAATGCCGCGCCGATGGATGCCGCAACTGCGCTACGCCTGGGCCAGGCGGCGGGCAGTTTCTTCAATCGCGGCAATCACCGCCACCGGGTCGTGATCGGCAAGGATACGCGGCTTTCCGGCTATATGCTGGAACCGGCGCTGACCGCCGGTTTTATCGGTGCGGGGATGGACGTGGTGCTGGTCGGGCCTTTGCCCACACCGGCCATTGCCTTGCTCACGCGGTCCTTGCGGGCGGATTTGGGCGTGATGATCAGCGCCTCCCACAACCTCTATGAGGATAATGGCATCAAGCTGTTCGGCCCGGATGGGTTGAAGCTGACCGATGAGCAGGAAGCGGAGATTGAAGCCCTGATGGCGGGCGACCTGGGTGCGGCGCTCGTGCCATCCGCAAGGCTTGGTCGCGCAAGCCGGCTGGAAGATGCGCCGGGGCGCTATATTGAAGCCGCCAAGGCATCTTTCCCGCGCGGGCAAACATTGGATGGGCTGCGTATTGTGGTGGATTGCGCCCATGGCGCCGGTTATCGCGTGGCGCCCACGGTGCTGTGGGAATTGGGGGCCGAGGTGATCCCGATTGGCGTCGCCCCTGATGGTTTCAACATCAACAAGGGCGTGGGTTCCACCGCGCCCGCGTCACTTGCGGGTTTGGTGCAGGAACGCCGCGCAGATCTGGGTATTGCCTTGGACGGCGATGCCGATCGCCTGGTGCTGGTGGATGAGGCCGGGCAGGTGATTGATGGCGATCAGATACTCGCCCTGATCGCCCATTCCTGGCATGCGCAAACCCGCCTGACCGGCGGCGCCGTGGTGGCCACCGTCATGTCCAATATGGGGCTGGAACGCTATCTGGCGGCACGCGGGCTTGGCTTGCTCCGCACCGCGGTTGGCGACCGCTATGTGGGCGAGAAGATGCGAGAAGCCGGCTGCAATCTGGGCGGCGAGCAATCCGGCCATATGATCATGCCCGATTTCGGCACCACGGGAGATGGGCTGATCGCCGCGCTGCAAGTGCTTTCCGTGCTGGTCGAAGAAAAGCGCCCGGCGAGTGAGGTGCTGCGCTGCTTCACCCCCCTGCCCCAGCGCCTTGTGAATGTGCGCTATGCCGGCGACTCGCCGCTCGCGAAGCCCGTGGTGACCGAGGCCATTGCTGCCGAGGAAACCGCCCTTGGTGCGCGCGGGCGCGTGCTGATCCGCGCAAGCGGTACCGAACCCGTGATCCGTGTCATGGCGGAAGCCGAAGAAGAGGCGCTGGTGGAAGGCGTGGTGGGCCGCCTGGCTGAGCTGATCCGGGCGGAGGCGCGCGCGGCATGAAGGGGCGTGTGCTGATCATTGCCGGGTCTGATTCCGGCGGCGGGGCGGGCATTCAGGCGGACCTCAAGGCCGTGACGGCGCTGGGCGCCTTTGGCATGACAGCGATCACCGCGCTGACGGCGCAGAATACGCTTGGCGTGCATGGGGTTTTGCCGGTGCCGCTGGCCTTCCTGCGCCAGCAGATTGCGGTAGTGCTGGATGATTTGGGGGCCGATGCGCTGAAGACCGGCATGCTGGCCGATAGCGCGACCATTGACGCGGTCTGCGATGAAATCACCACCCGCGCCCCTGGCCTACCCTTGGTTGCGGACCCGGTCATGGTGGCGAAGGGCGGCCACCCCTTGCTGGTGCTGGACGCCGCCGAGACCTTGAAGCACCGCCTGCTGCCCATCGCCGCCGTGCTTACCCCCAACCTGCCGGAGGCCGAGGCCCTATGCGGCTTTGCCATCCAGGATGTTGGCGCCATGCACCAGGCGGCCAAGGCGCTGCTGGCGCTTGGCCCCAAGGCAGTGCTGCTGAAGGGCGGGCATTTGCCGGGCGATGAGGTGGTCGATCTGCTGGCAACCGGCACGCGCCTTGAAATCTTCCGCGACCGGCGGATTGCAACGCGCCACACCCATGGCACGGGCTGCACACTGGCGAGTGCGGTGGCGGCGGGCCTGGCGCAGGGGCTCTCGCTCAGGGATTCCGTGATCCGCGCCCGGGCCTATGTGCGCGCGGCCATTGCGTCTGCACCTGGTTTCGGCGCCGGCCATGGGCCGCTTAACCACGCGTTCACCTGCGATCCTGCGATTTTGCGCTGATTTTATACCCTCCGGGCCGGCTTTCTTCAGGATTTGTTAATCTTTTCCCGCGCATCTTGCGCCCATGGCTATCAATATGAGTGCCACCCTTATAGCGGGGTTATTTGGCCAACAAGGTCAAAACTCGCTGATGCTTCCCTTCGGTAACGCTGCCCCTGTGGCCAGCGCGGGGGAGGCTGTGGTGGCTTTCCGCCGCGTCACCAAAGCCGGTGAAGAAGAAAAAGGCCTCGCGCGCGAAAAGAAAGACCCTGTGACGTTGACGGCGCTGGCGCAGTTTCGCCAAGCCCTGGATGCGGCGCCCAATATTGACAAGGCACTTTCCGATCCACGTGTCTTGAAGGTGTTGATGCCCGCACTTGGCCTGCCGGATCAGGTGGGCAATCCCGGGCTGGTGAAGCGGGCGCTTTTGTCTGATCCGAAGGACAACAAGGGCGTTGCGGTGCAGCTTGGCACCACGTGGAAGAATGCGGCCACCACGCTCAATCTGAAGGCCACTACCACGCCCAAGACTGTCGCCTTTGAAGGGCTGACGGATAAGGAAACCACCGCGGTGGCCGGGCAATTGCGGCTTGGAGAAGCGGTGCTCACCGCGCCCGTCACCAAGGCAGCCACGCCCAGGCTACGCGGTTTTGATGGCTTGCCGGACAAGGTAACCAGCGCGCTGATTGCGCAGCTCCGCCCCGGTGAGGAATTGGTGCCCGATCGCGCGCGGCGCGAGGTTGAACAGGTCGCGACACTGGCGGCGGTGACCATCAGGCGCGCCGAAGTGCCGCCGGATGAATTGCCCAGCATCGCCAAGGATGCGCTGAAGCAAATGGCGGGCTTCATCCAAGGCGGGTCCTTGGACAGGGCGCAAGGTGCTGTGGATGACGCGCTTCTTGCGCTTAATAGCGCAGGCGGGCTGACGGCTGATCAATTGCGCCAGGGCCGCGTGACGCTGATGGAAAACGGCATTGCGCTGGCACAGATGCGCCGCGATGCCTTTGCGGTGGCCGAGCAGGTTGAAAAACTGGTGGCGCTTGATTCGCCAAGCAGCCCGGCCTGGGCGCCCGATTACAAGACCAGGCTTGATGCGTTCCAAAAGGAAGGCGCTGACAAGAATTCGAATTTTTCGCTGGACGTGGCCGTTGCCATGGCAAAGCGCATGCAGAATGCCGCGCTGAATGCCGATGAGCGTGATCTGGCCAAAATTTATCTTGATCGCGCAACCAATATCCTGAATAAGCGCGATGGCAAGCCGACCAAGACACCTATTGAAGGCGTGCCACCCGCGCGCATTACTCAGGCAGATGCGACGAAGCTTTTGGATAGCATGAAGAACGCCGCGCCGCCCAATGTCTCGCGCGCACAGATTGAGGTGACTTACGCTGCCGGCGCGGCGCTCAGCGCCATCAAGCTGGCGGAAACGCCGGTCTTTGGCATGCCAAGCCTTGGAAGCCAGGCCCTCAAGGATATCGCTAAGCTGATACGGGCGGGAACTTATAACTCCGCTATTCAGCGCGTGGATGAAGCCTTGGCCACGATTGCGGATGACACCGGCATCCCCGCATCCATGAAGCGTACCGCGAATGCCGCCCTGCTTGAAACCGGCGCCCTAATTGAACAGGTGCGGCGCAACGCGACGGGTGTTGCCGAAAGGCTTGAAAAACTGGCCGCGCTGGATGCGCCCTCAGCTGCGACAAGGTCTCGTGATTTCCAGACCAAGCTTGAGAATTTCCATAAGGATGGCATCAACGGCAATGTGAATTTCGCGCTTGAAATCTCGGCTGCCATGGCTGATCGGATGCTGGACAGCGCCACCAACTTGGACGAGACCTTGCAGGCGCAATCATTGGCAAGCCGGTCCCGGCAAGTCCTGAATGGCCGTGACGGACGCCCGCTTTCCAGTTTCGCCAGCACGCTGCAAACCAAAATCCTGGGTTCTGAAGCCGGCAAGATCGTAGATTCGATGAAGGCGGGGCTTCGCCTTGGCAGTCTTTCTGATCCGAAGATGCTGGAAATCCTGACCAATGGCTTCACGAAATACGAATATCGCACTGGGCTAAGTGAAGCCAATCCAGGCATGGCGAATGCTGTCTATTTCAGCGAAAATGCCAAGACGGTTAAGTCGGTTTATGACATTCTTGGGAACGGCGTCATGCGCCGCGTGGTCTTGGGCGCCTTGGGGCTGCCCGATCAGCTTGCCATTCAGCCGGTTGAAACTCAGGCGAGGGCCGTGACCTCTCGGCTGAAGCTGACGGATTTGCAGGACCCGGCCAAGGTGCGCGCCATTGCCGAACGCTATTTGATGGCGGAAGCCGACAAGGCAGCGGCAAAAGCCAGCAATGCGTCGAATGATCCTTTTGCAACGATATCAAGCCTTTCCATCAAGGTTTGAGGCGCCTTCCCCAACAAAATATGGGGTGGCCAAGTTTGATTTTGACGTAACGTTTCTGAAGCAAAGCCGTCGATCCGGTAGGGCGTCAGTGATTTCTTAATGATTTGCAACCTAGGAGTGGGTCATGACTATCAACGCGTCATCAAGTTTGGTCTTGAGCCTTTTCACCCAATCAGGCTCGACCGCTCTGACACTGCCCTTGGCAATGCCGACTGTGGCGGCAAGCCCGAGCGACGCTGTCATTGCCTTTCGCCGCTTGATTGTCCCGGGCGCTGAGACAAAGGGACTTGAACAGGAAGCAAAGGACCCAATCACCCTTTCGGCGATCGCACAATTTCGTCAGGCTCTGGAGACCGCAAAGGACCTCGACAAGGCGCTTTCCGACCCGCGCGTTCTGACTGTTCTCATGCCCGCGCTTGGTTTGCCGGATCAGGTCGGCAACCCAGGCATGGTCAAGCGGGCGCTTTTGTCTGATCCAAACGATCCCGAGGGCGTTGCGGCGCAGCTTGGCACCACTTGGGTGAATGCTGCGGCCACGCTGAACCTATTGCTGACCAGCACGCCAAAAACTGTTGCCTATGTCGGGCTGACTGACGCGGAGACAACCGCTGTTGCCAGCCAGTTGCGAATGGGTGAGGCGGTGATGACTGCGCCGACCTACCCGCCCCCGCTCCCAAGGGTCAGTGCCTTTGATGGCTTGGCGGATAGCGTCACTACCGCGCTTGCAGGGCAGTTGCGTCCGGGTGAGAACGCCACCATGGATCGCGCGAAACTGGAGCTGGATTATTCGGCGACGCTGACAGCAGTAACCATCCGCATGGGCGAGCTTCCGGACAGTGATTTGCCCGGCATCGTGCGCGATGCACTCCAGCAAACGGCGCTGCTCATCGGCACAGGTAAGTTTGATTCCGCTCTATCCGCGATTGATCTGGCCTTAACCGATCTTGAGAGCGCTGGCGGTATCTCAGCGGAGCAAACGCGCGCTGGCCGGCTGGCGTTGATGGAAAGCGGTATAGCGGTGGCACAGATGGCGCGCGATGCCTTTGGGGTGGCCGAACGCATCGAAAAGCTCGTGATGCTGGATACGCCAGACAACCCTGCCTGGTCATCCGCCTACAAGGTACGCCTGGACGCGTTTCACAAGGATGGTATAGAAAGAAACGCGAATTTCGCGCTTGAGGTTGCGGCCGCCATGGCCCAGCGCATGGTGGATAGTTCGATCAATTCTTTCGATGCGGATCTGGCGAAGTCCTATTCTGATCGCTCCACAATAGTGCTCAATAGCCGTGATGGCAGGCCGACGACCACACCAATTGAAGATGTACCGATCAAGCGTATCTCCGAGACTGAAGCTACGGCCGTGGTGGAGGCCATGAAAAATACCCCGCCGCCCAACCTGCCACGCGGTCAGCTTGAAGTGGCCTATGGCGCCAAGGCAGCGCTGAGCGCGATTACGCTAGGTGAAACGCCGCCAGTTGGTTTGGCTATGTCAGCCTGGAATGCCCTGAGGGAGATGGCACCGATGGTGCGTGCCGGGTCTTATGCTTCAGCGCTTCAGCGACTGGACGATGCCTTGATTGAGGTTGAAGCCGATACCAGTCTTTCCGCGTCAATGTCGCGTGATGCACGGGCCGCCCTGCTGGAGGCGAGTATTTCTTTGGAACAGGTGCGCCGTAATGCCGCCGGCGTTGCCGAGCGGATCGAAAGATTGGCCGTTCTGGATGCGCCTGGTTCTGACGCTTGGTCAAAGGAATTTCAGCGCAGACTGGAAAGTTTCCACCAGGATGGCATCAATGGAAATGTCAATTTTGCCCTGGAAGTATCAGCGGCCATGGCTGATCGCATGCTGACGTCAGCCGTCACCATTGAAGAGCAAAATCGGGCGCAATCGCTTTACACGCGTTCGCAGCAGGTGTTGAATGGCCGCGATGGACGTCCGTATTCCACGTCTTCTGTTGGCTCAGTCACGCGGATCATGACCTCTGAAGCGTCTCTTATTGTGGAACAGATGAAATTCGTGAGCTCCCTCGGCAGTCTCGCTGATCCGAAAATGCTGGATATTTTAACGAGCGGTTATACTAAATACGAATATCGCACAGGCCTAAGCACCACCAATCCAGGAATGGCAGACGCGATATACTTCATGGAAAATGCCAAGAATATGAAGACGGCTTATGACATCTTGGCAAATTCAGTAATGAGCCGCGTCGTTCTTGGGGCATTGGGCCTGCCGATTGAAATAGCCATTCAACCGATCGAAACCCAGGCACGCGCCATCACGACAAGGATGAATCTTGCCGATTTACAGAACGCGGACAAGGTCAATGCTTTTGCTGAACGTTTTCTGATGGCAGAGGCAACAGCGGCGATTGCGGCGGCAAGCGTTCCTCAGGATCCCTTTGCGATGATCACGAGTCTATCCATCCAGGTCTGACTGAGGCTTAAAGATCGTTTAGGTGATCTTGTCTGCATCCGCCATGAAACTCCCGCTTTTCCTGATTGACGCCTTTACCCCCCCGCCCCTTTGCCGGCAATTCCGCTGCTGTGGTGCCGCTTGAAGCGCCGCTGCCGGATGCCGTGATGCAGGCCATGGCGGTCGAGCATAATCTCTCAGAAACCGCCTTTATCATGCGCGAAGGCACTGGCTGGCGGCTCCGCTGGTTTATCCCCAAGGTCTAGGTTGAGATGTGCGACCATGCAACACTGGCGACCGCTTTTGTGCTGGCGCGCGAATTGAAGCAAACACCGCCCTTCACCTTTCACACACTCTCCGGCCCCTTGCTGGTGGAAGCGGATGGGCAGCGCTTCATTCTTGATTTCCCGGCAAGGCTTTCCGAACCCGCCGCAGCGCCGGCGGCGCTTACCTCCGCGCTTGGAGCCACGCCGCGAAAAGTGCATGGCGCGCGTGATTGGATTTGCGTCATGGAAAGCCCCGAACAGGTAGTGGCGCTTCTGCCTGATCACGCTGCCTTGGCAGCCTTGCCTGGGCCGGAACGCGTGATTGTGACCGCCTTGGGCGGGGATGGGGTGGACATCACCTCACGCTTTTTCGCGGTGAAGGTTGGCTGATAATGGTTCAGCCTATACCGGAGCTGAGACCACTGACTTCGCCGCAGCCCTGAACCTTGTTCCATGCTTCACGCCGGTCCGTAGCCCGGAGAGCAACGGCGTCTGCGAGGCCTTCGTCAAAACCCTTAAACGCGACTATGCCCGCGTGAACCCAAGGTAAGACGCCATCTCCGTACTCAAGCAACTGCCAGCCTGGTTCGAGGATTACAACAACATCCACCCGCATTCAGGCTTGCGCATGCGCTCGCCACGTGAGTTCGTAGCAAGCCAGTTATCCAACCAAGCCAAGTGTCCGGTTTCATAGGGGCAAGTCCAGCAAGTATCCGGGCACCTATCCGCAGCAACAGAAAGCCTGAGCAGGCCGCACCTGATTGCACCGAAAACTTGCGCTTCTGACCGGGAAAAAGCAGGCTTGCTTCCTGAAAAAGAGGCGAAACCCGAAGCAGAAGGAAGAAGCCATGCTAAGCCGCCGGTCACTTGCTCTTCAGGGAACAGCCCTGGCCCTGAGTCTTGCAGGCTTGCGCCACCCCGCCCTGGCCCAAGCCACAAGCTGGCCCGACAGGCCAGTGCGCGTCGTCGTGCCCTTTGGCCCAGGCGGGGCAATAGATATCCTGATCCGCATCCTGGCGCCGCATTTCCCCGCCCTTGGCAATGGGCAAACCATTATCGTGGATAACCGCCCCGGCGCAGGTGGAACGATAGGCGCGGCGCATGTTGCCCAGGCGCGGCCTGATGGCAGCACTTTATTGATGGGTGAATTGGCTTCAGGTGCGCTGGCGCATGAACTGTATCGGGACCTGCCCTATGATCCGCGGCGCGCCTTTACGCCGATTGTTTTTCTCGCGGATATGCCGCTTATTCTGGTGGCACGCAGCACGCTGGCGGAACGGGATCTTGCCGCCATTCTGAACGCTGCGAAGGCAAAGCCAGGCGGGTTCAGTTTTGGCAGTGTTGGCGCCGGCCATATCAGCCATCTGACGATGGAATTGCTCCAGCGCCGTGCCGGCGGTGGGATGGAAATGCTGCATGTGGTCTACCGCAGCGGTGCCGATATGGTCGCTGCCGTCGCAAAGGGTGAGGTTGATCTGACTGTCACCTCCATCTCCTCCGCCGCGCCATTCCTACAGGCGGGCACCGTGCGGATGGTCGCGGTCAGTACGCCACAGCGCTTTACCGGCTTGCCCGACCTGCCGACAATGAACGAAACCGTGCCAGGGGTCACCGGATCATTATGGTATGGTTTGGTCGGGCCGGCGGGGCTTTCCGCTGATATTGTCGCCCGGGCCAATGCTGCCTTCAACGCGATCTTGGTGCAGCCCGAAATTGTTGAAACCCTGCGGCGCCAGCAAGGCGCCGTTGTGATGGGCGGCACGCCCGAGGCTTTCGCCGCGCATATTCAGGGGGAGATTGACCGCTGGACACCAATTATCCGCGCTGCCGGAATCCGCGTTCAATAAGCCCAAACAGGCGCCTTCACGGCTGAAGTGTGTTGCGTTCACCTGGGTTCACGCAACGCGCTCTATCTCGTTGTTCTTCGAACATCTTGACGCGTTCAGATTTTCTATCTGCAGGCGGACTTCTCTAAAGCGCCGCGCGGATCCGCCGAACCACCCCGTCCCAATCCCCCAATCGCTCTTGGCGAAACAGCCGCATGCTGGGATACCAGGGCGAATCTTCGCGATCCAGGAACCACCGGAAATCTGGCGCAAAGGGCAGCATCAGCCATACAGTTTTGCCGAGTGCGCCGGCCAAATGGGCGACCGACGTATCAACAGTAATTACCAGATCAAGCGCGGAAATCAGCGCCGCCGTATCAGCATAATCACCAATCTCCGAGGTAAGATCAAGAATGCCGGCAGCGTCGAGCGCGGGCTTGTCCCGATCCCGCACATCCTTTTGCAGCGACACCCAAACATCGTCAGACTGAAATAGCGGCATCAGATGCTTGAGCGGCATCGAACGATTGGCGTCATTGCTGTGGTTAGCATTGCCGCTCCAGACAAGGCCGATGCGTCGACGCCCCTGTGGTACGCGTTGGGCCCAACTTGCCAGCTTTTCGGATGGTGGCTTCAAGTAGCCTTCACGCCAGGCGGGGATGGATCCAAGCCCAGTACCAAAAGCAAGAGGCAGGCTTAGCAGCGGGCAGTGATGATCGTAGGCGGGTGCAGGCGCCTGCTCGCCAATCACGGTCACGCCCGCATGGAAATCCTGGAAAAGACCAAGCAGCGTGCCTTGCACGGCAAGAACGACGTCCGCCCCAGCATCAGCGGCCATTATGGCATAGCGCGCGAACTGGATGGTATCGCCGAAGCCCTGTTCGCAATAGGTGAAAAGCCGCCCTCCCTTGAGAGGCTCCTTGCCCTGCCAGGCAGGCTCCGGGAAGCGGCGGCGCAAGCGCCCTTGCGGACGCAGCAGGCGATATTCGTAATCACGCCAGCCATCTTCAAGGTGCCCAAGCGCCAGCAGCGTAAACGCGCGATTATAGCGGGCTTCGACATGAGCTGAGTTCAGGGCCAAGGCCCAATCAAAGGAAAGCCGCGCTTCCTCAAGCCGATTCAGCGCCGTCAGGATCGTGCCGCGGTTGATATGCGGGACGGGATCGTTACTCGTGGCGTCGCAATCATCCGAAGCGACCATCAGCGCGCGCTCCGGCCGGCCCAAGGCCATCAACACCTTGCCAAGCCAGCGTCGCGCGCGCGGTGATTGCGGCTTCATTTCCATCACGGCGTCAACCGTGATGGCGCTTTCGTCGCGCTGGCCAAGTTCCAACAGGATCTCCGCCCGGCTGAGCAGTGCCAAGTCAAAATCGGGCTTGAGCCGCAGGGCTTGCTCCGCAAAGGGCAACGCCTCGGTTGAACGGCCAAGCCGGCAAAGCGCCGTCGCAACACCAAGCGGATAATCCGGCGCGTTAGGGTCCAGGCTGAGTGCCTTTGCATGCGCCGCCAGCGCTTCGTCCCACAGACCGGCTTCGGTCAAGGCGCGACCACGTTGATGATGTGCTGCCGCATGGCCTGATTGCCGTGCGATGACGCCATCAAATACCTTGATGGCATCGGCGTGGCGTTCAAGATGCAAAAGAAGCTCCCCGTAATTCATGCTGTTTTCAACTGAATGGGGGTTCAAGGCCAAGGAGCGTTCAAGACTGGCTAGGGCCTGGTCATTCTGGCCGCGTTTAATGAGGGCCAAAGCCAAATGCCCATGCAGATCGGCATCCTTGGGCTTCATCGTCAGGGCACGGCGTAGACGTGTCGCGCCTTCCTCGGGCTGGCCAAGCTGCGTGGCAAGCAAGCCTGCCAGATGGAGCGCTTCGGCATGGCGCGGATTGCGCTTCAGCGTGGCTAGGCAAGCGGCCTCAGCTTCTGCGTGCTTGCCAAGCCTGAGCAGCCTCATGGCTTCCGAGAACTGCGCAGCGGCATTCTTCGTCGGCGGCATCATTGGCTACGGCTTCTCCCGGCCAAGCGTCAGTTTAACACAAGGATGTTGTTCGAATTTCACGGAGAAGGTGTAATACGCTTGGGATCACGTCACAACACTCACCAACAGATAAAGCCCCCAAAGGCAGATCGCGACAGCACCGATCCTGTCCGAATGCCAACGCAGTCGGTTTGCGAAGGCCTGGCGCATGGCGTTCTGCATCGGCAGCGCATCGGCCGCACGGCGTTCCGCCACCATCAGCCAGATCTCGCTCTGGCGCATATCCTGGCTTGGCACATAGACGAGTTTCAGCAGCACAATCAGCCAAAGCAGCGTCACCAGCATCGCCCCTGAGCGCAGCGCCAGCGCCCATTGGAAGGAAAGCGACAGGAAGATGAGCACGATGGCGAGGCTCGCGAAGCCAAGCGCGCGCCGGATGACCAGATCCGCCATTGCCTCAAGCCGTTCCAAGCCGTGGCCCTCATGCGCCCAGGATATCCGTGGGCAGTCGCGGAAAGCCTAGCCCTTCCGAGGCGCGGTTGGAAACACGCGGTTGCGTGAAGCGGCGCTCAGCCCAGGCCAAGCAATATCAGCAAAAGCGCCGTACCGAACCAGACCATCATCGCCCGTTCCAGGCTGAGCCCCAACCGCTCAGAGATCGCAGCCGGCACGGCGGAGAGCAAAAGCGTCGCGGTGGAGACGATCAGCGAGGCTCCGTAATAGACAACCTCCTTGGTCGGCGAGAAAAGCTCTGGCAGCCAGACGGGGTAAAGATGCCAGACCACTGGCAGGGTTGGGCTGATCATGCCATTCAGCAGGCAGGTAGCAACCGTCGCGACGAAAAGGTTTTGCGGGGTCATCATGGCGGCTACCCCGCCCCCGGCGGGCTGATGCGCGGCGCATAGCCAAGCCCCACCATCAGCAGGCCGAAGATCATCCGCACCGCGAAAAGCCAGAAAGCGGCAACCAAGGGCAGGAAGGGTGGCGAGACATAGGACGGCACCAGCCGCTCGGCGGTCCAGACCGCCCAGCCGGTCAGCATCTGAAAGCCGCGCCAGATGTAATTGCTATTCGTGGGCGTCATGAAGAATTGCATCATGAAGCGCCCGATGCAGCCCCAGGCGGTGAGCGCCAGGAAATAGGTCACTAGCCAAAAGGGCAGATAGCCAAGGATGAAATTGCTTTCCATGACCCTCTATAGCGCGATCCGTTTTGTCGTATCACGCCATACCATTTTCGAGCGACTGATTCACCGCTGCGGCCTCCGGCCTTCGCGGATCAGGCGCTAAATGTTAGGGCGGCTGCGTTACCGCAACCGCCCCAATCCTTTCTCCGCCGGGGCGAAGATTTGTTACTCCACCGCCTCGCTCTTGTCAGCAAGACGGACACCACCCTTCGGGATACGGATATCGTCAATGAAATCCTGCATCGCCTGGCTTGGCGCTGTGGTGAATTGCGAAACGACATAGATGACGAGGAAGGAAATCGGCACGCCGAAGATACCGGCGGAAATGCTGCCAATCCCCCACATGCGCCCGGTCACCCGATTACGCAGCACGATGGTATCGGTCGTCATCGGGCTGCCCCAGATGTTACCGATCCAAGCCAGCGCGCCATCCTTCACCGCAGCGGTATTGGCCAGAATGGCCGCCGCTTCTGCCCGCAATTCAGGCGAGGTGAAGTTCTGGTTGATGCTGCCTACCTGGCGTGCCGCCGCAATGATCGCATCCTTCGATCCGAACAGCTGGATGAAATCCATCCCGAACCATTCCGAATGGATCATGTAGCCAAAGGTGACCACATAGCCGACGGCCATGCCTAAAACGGCGGCGGTATTCGTCGTTTTCTTGTACCAAACCCCCATCACCAGCGCCGCAAATAGCCCGGCGGCAGCGATGGAGAAGGCCCAGGCCACAAGGAACAGAATATCCGCCCCCGCATTGCCAGCTGTCCAGGCCGCAGCAACAGCCACAGCAAGCAACAGGACACGAGAGACGATCAGCCGGCGCGCGGTCGGCGCGTTGCGGTCAATCATCTTGTAATACACGTCATGCGACAGCGCGTTTGCGAGCGCGAGCAGCAGACCATCGGCGGTGGAAAGCGCCGCGGCCAAACCACCCGCCGCCACCAGACCCGCGATCACATAAGGCAGGCCCGCGATTTCCGGTGTGGCAAGCACGACCACGTCCGGATGAATGCGGAATTCATTCCATTGCAGGATGCCGTCGCGGTTGACGTCAACAATATTGATCCACGGCACCCCATAGGGGGAGATGATCTGCCAGTTCTTGATCCAGTCGGGCAGGCTCGCGATCGGCTGACCAATGATGTTCTGGTAGATTTCCACCTTGGCGAAGGCCGCGTAGGCCGGCGCCGTGAAGTACAGCAGGAAGATGAAGAACAGCGACCACGCCACGGACTGGCGGGCTTCCTTCACCGAAGGCGTGGTGAAGTAGCGCATCAGGATATGCGGCAGCGCCGCCGTGCCGACCATGAGGCAGAAGACCAGCGCGAACCAATTGATCGCCGCCGGCATCGAGAATTGCCCATTTGCCCCAATGAAGGGGGCGCTGTGCCAGCCGGTCACACCGGGCGGCGGGGTCATGCCCGCGGCACGGAAGCCGTTTTCCAACTCAGCAATACGTTCCAGCGCGAAGCCATACATGACCTGCGGGAGCGGCACGCCCGTGACCTTGGCCGACATCAGGAAGGCCGGGATCAGATAGGCGATGATCAGCACGATATATTGCGCCACCTGTGTCCAGGTGACGGCGCGCATACCGCCCAACATGGAGCAGACCAGAATGCCGGCCAGACCCACAAACACCGCAACGCCGAAGGACACATCCAGGAAGCGCTGGGTGATGATGCCAACACCAACAATCTGCGCCACGACATAAACGAAGGATGCGGTGATCAGGATGACCACGCCGATCAGGCGGGCGGCATTACCGCCGTAACGCGCGCCCAGGAAGTCCGGCACGGTATATTGGCCGAATTTGCGCAGATAGGGCGCCAGCAGAATGGCGACCAGCATGTAACCGCCGGTCCAGCCCAGGATGAAGGCCAAGCCGCCATAGCCAAGGGCGTAAAGGCTGCCCGCCATGCCGATGAAGCTTGCCGCCGACATCCAGTCCGAACCGGTTGCCATACCATTGTAAAGGGCAGGTACGCGCCGCCCGGCGACGTAGTATTCAGCGACCGCCTGGGTACGGCTGATGATGCCGATATAGGCGTAAACGCCGATGGTGAGGCCAACGAACAGGTAGCCCAGAATACGATCGGGCACGCCCATTTGTTCGAGAATAGCGATCAGAATAACGAAGGCCGCGAAACCGCCCGTGTAGCCGGCGTAGATCTTGCCGAGTGAGGCGATAAAGGGATCCTTTTCCTTAGAAGCTCCGCTCATGGGATCAATCCTCCTGCACGCCGAATTCTTCGTCGATCTGGTTCTGGCGCTTGCCGAACCAAAATAGCGCGACGACGAAGATGATCAGGCTGCCCTGCGCGGCCATGTAAAACCCAAAGGGGAAGCCAAGAATGCGGATGCCGTTCAGCGAGGGCGCAAAAATATGCACCAGGAAGCTCGCAAAGAACCAAATGCCCAAAACCAGCAACATCAGGCTGGAAGTTTTGGCCCAATGGGCCGCTGCGGTGGCCTTATCCACCGCGGGGGCTTCCGTATTTGACGGCGCGCCCCCAGATTCAACCAATGGCATTAACCTGCCTCCTCCGATGATCGCCCCTGGGGAGCGACCTGTTGACCTGCCCTGGCCACGATTCCGCATGACCTGATTCGGGCATTTGACAGCCCGATTCACTGGCGGCGATAACATGCTGTTAATCCAGTCGCAACAAGCTTTTTTTAAGGAATCCAGCTTCTGATGCGCTTTCTACGCCGCTTACTGGGCACCCCGCCATCACAGGAGCCCCGGGATTTTGGGGCCTTCCTGCACCGTCAGGGTGCCTTCGTCGCGCAGAAGACCGTGCTTGATTATTGCCGGGTCAAGATCGGACGAAATGAGAGGGATTTCTTCGGCAATCCCGACTTCATGGCCGCGCTAAACCATTGCCGTTGGCAGGTTTTTCTGACCGCGCAAAGCGATGTCGTGGCCCTGGCCGAGGCTTGGCTGCGCCCCTTCTGCCCAGGGCGGGAGGCGCTTTTGCTCGAGCAATTGGTGGTCCTTCATGCCGATTTCATGACGGAAGAAGCCCCGCCCCCCGAGGAGCAGGAGGCCTTTTCGGCCAGCCTTGCCGCCCTGCCGGGCCATTTGGCCGGGCTGCAATTGGCCGCCCCGCATGACGCCAGAACCCTGCCCTTGCTGGCCGAGGCGCCACTTTTCGCGACCCTGCCGATCCACCCGGACCAGCGCAAGGGCGAAGCCCCGTCTATCCGCGGGGCGCTACGGTTTCACATGGTCTCGACCCAGCAGGAAATGGAACGCGGCTTCGACCCGGCGGGGCTTTCGGCGCGGCTTGCAGCCGGAATGAACGCGGCGACCTGATCCGGACACAATATGGGCGGTTTTGCGGGCGCCACGGGCTGGCGCCCTGGCTCGGCTGCGTCTGGAATTAGGAAATGGCACCCACCATGAAACTTGATTTGCATGACAAGAATTTCACAAATATCCTGAAATTTTTGTAATTAACAAGAAATTTTTCGTAATTTTTGTTATTTTCCTTAATTTTTTGTTGCGAAACGCCCAATTCCCGCGCATCACAGTCACGCTTGCCCTGTGGCTTTGCCCCGGCCCCTTTGAACGTGCCGAGCGCCAAAACCGCCTTGGGCGGCGCGTCCTGCCAACCGGCGGCAAGCGGGCAACGACAGAAGAGAAGGAAGGCGTCTCAATGAGTGCAACAACAGCGGGCGGCGGGGCTGAACCCCGGCCAATGTCCCGTGAAGAGAGGAAGGTCATTCTTGCCTCCTCCCTCGGTACGGTTTTCGAATGGTATGATTTCTATCTTTACGGTTCATTGGCTGCCGTTATTGGCGCCAACTTCTTCAGCCAATACCCCGAAACCACCCGCAATATCTTCGCGCTGATCGCCTTTGCCGCCGGCTTCCTGGTGCGCCCCTTCGGCGCGCTGGTGTTTGGCCGCCTCGGCGATCTGGTCGGGCGCAAATACACCTTCCTGATCACTATCCTGATCATGGGCGCTTCCACCTTCGTGGTCGGTATCCTGCCCACATCGGATCAGATCGGCATTATCGCCCCGGTGGTCCTGATCATCCTGCGCCTGCTGCAAGGCCTGGCTTTGGGTGGCGAATATGGTGGTGCGGCGACCTATGTGGCCGAACACGCCCCACATGGACGGCGCGGCTTTTACACCAGCTTCATTCAGATCACTGCGACGGCAGGGCTTTTCCTGTCGCTGCTCGTGATTCTGTTCACGCAGCTTGCGGTCGGCCCGGATGCCTTCAAGGCCTGGGGCTGGCGCGTGCCCTTCCTGCTTTCCATTGTGCTGCTGGGCATTTCCGTCTGGATCCGCCTGCAAATGGAAGAAAGCCCGGCCTTCCAAAAGATGAAGGCGGAAGGCAAGCATTCCAAGGCGCCAATTTCCGAAGCCTTCTTCCAGTGGAAGAATGCCAAGGTGGCGTTGTTCGCGCTGCTCGGCCTCGTCGCTGGTCAGGCGGTGGTTTGGTACACGGGGCAATTCTACGCCCTGTTCTTCCTGGGCCAAGTGCTCAAGGTTGATAGCTTCACCACCAACATGCTCATTGCCTGGTCGCTGGTGCTGGGTTCCGGCGGTTTCGTGCTGTTTGGCTGGCTTTCGGACAGGATTGGCCGCAAGCCGATCATCCTGGGCGGCTGCCTGATTGCGGCCCTTACTTACTTCCCGCTGTTCAAGCTGCTGAGCGCGGAAGCCAATCCCGATCTGCATAAGGCGCATCAGACAATTGCGGTGCGGGTGGTGACCGATCCCGCGGGCTGTTCCTTCCAGTTCAACCCGACCGGCACGGCGCGCTTCACCCAGCCTTGCGATATCGCCAAGGCAGCGCTGGCGCGGGCTTCGGTGAATTACACCGTCGAACACGCCCCGGCAGGCACGGTCGCCACGGTGCATATCCAGGGCCAGCAGCCGCTGCCGGCCAATAGCCCAACCTTCGCGCGGGATTTGGCGGCAGCGCTGACGGCGGCGGGCTATCCGGCGGCGTCCAACCCCTCAGTCGTGAAAATGTCCTCGCCCTTTGATGTTTTCCGGGAACAGCCGGCGGTATTGATCGGGGTGCTCACGCTGCTCGTGATCTATGTCACCATGGTTTATGGGCCGATCGCGGCGGCGCTGGTGGAGCTATTCCCAACGCGCATCCGCTATACCTCCATGTCGCTGCCTTATCACATCGGCAATGGCTGGTTCGGCGGGCTACTGCCGGCCACCAGCTTCGCCATGATCGCGCAGACGGGGGATGTTTATTACGGGCTGTGGTACCCGATCGTCATTGCGCTGATGACGGTGGTGATCGGCACCTTCTTCGTGCCGGAAACCAAGGACCGCGACATTTACGCGGAAGACGACAAGTAAGCATTGGTTGGGGCGGCGCTGCCGCCCTGCCCTGCTGATGTGACAAAAGCGGCGCCCGATGACGGCGTCGCTTTTTTCATGTCTTGGCCAGATCAGTTTGGGTTAGGATTGAGGCATGCCCGCCACCCCATCCGGCCATGCCCCCATCGCCGTCCTGACCGGCCCGGCCAGCGCGGCCATGGGCGCAGCGCCGCCGGCGCTACCGGCTGAAGCCCCCTTGGGACAGGCCATCGCCACCATGGCGGCGGCACGCGCTTCGGCCTTGATGGTGGTGGATGAAGCGGGCTGCGCCATTGGCATTCTGACAGAACAGGACATCGCGCGCCGCGTGGCGTTTCAGCTTTCCCCCGAAGTACCGCTTGCCGCCGCCATGACCGCGCCGCTGATCGCCTGCGCCCCAGAAGAAGGGCTCTGGCGTGCCATTGCGCTGCTCCGCCAACATGGCCTCCGGCATTTGCCGGTGCTGGATGCGGCAGGGCGCTGCCTTGGCATGCTGCATCGGGCCGAGGCGCTTGCGGCTGTCTCGGGCGGGTTGCTGACCCATCTTGAAGCGCTATCAGGCGATGTTGCGGCCATCAAAGCCGCCCAGGCCGGCATTGCCCGCACCCTGTTGGCGGAAGGTCTTGGTGCCGAAGCCGTGGTGCGGCTGGTCAATGGCATCAACCTTGATCTGCATCGGCGCATTCTGGCGGAAACGCTGGCCGATCACGGCGCGGCGCCGGTGCCCTTCACCCTGCTGGTCATGGGCAGCCTGGGGCGGGGCGAAAGCCTGCTGACGCCTGATCAGGATAATGGCCTGATATTGGAAGACTACCCGGATCAGGACCACGGCACCGTGGATGCCTGGTTCCGCCCCTTTGCCGAGGATTTCAACCAGCGCCTGGATAAGGCAGGGTTTCCGCTCTGTCCTGGGGGGATCATGGCGCGCAATCCGCTTTGGCGGAAAACCGCGCGGCAATGGCGCGATCAGATGGGCGTCTGGGCCAATCGTCGCGCCGGGGCGGCCCTGCTGTTTGGCGATATCGTGTTTGATTTCCGCCCCGCGCAGGGGGGCGAGGCAGAGGCGGCTTCGCTCAGGCAACATCTGGCCGCGCTATTGGCCTCGCGCCCGGCCTGGTTGGCGGCCATGGCAGCGCAAAACAGCAGCCTGCAGGTGGGGCTCACGCTATTTGGTGGCTTTGCCGATGATGAACCCGGCCCCGGCAGCCGGACGGATTTGAAGCTGCACGGGCTGATGCCGCTGGTGGCGGCAACCCGGCTTCTGGCGCTGCGCGATGGCATCACTGAAACCGGCACATCGGCGCGCATCGCTGGCCTGGCTGCGCGGGGCAGTATCGCGGCGCGGGAAGCAAACACTTTGCAGGCTGGCTTTGCCCTGCTGCTGGATGTTGTCTTGCGCCAACAATTGGCGGATCACGCCGCCGGCCGCCGCCCCGGCAATCTGGTGGACACCGCAGCCATGCCCAAGGAAGCGCGGCAGGCATTGCGGGGGGCTTTGAAGGCAGTGCGCAGCTTCTCCCGCACCAGCTTCGCGGGTTTCACTGGGCAGGTCTGGTAGGCGGCCTGCTCAAAAATGCTCTGCCGTCGCGGCCATGGCGGCGGTCATGCGACTGCGCCGGGCCAATTCGGCCAGATCATCCACGCCGCGCGCCACGGCACGCGCGATCAGGCTGACCCAAAGCGCCGCGGTTGCTTCCGCATCACCCAGCGCCTGATGCCGCCCGGCAATCACAATCCCCGCCCGGCCACATAAGCCATCGAGCGAATGATCCGCTTCCTCGGGGTCCAGCCAGCGTGACGTCTCAACACTGCACAGGAAGGGATTGCCGATGGCGGGCGCGCCGCGAAACTCCTCAGCGAAGATCAGGGCGCGGTCGAACGCAGCATTATGCGCCACCAGCACATCATCACCGATAAATTCCTGAAACTGCGCAAGCGCTTCAGCGGCGGGCGGTGCGTCGGCCACCATGGCGTCGGTAATGCCGTGATAGCGGATGGACCCGGGCGGGATGGCTCGGGCGGGGTTGACCAGGGTGGTGAAGCTTTCGCGCGCCTCGCCATCGCGTAGCCGGACCGCGCCGATGGACAGCAGCCGGTCGCCGCCGCTGACATCAAGCCCCGTCGATTCCAGATCAAACACCACATAGCGCTGGGCGATCAGCGGGCCGGCGGGAAGGGCCGCGTGGAAATGCGCCCGGGCGCGAAGAAATTCGCGCAAGCCAGGCTTCAGCCCATTGCCAAGTGCACCCAGGGCACGGCGGAGGAAGCCGCTCACGGGCGGGCGGGCAGGCTTGGGGTGGGGCGTGGCAGGGGCATGGGATCAGGCTTGCATGATTTGGCTGAGGGTTTCCAGAAATCTCGGCGCCTGGCTTGCGCCAGCGCAAAACCAGGCGGCGCGGCGCGCGATTATTGCATCGGGGCTTGCGCTGCGCCGGGCCAAGACGGCACGCTAAGTCCAGTTCAGCGCTACCGCAAAAAAGGGGGGAACAATGTCCGAGGCCACGCAATATGACGCGACCCATGCGCGCTGGAAGCGCGACCCCGAAGCCTATTGGGCAGAGGCTGCGCGCGGCATTGATTGGGACCGCGCACCGCAGCGGATTTTTGATGCCTCGATGGGCGTTTACGGGCGCTGGTTTCCCGATGCGGCGCTGAATACCTGCCATAATGCCGTGGATCGCCATGTCGCTGCCGGGCGCGGGCAGCAGGTTGCAATCATCTATGACAGCCCGATGACCGGGCAGGTTCAGCGCATCACCTATGCCGAATTGCAGCACCGCGTGGCGAAGCTGGCCGGCGCCCTGGCCGCGCGCGGCATTACCAAGGGCGACCGCGTGGTGATCTATATGCCCATGGTGCCGGAAGCAGCGATTGCCATGCTGGCAACCGCGCGGCTTGGTGCTGTGCATTCCGTCGTGTTCGGCGGCTTCGCGGCGGCGGAGCTCGCGAGCCGTATTGCGGATGCCAAACCGAAAGCGATCATCAGCGCATCCTGCGGCTTGGAGCCAGGGCGCGTCGTGAAATACAAGCCGCTGCTGGATGAAGCGATTGCGCTTTCGCCGCATAAGCCATCCTGCGTACTGATCCTGCAGCGCCCGCAAGCGCCTTGCGATCTGACTCCCGGGCGGGATGAGGATTTGCTGGCGGTGGAAGACGCCGCCGCACCGCATGCGTGCGTTTCTGTCGCGGCAACTGATCCGCTTTACATCTTGTACACCTCAGGCACCACCGGCCAGCCCAAGGGGATTTTGCGCGACAATGGCGGGCATGCCGTCGCGCTGCATCATTCCATGGAATTGGTTTATGGGATGAAGCCCGGCGGTGTGTATTGGGCGGCTTCTGATGTCGGCTGGGTGGTGGGGCATTCCTACATCGTCTACGCGCCGCTGCTGGCCGGCTGCACCACCGTCTTGTTTGAAGGCAAGCCGGTTGGCACGCCCGACCCCGGCACCTTCTGGCGCGTTTGCGCCGATCATGGCGTGAAGCTGCTGTTCACCGCGCCCACCGCCATTCGCGCCATCAAAAAGGAAGACCCGGATGGCGTTTTCTTGAAGAAATACGATCTGTCGAAGCTGGAAGCTCTGTATCTGGCGGGCGAGCGTTGTGACCCCGACACCATCATTTGGTCAGAACGGCTGTTGCAAAAACCCGTTGTGGATCATTGGTGGCAGACGGAAACCGGCTGGACCATCACTGGTAATTTCCGGGGCCTTGGGCTTTTCCCAACCCGCGCCGGTTCCGGCGGCAAGCCCGCGCCTGGCTATGATGTGGTGGTGTTGGATGAGGCCGGCCAGCCTGTCCCACGCGGCCAAATCGGCAGCCTTGCGGTGAAGCTGCCCTTGCCGCCGTCAGCCTTGCCGACACTCTATCAGGCCGATGAGCGTTTCAAGGAAGCCTATCTGTCGCATTTTGCAGGCCATTACAGCACTGCCGATGCCGGAATGATTGACGAAGAAGGCTATGTTTCGGTGATGAGCCGCACCGATGACATCATCAATGTCGCGGGCCATCGGCTTTCGACAGGGGCGATGGAAGAAGTGCTGGCGGCGCATCCCGATATCGCCGAATGCGCCGTGGTTGGCGTGCGCGATACGCTGAAGGGGCAAGTGCCGCTTGGTCTGGTGGTGGTGAAATCCGGCGTGAACAAGCCGGAAGATGCGCTGGCGCGCGAATTGGTTGGGCTAGTGCGCGAAAAGATCGGCCCCGTTGCTGCCTTCAAGGATGCGAAGGTGGTGGCACGGCTGCCCAAGACACGCAGCGGCAAGATCTTGCGCGCCACCATGCGCAAGATCGCCGATGCCGAACCTTACACGGTGCCGCCCACCATTGATGATCCGGCTATATTGGATGAGATCACCATCGTGCTGAAAGGGGCGATGAGGTGAGCATTTTCAAGCCAAGTGGAATCACTTGGCGACTCGGAAAATGCGATCAAACAAAGCGTAGTTAGTCTTCAATCCCATCGCGGTTTTCGATGGTCATGAAGGTCGCGGTCAGGAAGGCAATCAGCCTTTCCTGATCGGCGTTCACCGCAAAGATTTCAGTCTGCACCAGACTAAGCGTGCGCCCGGCCTTCAGCACCTTGCCGCGCGCGATGATGTGATCCCCCGCAGCGGGTGCGAGGAAATTGATTTTCATTTCCGTCGTCAGCACACCGCGATTGGCGGGCATGAGGCTGAGCGCAGCATAACCCGCCGCGCTATCGGCAATGGCAGTCAAGGCGCCGCCATGGACAAAACCATGTTGCTGTGAAAGCTCCTGCTTTGGCGTAAGTGAGATTTCAACCTCACCGGGCGCAATACGGGTCATCTCCGCGCCAAACAGCCGCATCAGCCCTTGCTTGGCGAAGCTATTGCGCAGCCGGGTTTCCACCATGCTGATGGCGCCTATTCCACCTCAAGATTCGCGTAGATATTCTGGATGTCGTCGTGATCATCCAGAAGATCGAGCAGCTTCACCACATCCTTGGCGCGTTCCTCATCCAGCTTGATGTCATTGGTGGACCACCATTCAAGCCTGGCCGCTTCCGCCGTGCCGAAACGCGCTTCCAAGGCGTCACGCACCGCGGCGAAGTCTTCCACGCTGGTCGAAACCTCATGCCCGTCTTCGGTGCTTTCCACATCCTCGGCGCCGGCTTCAATCGCGGCTTCCAGCATTGCATCGGCTGAGGCGATTTCGGGCTTGTAGCGTAGCACGCCCTTCCTTTCGAATTGGAAAGCGACCGAGTTTGTCTCGCCCAGCGCACCGCCATTCTTGGCGAACATGGACCGCAAATCGCCACCGGTGCGGTTACGGTTATCGGTCAGCGCTTCGGCAATGATAGCGATGCCATGCGGACCATAGCCTTCATAGCGCACTTCCTCGTAATCCTCGCCCTGCCCAGCGGTGACGGCGCGCTTGATGGCGCGGTCAATCGTATCGCGCGTCATATTCGCGGTCAGCGCAGCCTTCACGGCAGCGCGCAGCCGCGGATTGGCCACTGGATCGGGCAGGCCAATCTTGGCCGAGACAGTGATTTCGCGAATGAGCTTGCCGAAGGCCTGCGCCTTTTTCGCACCCTGGGCAGCCTTGCGGTGCATGACGTTTTTCGCGTGGGAATGGCCGGCCATTGCCGTAACTTTCATTTGTGTGTGTGGGAAACCGGCGCGGTTTATATCCCCTGCCGGTGGGCACGCCAAGCGCGCGCGGGGCGCCCGGCAACCGCCGTGCAGCCCAAGGGTGCGCCGCTTCAATCAGAAGGCGCGCAAATTATCCCGGAAATGGGTGAATTCATAAGCCCGCCGCACCAACCCGCGCGCCTGCAGCGCCGGCACCAGCCCATCGGCAACCTCGGCAATCGCGCGGCGGCTAACATTGCCGAGCGACAGCAAGAACCCATCACCGCCGGCTTCTTCCATCGCCTCAGCCATCTGTGACGCCACGGCATCGGGTGTGCCGATCAATTCAATGGAACCCGGATTGCCGCGATAGGCGAACATGGCCTGGCGCAGGCTGCGCTTGCCGGCGAAGCGGCGGAATTCATCCAGCAATTGCTGATGCCCATTGGTCCAAAGATCAAGCTGATCCACCGGGGTATCCAGATCGTACTGACCGAAATCAATATTGGTGATCTTGCCGAAATGCGCGAGAAGATTAGGCACCTGTGCCTCAGCCCGCGCCAGGCGCTGACGATGCCTCAGCATGGCTTCTTCCATGGTATCGCCAAGCTCCGGCGCCACGGTGAACAGCACCTTGATGTCATCGGGATTGCGCCCGGCGGCAATGGCATGGGCGCGCACATCATCGCGATAGGCGCGCATGCCAGCGACGCCCTTCACACTCGCGACGATTGTATCGGCATGCTGCGCGGCAAAGCGCCGGCCACGCGCGCTGCCGCCGGCCTGGGCAATCACCGGGCGCCCTTGGACGCATGGCCCGGAATTGAGCGGCCCGCGAGTCTTGAACCATTTGCCTTCGAAATTCACCGCATGGACCTTGGTGTGATCCACCAAAACGCCGCTATCCGTATCGGCCAGAATCGCGCCGGGTTCCCAACTATCCCAAAGCGCATTTACTGCCGCCATATATTCATCGGCCATGTCATAGCGCAGATCATGTTCCGGCATGCCGGGCAGGCCGTAATTCATCGCGGCAAAATCGCTGCTGCCGGTGACCATGTTCCAGCCAATGCGGCCATTGGAAACCTGATCCAGGCTGGCGACCAGGCGCGCCAGCAAATAGGGCGGATAGGCGAAGGTTGATAAGGTCGGCACAATGCCGATCCGGCTGGTCGCCGCTGCCATCAGGGTTGCGATCACACTCGGGTCCTGGCGCGGTACGGAAAGACCATTGCGCAGATATATCTCGCGCGAGCCGCCGAAGCTTTCGCCGATATAGCTGCTGTCTTCAATCAACAGATAATCGAAGCAGGCGCGTTCCAGCGCGCGTGCCATGTCGCAAAACAATTCCGGCACGCGCCAATCGCGCCCAATGGCGCCGGTCCAGGGTTCGCCCCAGGCCTGCACTGAAGAACCATGCAAGAACCAACCGAGGTGAAATTGCTTGGGCATGCGGCATGTTCCTGACCTGAGGAACATAAGGTTAGGACAAGAAACGCCGTGAATGAAAGTGGCGATCAGCCGGGCAGGATTGGTTCCAACCCGCCACCAATGCGCAAGGGTGCCACCCGCCGCGCCAGCCCAGTCGCGTCATCCGTTTCGACAAACAGCCCAGAGATCGTCGCTTCATTTTCAGCGGGTGCGAGGCGTTCCGCCGGCACCTTGCGCCAGAAGCGGATGGAAGCGCCGGCCTTTTGCATGCCGATCACGCTATCATAATCGCCGCACATGCCGGCATCGGTTTGGAACGCCGTGCCACCGGGCAGGATGCGGTGATCGGCAGTCGGCACATGGGTATGCGTCCCAATCACCAGGCTGACACGGCCATCGAAACTATGGCCCATGGCCTGTTTTTCGGACGATGCTTCCGCGTGGAAATCAATGATGATGGCCTGCACCGTGCCTTGGTGCCCAAGGGTGTGCTGCGCCAATTCCGCTTGAATGGCGCGGAAGGGATCATCCAGAGGTTCAATGAACAAGCGCCCCATGGCCTGCAACACCAAGGCGCGTCGGCCATCGGCCAGCACCGCCACCACCGCGCCCTTCCCCGGCGTACCCGGCGGGTAATTCAGCGGGCGGATCAGGCGAGGTTCGGTTTCAATATAGGGAATGATTTCCTTGCGATCCCAGGCATGATTGCCAAGCGTCAGCACATCAGCGCCCGCGACGAACAAGGCGCGCGCCATCTCCGGCGCCAGGCCAAACCCGTGCGAGGCGTTTTCCGCATTCACCACCACAAGATCGAGCCGGAGTTTTTCGCGCAAGCCCGGCAAGGTTGCGATCACGGCATCACGCCCGGCGCGGCCGACAATATCGCCAAGGAAAAGCAGCCTCACACGGGGTCTCCACAAACAATGACGCCGGCTTCGGTGGCGATCAGGGGCAGGCGAAAATCCTGCGGCCCTGCCGGCACTTCGGACATTTCCTGCCCCGCATAGGCGATGCCGATGGCTTTTGCACCCGGCAGCGCGGCGAGCGTCCGGTCATAATACCCCCCGCCATAGCCAAGGCGTCGCCCTGCCCGGTCAAAGGCCAATAGCGGCACCAGCAGGATATCGGGGCGCAATTCATCGCCAGCACCCGGTTCTGAGGTACCCATGGGCCCTGCACGCAAAGCCGCGCCGGGCGCCCAGGCGCGAAAGGAAAGCGGCTGGCCGCGCGGTGGTGTCACTGGCAAGGCCAGCACATGCCCGCCTGCGGCCAAGGCCAGCATCAGGGGGCGCGGATCCATCTCCTCGCCCATTGGCCAATAGCCGGCGATGATGGCACCCGGTGCTGGGGTGTGGTGGGCCAATAGGGCCTCGGCCAGGCGCATGGGCGCATCGGCGTTGATCAGCGCCGCCCGTCTGCCGCGCGCCAGCTTGCGCGCCGCAGCCTTGGCATCCCGCAGGGCGGCATCCGATGGGGCGGCGGCTTTGGCCTCGGTCACGCGGGGTTCCTGCTGGCAAAAAGGGTGCGGAGCCACCATGGCCGCTGGCCTATCATCCTCCCAAGGCCTGCGTCAGCAGGTGGGCACCAGATACCCGAACCACGGCCCGGACAGAGCCAGCTCCCGGAGGATGTGCATTGGCCCCGGGGATGAATTGCCTGGCGCACCTGGCAGCCCCGCAAGCGTTAGTTAGGCTTCCTCAAGCCGCGCGGCAATGGCCTCAAGCTTTTCCGCTAGCCGCACCAGGCCATCCGCCACGGCCGGATCGGGCGCAGGGGCTTCGGCGGCAACGGCGCCACCGGCTTTCAGCGCATCATTTTCCGCCTTCAGGTCCATGGCCTCATCGGCCAATTGCAAGGCAGCCAGCAGCAGCATGCGGGTTTCGCCAAACTGGATGCCCATGGCCTTGAGCGCGGAGATGCGCTGATCCACCTCGGCGGCCATATTGGTCAGGTGCTTTTCCTGGCCATCCTGGCAGGCCACCGGATGGGCATAGCCGCCGACACGGACCGTGACCTGAGCCATCAGCCCGGATCCTCAAGACTGCGCAGCTTTGCGATGGTGGCATCCAGCCGAGTGGCGAGGGCCGCGACGGCCGCCTTGGGCACCATATCGCCTTCAATGGGCGGAGTGGCAGCGCGGCGGGCTTCCACGGCGCGACTTAGACGTTCCAGCGCTGCTTCCAGCCGGACCATCGCCGCACCCATTGTGTCAGCTTGCTGCTCGCTCATGCTTTTCCAAATGCCTTGGCGCCAAAGGTTCTTGCGGCTAAGGGATTAGTGAAATGCTTGGCATGCAAAGGCCTCTGGGTCAATGGTAAAGGCGTTTCTGAAGCTGCCGGCGGTGGTGGTGCATGGGCGCGGGCAGGCCGAATGGGCGCTGCGTGTCGCGGCCGGGCGACCCGTGCTGCTGGTCTCGGCGCCGGGGGCAGCGCTGAATGCCGGGCCTGGCTGGTTCAAATCCGTGCTGGACCAGGCCGCCGCCGCCTTTCCCGACGCGACAATTCAGGCAGTGCTGGATTGTGCCGCCGCCCCCGGGGCCGCGCTGGCTGCCTTGCGGGCCGGGTTCAAGCTGCTGGTATTCGATCTGGCGCATCCTGCCGCCGCAAGCGTGCTGGGCGCCGCCGCCGAAGCGGGGGCCGAGGTTTTGGGCACCAGGCCGGCGGCGCTCGATCTCGGCACGCTCGATCCGCGCCGGCGGGGTGATGAAAGGCGCATTGCCGCGCTTTTCGCCACAGTGCCGCCACAGGATCAGCCGAGATAACGCCCCCGTGACAGGCAATGCCGGCTGCGCTAGTGCGACGCCCGCCCTTCGAGCAATGAAAAGGAACCCAAGATGAAGCTGACGCGCCGCGTGAAGGAAATCCTCTCCTGGTATGAAAGCGATACACCCGGCACCAAGGCGAATCTCGCCCGCATCCTGATGGAAGGGAAGCTGGGCGGTACGGGGCGCATGGTGATCCTGCCGGTGGACCAGGGCTTTGAACATGGCCCGGCGCGGTCCTTCGCGCCCAACCCCGCAGCTTACGATCCGCATTACCATTTCGAATTGGCGATTGACGCGGGGCTGAATGCCTATGCCGCGCCGCTTGGCATGATTGAAGCCGGCGCCGCCACTTTCGCGGGTTCCATCCCGACCATCCTGAAGGTCAATTCATCCAATAGCCTTTCCACCACCAAGGATCAGGCCGTGACGGCAAGCGTGGCCGATGCGCTCCGCCTTGGGTGTTCGGCCATTGGCTTCACCATCTATCCTTCATCCGAATACCAGTTTGAGATGATGGAAGAACTCCGCGAATTGGCGGAAGAGGCCAAGGCAGCTGGGCTTGCCGTGGTGGTCTGGTCCTATCCGCGCGGGCCGATGCTGGACAAGAACGGCGAAACCGCCTTCGACATTTGCGCCTATGCCGCCCATATGGCCGCGCTGATGGGGGCGCATATCATCAAGGTGAAGCCGCCCACGGATGTGCTGAGCCTGGATGCCGCGAAGAAGGTTTATATCGAGCGCAAGATTGATGGCAGCGACCTCGCGAAGCGCATCAGCCATGTGGTGCAGGCCTGCTTTAATGGTCGTCGTCTTGTTGTGTTCTCGGGCGGTGAGGCGAAGGGCACGGATGCGCTGCTCGCGGAAGCGCGCGCCATTCATGCCGGTGGTGGCAATGGCTCGATCGTCGGCCGCAACGCCTTCCAGCGCCCGAAGGATGAGGCGCTGAAGCTGCTCGGCCAGATGATTGAAGTCTATAAGGGCAAGGCCTGAGGCCGGCCCGCCGGGCGGTGCGCACCGCCCGGCTTGACCCGCAACGCGATGCGGGCGGAAATGGCCGCGTGACAAGGCGGCTTTCTGAATGACGGATGATTTTAGCGCGACGGGCTTGGATTTCACCCTGCCCGTGGCGACGCGTGGTTATCGCTGGTGGTATCTGGATGCGCTTTCCGATGATGGTGCGCATGGCATTACCATTATCGCCTTTCTGGGCACGGTATTTTCCCCCTGGTATGCTTTTGCGCGGCGTGGCGGTGGTGGCGATCCGCTGAACCATTGCTGCATGCATGTGGCGCTTTACGGCAAGCCGGCGCGTTGGGCGATGACGGATCGCCCGCGTGGTGCGCTCCGGCGGGGTGCTGATTTTCTGCAAATCGGCCCAAGTGCGATGTGCTGGGATGGCAGCAAATTGGTGGTTGATCTTGCTGAAGTCACCGCGCCTGTTCCTGGCCGCTTGCGTGGGCGCGTAACACTTTATCCTGAGGCGCTGTCGCATCGGGCGTTTCGATTGGATGGCGCGGGGCGCCATCATTGGCAGCCGATTGCGCCGCGTTCGCGCGTGGAGGTTGCTTTCGACAATCCCGCGCTGCGTTGGTCTGGCTTTTCGTATTTTGACACCAATACGGGTATCGCACCTCTGGAAGAGGATTTCCTGTTCTGGGATTGGTGCCGCGCGCCCATGCCTGAAGCCACCGCGATTTTGTATAATGCATCGCGCCGCGATGGATCGGCGCAGTCACTCGCGCTGCAGGTGAACCGCGCCGGCGAAGTCGCCGATATGCCGATCCCAGCACCCGCCATGATGCCGCCTGGGCTGTGGCGTGTCGCGCGTCCAACTCGGTCTGAGGATGGCAAGGCAGAGCTGGTGCGCGCCTTGGTGGATGCGCCGTTTTATACGCGATCCGAAATTCGCACGCGGCTTTTGGGGCAGAATGCCATTGCGGTGCATGAAAGCCTGGCCTTGAACCGGTTTGATAATCTGGCGGTGCAGGCGTTGATGCTGCCCTTCAGGGTGCCAAGGGGAAGGATCTGATAGCCCCCTAAAAAGCCACCTGTGAGTGCCGCCGTTTTTTCTTGCAAGTCTGATTTCAACCTTGCTTACGCCTGAACCTAGCCTTCAACCGCCCTTTATGCACTTCACTTGAGCATCCGTGATGGCCACGTCACCTGTTTTTGCCATTTTCTGCGTTTTTTTTGAGTAGCGGGTTGGCGAGGATGATGAGCTTTCGCATGACGGCAATGATGGCGGCATTGCAGGAAAAATCAGGCAGCCCGATTGCGGTGCTGGGATATACGGCGGCGGTGCCCTTTGGTCATATATTTGTCCCCCTACGGTAATCACCTGACACAGGCCACCGGCGGAACAGGGCGCGGACCGTAAGAGTCTGCGCGCCCGGTTCCGCCGGTGGCCTATGTCAGGTGATTACCGTAGGGCGACATTCAATGCCCTCACGTAGTTGCACATGGCTTGGAGCATGTTGCGTTCGCATTGGTTCACGCAACATACTCTACATCTTTGTTTTTCGAGCATCTTCACGCGTTCAGATTTGCTATCTGAACGCGATCTGCTCAAAAAAAGTTTCCTTAGTATCCAAAAGAAGCAAACCAAGCTGCCAAGGATTGCTTAGATGGTTCATGTACCAGAGGGATGAAATCCACCTCATCATCTTTACTATGGATGCCTCCCAGCAAAGTTGACTGCGAATGACCACTAGCAAGCTGGTAAAGCATCCGATCAAGGCGGGTCTTTTCTTCAAGTAGCGACTGGATTTCCGGCGTAATCTCTTCCGGGACGTAGGGGTCAAACAATTCGTGCTCGTCATCCTTTGTGTTCAGGCGGGCGACTTCGGTTAGAGGTGCCATCCCAAATTTCTGAGCGACTCTTCCATAAATATCCGCGAGTTGAGAGATGTCACCAATGACATCGAAAGACAGAAGGTTCCGGAGAGCACGGCTGAAAACTTGCGCTTCCGACAGCCACCCGACCTGTTCGCCATCCTGCAGCAAGGCGTAGCCATCTGGCGTAGCCAAGACTGCTCCCGCCAATTGTGAGGTCATCCAATTAGTAGCCGTTGGAAAGATTTGTGGGTTATCAGTGCTCAGGAAATCGCGCAGGGTCCCAGCCTTGGTAATTTGCATCGCAATGTGGCCTGTCTGTTCAATATAATCCAATTTATGGCGTTTCCAGAAATGGTAATGTGATATCAAGCGCTCAATTGGATCGCGCAATACGGTCACGACAAATAGCGGCCTTGGAATAAGCTTGATGGCATCCGTATTGAAATGGCCGGAAAAGAATCGCCATTGCCCCAGATCTTCCGAGCTATAGGCTTGAAGGTTTGAATAGCGCTCGGGGCATGTTTCGTCTGGCGTGAAATGGGCAGAAAAATGATGATGTAGGGTAGTTCCGCCTGTCTTGGGTATATGAAGGAATACCAGCGCAGGTTCTGTTTCACGTCTACTGATAGCGCACACATTTTTGTGAGACATGCTGACCGTTACCTTTTAGTTCTGAGGCCGATCACCATACGTGATAAAAATTAAAACTCGGATAATAGTGACTCTTTCCATTCACTCAAGCAGCCCGCGGCACCGCCACCCCAACCAGCGCATCCCGCGTCACAATCGCGGCCAGCTTCTCCTCACTCCACCCCTCGGTCCCAGCGGGCCGCATCGGCAGCACCATCCAGCGGTAATCCGCTGTGCTATCCACCACGCGGATTTCGACATCATCGGCCAATTGCGTGCCCCATTCGGCCAGCACCGCGCGCGGTTCTCGCACGGCGCGTGACCGATAGGCGAAGGATTTATACCAACCGGGCGGGTAGCCGAGCAGCGCGCGTGGGTAACAGGAACAAAGCGTACAGACCACCAGATGATGCTGCTTCGGCGTATTTTCCAAAACGCCAAGCTCCGGCGCGCCGGCCATGGAAGCGCCCATCGCCTCGGCCGCCGCTTTCCCATCACGCATCAGCAGGGCGTAGTAATCAGGATCGGTCCAGGCGCGCGCCACCATGCGGGCACCAATCTCGGGGCTTGCGCGATCCGTAATCGCCTGACGCTCGGCGATTTCGGCCTCATTCACCAGCCCCCTGGCATTCAGGGCGGCAACCAGCTTGTCGAGCAGCGCGAGGCTCGCGCCAGAAGGGGGGGCGGCCATGTCAGGCTTCCTCCAACCAATGTTCAAAGATTTCCACCATCACCGTATCGCCCGCCTTACCCTCATCCCAAATGGGCGGCTGGTCGAACAGCACATGGTAAAGCTGCCGGCGCGGCGCCGGGCGGGCGAAGGCCAAATCCTCAGGGTTCGGAAAGGCACCGAGTGGGCGAACCACCTGGCCCATCCGGCCACGCACATAATGCGGCGTGCGGATATGGCAGGGGCCACGGGTTTCGGGCCAATCATCCTTCACACGCACCCGCGTACCGGGCGCGAAGCGGGGGGCAGCGGTCTCCGGCGCAGCGCTCATGCCAAATCCTCCTGCCGGATGACGCCTTTTTCGACCATCAGCGCCGCAATCGAACGCAACCAACGTTCGTAATAGCCAAGGGCGAAGTATTCATCCTCTGGGATGCTTTCGATGCCGCGGCGAAGCTCATCCACCGTCATCATCTTTTTCTGCGCCAGGATTTGCCGAATGGCGTCCACCTTCTTGCCGAAGGCATCGGGCGGCGCCTCATCATGCTCAACTGGGGTGCAGCGGAAGCGCGCGATCCCGCCAATATCGTGCAGCGCGCGGTTGGGTGATTCCTCGGTCATGGCGAAAGCTTAATCTGGAAAAGCCCAGGCGCGAAAGGGGCGTTATTTCACTTCCTCGGTCGGCCCCACGCCCCAGATATCGGCGCGCTTGATGTGGCCCCGGAATTCGCCGATCTGCGCCTCACACCAGGGGCTATTGGGTTCGCAGGCCCGCAAGCGGCCCACCACGCCGGGGCGGAGCCGCGCGACGGGCTGGGCTTGATCCTCCGCCCGGCGGCGGAGCAGCACCTCAGACCCCGGCGCGCCGCGCACAATGAAGGAACGCCTTCCCATCAGCGTTGATTGATGCACCCAGCCTTCGGTGCCTTCCGGGTCACGGATGCGGCGCCAGAGTTCGAATTCGCGCACAATTTCCACCGGCAATTCGCGTCGCTGATAGGTCCATTCGATCGGGAAGCGCGTGCCGGGGCCGCTCCGCATATTCACCTCATCCGACCGGAGCGCGGCAAAACGCGGCAGCGGCAGGCCGGTGACGGACCCGGTAGTGGGTGCGCGTTCCGCCGGGGGCGTGGGCGCCGTGGCCGCTTCGGGTGGTTTGGCCGCTCCGGCAGTCGCGGCGGCGCCGGCCGCAGCACCGGCGGCGACCCCGGCAGCAGCCCCGGCAGCAGCGCGATTACCCTGACCCGCCTGGGGTTGTCCGGCGGGGCGTTGCTGCTGGCCGGCCTGGCGCTGTTGTTGTTGCTGCTGCCCAGGGGGGCGCTGTTGTTGTTGCGCGGCCGGGGGGCGTTGCTGTCCCTCGGCGTTGCGTTGCGTCGCCTGAGGTCTTGCA
Source organism: Roseomonas sp. (assembly GCA_020249465.1). Lineage (GTDB taxonomy): Bacteria > Pseudomonadota > Alphaproteobacteria > Acetobacterales > Acetobacteraceae > Neoroseomonas. Next base: position 16,778 of record JADCFP010000034.1, on the reverse strand, counting down.
GGCGGATTGACCACCGGCGGGCGCTGTTCGGGCCGAGGCTGCGTGGCGGGCGCGGGCGTGGGCGCCGCCTGGCGCGGCGGCGGCACATTCTGGGTACCACCCAGGCTCGATTGGCCAAAGGCCGGCGCGGTCAGCACCAAAGCACTCAGAATCGGCAAAAGGCGGCGGAACGGCATAAGATCATCTCTTCCGCCCCTGGGGGCCAAGGTCAAGCGTTAGTTGCGGGCAAGCGCCTCAAACCCTGGAACTGGGCCGGTAGAAGGGTTCATGCCGGGCTGGGTTAATGTAATCGGCATAGAAGCGCTTGGCATGCGGCAGCAGCGCCTTGGAAAGCTGGCGCCGTTCCACCTCATCATCCGCAAGGGCGCGGTTCAGATCATCATGCAGCGCCTTCAGCGCTGAATCACGGTCCACGCGCGTGAAGCGGCCTTCCTGATAGATCACTTCACCATCGCACATCACAGCGCGCACGGCGCTGGCCTTGGCCCGCTGCACCAGCGCATCCAGGGTGGGCGTGAGTTCATCCAGATAGGGATAGGCGATGCTGTCCCAATCTATCAGCGACAAATCTGCCGCCTTGCCGACTTCCAGCGTGCCGAGGCTATCGCGCCAGGATGTGGTACGCGCCCCACCCAGCGTCGCCATGCGGAGCACCTGCGCCATGCCTGGCACTTCATTATCACCCATGCCGGGGATGCGATGCGCGCGCAGCACCAGGCGCAATTCCTGCAACATATCGCGGTCATCATTGATGCCCGCCTCATCCAACCCAATCGCGGTATTGATGCCCCTGGCTTCAAAACGATTAAGCGGCGCCACACCTGAGCGCAGCCGGAAATTGGACGAACAATTATGGCAAATGCAGGTGCCGGTTTCCGCAACCCGATCAATATCCTTCTCATTCAACCAGACACCATGGCCGAGCGTCATGTTCGGCCCGAGCAGGCCGAAGCGATCCAGATATTCCACCGCCGAGCCACCCCCGCGACGGCGCGCATATTCCTTCTGATAGGCGGTTTCCACCAAATGCATATGGATCGGCGCATCATGGCTGCGTGACAGCTCAGCCATCGCCGCCAGGGCCTTGTCCGAACACCAATGCAAATTGGCCGGCGCCAATTGCACGCGCACGCGCCGCTTTGCGTTGTGGCTGCGATGGAGATTGCGGAACAGGTCCAGATTATCTTCGAGCGACAATTGGAAGCGGTCAAACCAGCGCTGCATCGGCCCGCGCAATTCAGGCGGCAGGCTTGCCACAAAATCCTGATCCGCCTGATAGACCAGCCGGTTCTGGTCGCGCAGCGCGAAGCAATAGGAAACGCGCATGCCGATATCCTCATAGGCGCGAATGATCTCACCGGCGCGCTTCTCAACATCAGGCAGCTTGCCCGGCGCCCAGCCATGCAAATGCTGCACGGTGGTAATGCCCGACCCGATCATCTCAAAAGCCGAATAGAGCGTATCAAGGTAAGGGTTCACATTGCGCGCCACCAGGCGCGTGACGAACCAAAGCTCCAAAGGCATATCGGGCGAGCCCAATTGCACCGGCGTCAACCCGACATGGTGATGCGCATTGACAAAGCCAGGCAGCATCACTTCGCGCCCCGAGCCCACCACCGGCAGGTTTGGATGCTTGCGGTGCAGATCATCATAGGTGCCGATTTCGGTGATGACGCCATCTTCCTGGATCAGTGCGCCATCGGCGATTTCCTCAACGGCGGTGGCCGACAGGGTTTTGGTGATCATGGCGCGGCTGCGCACAAGGGTTACGGCCATCAGGGCTCTCCGATCTGGGCGGCTTCAGCTTACCGCGAAACGGAAGCCGCGGAAGCGGGGGGTCTGGACGGCGCGGCGTGAAGCGCGGATGCTTCGCCCCAAAGCACGTCGGAGGAAAGCATGCTCAGTCTCAAAGGCAAGGTCGCCATCGTCACCGGTGCGGGTTCAGTCGGTCCCGGTTGGGGCAATGGGAAGGCAACGGCCGTGCTGCTCGCGCGCCAGGGCGCCAAGGTCTTTGGCTTGGATAACAACGCTGCCGCGGTTGAGGAGACCATCAGCATCATCAAATCCGAAGGCGGCGAGGCAGCCTCGCATATCTGCGATGTGCTCGATTCCGAAAGCTTCCAGGCGGCGGTGGAAGCCGGTATCGCGCGTTATGGCCAGTTAGATATCATGGTGAATAATGTCGGCGGCTCACACCCCGGCGGCGCGGAATCAATGCCGGAGGAGGTGTGGGATCGCCAGGTGGATTTCAACCTGAAATCCGCTTTCCTTGGCTGTAAATTCGCGCTCCCACATCTGAAGAAGCGGCCAGGGAGTGCGATTGTGAATATCTCCTCCATCGCTGGCTATCGGATGCAGGCGGCGCGGCCGCATGTTGCCTATAGCGCGACCAAATACGGTATTGTCGCACTATCCAAATCAGTCGCGATTGAAAACGCCAAGGCGGGCGTGCGCTGCAATACTGTGGTGCCGGGGCTGATGCATACACCTTTGGTCGAACATCGGCTGGTGCGCCAATTGGGCGGCAATGACGCCGCCGCGCTGATCGCCAAGCGTGATGCGCAAGTGCCGCTCGGCAAAATGGGTGATGGCTGGGATATTGCCCATGCGGTGCTGTTCCTGGTCTCCAATGAAGCCAAGCACATTACAGGGACAGAGCTGATCGTAGATGGCGGCATCACCGCAACCGGCGCGGTCTGACACCAAGGGGCAAAACCATGCAGCACAAACTCTCCCGCCGCGCGCTGACCAGTGCAGCCCTTGGCGTTCTCAGCACGCCCGCGCTGGTGCGTGCACAAGACACCTTCCCCAATCGGCCCATTACGCTGGTGGTGCCCTCGCCTGCCGGTGGCGGCACGGATTTCAGCGCAAGGCTGATCGCCGATCAGCTTGGCCGCGCGCTGGGTGGTTCGATGGTGGTGGAAAATCGCCCCGGCGGGAATGATGTGGTTGGCCTGACTTCCGTGCTGCAAGCGCGGCCGGATGGCCATACGCTGCTCTGTGGCTATTGCGGCACCATGACCGGAGGCGCCGCGGTTGGTACCCTGGGCGGCATTGTCCCGGCGCGGGATTTCATCCCAATCGGGCAAATCACCGATACACCGCAGCTTTTCGTCACCCACCCATCGGTGCCGGTGAATTCGATGCGGGAATTCATCGCCTATGCCAAGCAAAGGCCGGGCGATTTGACCTATGCCTCGGCCGGAGTTGGGTCCATGCATCATTTGGGCGCGGAATTGCTGAAGCTGCGCGCGGGCATTGATATGCTGCATGTGCCCTATCGCGGCACTGGTGAAACCATCCGCGACCTGATCGCCGGGCGTGTGCATTTCTACATGAATTCGCCGCCGCCACTCACGCCGCTCGTCGCGGATGGCAAGCTGCGGGCACTTTGCGTCAGTTCGAATGAACGCCATCCGGGCATGCCGAATATCCCCTCGGCGAAGGAAGAAGGGCTTGCGGATCTCGACCTCAATGTCTGGTTCAGCCTATTCGCGCCGCGCGGCACGCCGGAACCTGTGGCGCGCTTGCTGGCCCAAAAGTTGAACGAGGTGCTGGCCGATCCCGCCATCCGCAAACGTGCCTTTGATGCCGGCGCGCTGGTGGTGCCTTCCACGCCTGAAGCCCTGGCCGCGCGCATGGAACGCGAAACCGCGGCCTGGGCCGAGGTGGTGCGGGCGGCCAAAATCACCGCTGGTTAAGGTTTTTGGGGCTGGCGCCACAGCCCTTCACCGGAACTTAACAAAGACAGGCGAAAATGCCGTCAGGTGATCCACCCTGGATCGCCCGATGGTGAACCATGCCTATTCCAACCTATGCCGATGCCGTGCGCTATGTGCGCCGCCAGCCGAGGATCAATGCCAGCACCTTGTCGGATGGCCTTGGCATCCGCTGGAGCCTGGCGCTGGATTATTTGGAACGGATGGAACGTGCTGGCGTGGTCGGCGCGATTGAAGATGATGGCTGGTGGCCAGTTGCCCGCGTTGAAGGCCCGCCGGTAGCCCGTAAACCTGGCACAGGCGCCAAAGGCACTACGCTACGCCGTGGCAGCCCGCCCGAAGCTCAAAGGCCGGCAGAAGCCCCTGCCCTGCCACCGCCGACCAGCGCCGCCACCAATAATGACCAGCAACAATTGCTGGAAAAGCTTCGCGAAGCCGCCCGCGTCTTGATGGCCGAGCGCGAGAATATGCAAAAGCTCCGCGATGCCTGCCGGCTGCTGATTGCGGAACGCGAAGCCTGGAAGCGCCGCGCCTTGGCCGCCGAGGCACGCATGCTGACCGAAGAAGCGGATGAAATGGACCGGCAGCGTTTCGATGCGCTGCGCCGTGTGCTCGCCCGCGAATTGCATCCGGATTACGCCCCGCCGGATCGCGGTGATTTGTCGCTGCGTGAGGCTTTGTTCAAATCCATCTGGCCCAAGGTGGAACAGATCGAACGCAAGGGGCGGTCTGGTTAAGCTAGTTTAGCGCCCCAACCACCGCGCCAAACGCTTCGGCGCCGCCGCCATATCCGCTTCCGGCCCGCAATAGGAAAAGCGCAAAAACCGCCCGCCGCGCCCGCGGTCAAAATCAAGCCCGGTGGTGGCGGCAATGCTCGCCCCTTCCAGCATCGCCGCCGAAAACGCCGCGCTGTCATTGGTAAGGGCCGAGACATCGCACCACAGATAGAAGGCACCATCTGCCGCCGCGATCCGGTCAAACCCCGCGCGTGGCAGGCCCGCCAAAAGGGCGGCGCGGCTCCGCGCATAAGCCGCCTTATTGCCTTCAAGTTCTTCGCGACAATCCATGGCGGCTTCTGCCGCCACCTGCGCGATATGCGGCGCGCTGATGAACATGTTTTGCGCGAGGCATTCCACCGGGCGGATCAAATCCTCGGGCAGCACCAGCCAGCCAATGCGCCAGCCGGTCATGGACCAGTATTTCGAAAAACTATTCACCACCACGGCGCTATCGCTGAAGGAAGCCGCGCTGCTTTCGGCAACCGTGCCCCAACTCAGGCCGTGATAGATCTCATCACTGATCAGCCGCACGCCTTCGGTATGGCACCAGCGCGCAATGGCGGCCAATTCATCCGGCGCCAACATGGTGCCGGCGGGGTTGCAGGGGCTAGCGATAATCAACCCAGCCGGGCGCGGATCGAGCTTTTCCAGCATGGCTACGGTCGGCTGAAACCGTGTTGCGGCATCGCATTCCAGCAATTGCGGGCGCATGCCAAGCGCTTGCAGAATATTGGCATAGGGCGGGTAGAAGGGCGCGGCCATGGCAATGGCATCGCCCGGATCAAACGCCGCCAGAAAGGCGAGCGGAAAAGCGCCGGATGCGCCCATGGTCACCGCAATGCGCCGCGCCGGGACCGTCAGCCCGTAATGGTCCAGATAATGCCGCGCGATACGCTCCCGCAGCGACACCAGCCCAAAAGCCTCGGTATAGCCAAGCGGTGCGCCGGCATTGAGCGCGCGGATGGCGGCTTCAGCCGCGCCGCGCGGGGCGCCGGTGCCTGGCTGGCCGACCTCCATGCGGATAATGCCGGGCGCGCCGGGCGGCAGGCTCGCGGCACGCGCATTGGCCGCCGAGATGACATCCATCACCAGAAATGGCGGCGCTTCCGCCCCGCGCCCGATCTTGAGCGCCATGCTCAGCGCCCAAAACTGCCAAGCGCAACACCGCCGCCACGCGGATCGGCAGCGCCAATGCAGGCGGGGCCATTGGTTGGCACCAATCCCGCGCAAGAAATCACCACGCCGCGCCCAGGCGCCGGCACACCTACAAAGGGGTCAGCCGGCCCGGCCCGGCGCTGCACCGCCGCCAAGGGCATGGCCGTTGCCGCCAAAGCCACCTGCCCGCCACTGCCGGACGCCGCCGCGCGGAAGCGCCGCATATCGGGCCGTGCGAGGATAGCAACGGGCAGAGGCGCTGCGTCCACTCGGCCAATGCCCGGCGCCGCGGCCAGCAATATCCCCGTGCCAGGCACAATACGCCCCGTGCCGAACAGGTTATTCATGCTGAAGGCGCAGGAAACCGCATTGCCTTCCCTATCCAGCGTGACCAGCGAAGCCCCTGCCCCCGCCCCGGCAGCACCATCCACGCCCGGGGCCTGCCCGGCCATCGCGGCTTGCAGCGCGCCTGCCATACCCGGCGATGCCTCGGTGCTCAGCAGCACCAGATCGGACCCAAGTGCCGAGCGCGCAGGGCCGCCCACACGTGCCCGCGTGGTGCGAAGCTCGCCTTCGGTCAGGCCACCGCCCGACATCATGGACCCTTCCACCAGCCGTTCCGCCAGATTGCCCTGATACAAATCCCCAATGCCAAGCGGCGCGGCGCGGAGCTGCGCCAAGGTCGCGCTCAAATCCGGCTGGACGATGCGATCATCAAGCCTGAGCACCCCACCACCACCGGGGCGGCCGAAAACCTGCCGTGCGCTCGGGTCCGCCAATAGGGGTCCGGCCACCACGGCCAGGTCATCGGCCAGCGTGCGGCTGATTTCGGTGCCAAAGCGGGCCAATTCCTCGGCGGGGCGGATCAGATCCTCGATCTTGAAGCGCCCGGCATTGAGATGCAGCGCGAAAAGCCCGCGCGCCATGGCGGGCAAGGCGGCGGGACGGTCAGTGCCAGAGGGGATTTCCGTCCGCGCGCCAGCAGGAAAGATGATGGCGCGCGCAAGGCCGCGCTGCGCATCCAAGGCAACGCAAACACCCCCGCCGCCAAGTCCGGCCCGAGAAGGCAACGTCACCGTCATCGTAAAGGCGCCCGCCACCGCCGCATCCACAGCGGAACCACCGCCCGAGAGGATATCGCGCGCCACAATCGCCGCACGGGGCTCATCCGCCGCCACGCCGCCCAGGAAGCCCGCAACATGGCCCGGCGTGCCTAAGGGGATATTTGAACGACCCGTCACGGTGCTGACGGTGCGATCCACGGTGGATTCCACCGTCTGGCAAGCCGCCAAGGCAAGGCCAAGCCCAATGCCAAGCAAACCCCGCCCCAGTTTCAACCTGCTGCCGTGATGCATCATGCCACTATTCTTCCTGACTGGCCGCGCCGGCAGGCGCGTCGCGGATACGGATTAGCATAGAAGCGCCCGAGTCCAAGGGCGGGGCGTCAGAATCGCTGCTTGCCTCATGGCGCGGGGCAGGCTTGGTTAAGGGGATTACCACGCCGGGGACCCCGCCATTATGCAAAGACGCCTGCTGCTTTCCGCCCTTGCCGCAACCCTGGCCGGCCCCGCCTTGGCCCAGAGCTTCACGGAAGCGCAGCGGGCCGAAATCCTGACCATTCTGCGTGATGCGCTGCGCCGCGACCCGACCCTGCTCCGCGAAGGCTTGGCCGCGCTGCAAGCGGCTGAGGATTTTGAACGCAATGCCTCCCAAGCCACCGCCATTCGCGCGCATGAGGCAGCGCTTTTGCGCAACCCCGCCGACCCGGTGCGCGGCAATCCGCGCGGTGATGTCACGATTGTGGAGTTTTTCGACGCGCGCTGCCCCTTTTGCAAAAGGCTGGCTGGCGAAATGGCAGAATTGCTGCGGAAGGACCGCAATATCCGCGTGGTGATGAAGGATTTGCCAGTGCTTGGCCCGGCATCCGTCGTTGCCGCGCGGGCTTTGCTCGCCGCGCAACGCCAGGGCAAATACAATGAATTCTATGATCGGCTGATGGCGCTGCGCGGAGAGCCAACGGAAGCGGTGATGCGTGCGGAGGCCGAGCGGATTGGCATGGATATCCCCCGCTGGCAGCGCGATATGCTCGACCCTGCCTTGCAGCAGCGCATTGATGCCAACATGGAACTGGCCCGCGCGCTCCGCATTGAAGGCACGCCCGCCTTGATCATTGGCGATGCCTTCATTCCGGGCGCGGTGCCGCTTGCGGATCTGGAACGCGCGGTCGCTGAAGCGCGCCGCGCGCGGAGATAGAGTCTTTCTTGGGTCGCATTTTCCGAGCCGCCAAGTGAAGCCACTTGGCTTGAAAATGCTCCAAAAATTAGGGCGCCGTAAAACCCGCCTTCTTGTGGCTGCCATCGCAATAGGGCGCCTTGGCGGTTTGGCCGCAGCGGCAGAAGGAAGCCTGCGGGGTGCGGTCAATCTCCTCACCTGCGGCGTTCTGTACGATCATCGGCCCGGAAGCGCGCACCGAACCATTCGGCTGCGGGTCCAGATTGACCGGCCCGGTCACGCCGGAAATATCGCGCCCTTCGCGCTTGGCCGGCGCGCCTGTCAGCGGAATCCCAGCACTCTTGTGGCTGCCATCGCACCAGGGGCCATTCTTGGTCGCACCGCAGCGGCAGAGCCAAGCCTCGCCGCCTTCAATTGGTGTGCCCTTCAGGGTGAGCTCACCCTTGAAGTGCAGCGGGCCGCCGTCGCGCGTGGTGATGATGGTTGCGGTCATGATGCGTGTCTCCAGAAAAATGTTTGAACCAATGTGGCGGTTTACGCAGCCCCTGACCAGCCCGCCCCGGGATCAATCGGGAAAACCGGGCGCGGCAGGCGCTTCCAGGGGAAATTGACCAGAACGGGGCTGGTAAGGCCCGGCACATCCACTTCCAGAATGCGCTCATCGGGGAAAAATTCATCAAAGCCGGCGCGGAAATGCCCGCGAGATTTCACAACAACCACGCGCGCGGCGGCGATATCCACGCCGAACATCTCAATCATGCGCGGTTCATGGCATTGGCGCCTGAGGCTCGCCAGCACCACGCGGATGCCGCTGCCTTCAAGTTCCAAAAGCGCCGCCAGGCCAAGGTCAAAGGCGCGCCCGGCCATGGTGCCGCGCCGGCCCACACCCTTGCCATCCGACAGTTTCAGGATACGCGCGGGGGCTGAGAAACTTGCAGAAAATTCACTCGGGTTGCGGTTGAATTGCGCGGTGAAGCGCGCCCCTTCGCCGAGCTGATGGGCTTCCGCGGCCAGGTCAGGATCAATGAAATTGGCAAGCACCACGCCCGCAACGCCCGCTTCATGCAAGGCGCGCAGCACATAGGCCGTATTGCCGCGCCCACCGCCGCCCGGATTATCGGCGACATCGGCAATCAGCACAGGGTCAGCGCCCTGAGCCGCTGCCTTGGCGCGGGCGGTGACATCAGCAAGCGACATCAGCTTCGCCACATAACGCTGCCGATCTGCCCAGGTGGCGCGCGCGATCTCAAGCGCTGCCGCATCGGCCAAAGCCTGATCCCCGCCGCGCGTTGTGACCGTGATGGTCATGCCGCATTTGGGCAAATCGGAGAAGACAAAACCGCCGCAGATGGAAGCATTGGCAATGCGCGGATCGCGCGCCATCAGCGCCTGGCATTCCGCCATGCGATCCGCATAGGGGCCGCGCGCCGTCAGCAAACTCACCGATGGCGGGGTGATCGGCAGGCGCACAAAGCCGCGCGCGAAACGCTCGCCGCCAAGCGCCTCCCGCAGCAGATCGGCAGCCTCGGCAGCGCGTTCGCGCATATCCACATGCGGGTTGGTGCGATAGCCGATGAAGGCATCCACGGCGCCGATCAGTTTTTCGCTGATATTGCAATGCAAATCATGGGTACACAGGATCGGCACCGCCGGCCCGACAATGGCGCGCACCATCGCCGCCATGGTGCCATCGCTATCCTCATCACCCGTTGCGCTGCTTGCGCCGTGGTTGGCAATAAAGACACCATCCAAGGGCAGCGCAGCCGCCAAACCGGCACGCATTTCATCCAGCGCGTCATTCAACAGGCTCTGATCAATTGGCCCACCCGGCGGCGCTGCCATGACCAGAATGGGCAGCGGCACCCAAGGCCCGGTGTCATCCATGCGCTTGTAGAAACCCGGAATCTCCGATGGCAAATGGCTGACCGGCTGACGCGCCAGGCGCGAAATTGCTTCCCCCCGTTCCAGGCATTGCCGGGCGAAATCTTCCTTCACCGTGACCGGTGCGAAGGCATTTGCTTCCAAATGCAGCCCCAGAATGGCGATGCGCGGCGCGCGCGGCATTGGCTGAACCATATCTGTAACATTCCCCAGGATAGACGTGTGACGTGACTTGTATAAAATTGTCCCTCAGAAAGATAATTGAGGGGAAGTTTGCTGGGCACGCAATCCGCAAACACGGAGGCTCGGGGGCGCGTAGCGCCGCATTTCGCGGTCGGATTCGCGGTACCTGATTTGCGCCCTTGGCTTGGCGGCAATTGCGGCATTCCGGGCGTTTGGACCTTCACCGCCGGCGCCCCCGGCCCGCATCTGGCGCTGGCGGCGCTGACCCATGGCAATGAAATTGCCGGCGCCGCCGTGCTGGCGGAAATGCTTGTGGCGGGCATCCGGCCGGAACGGGGCAGGCTCAGTCTGATTTTCGCCAATACCGAAGCCTTCCTGGCCTTTGATCCGGCAAACCCGACCGCGACGCGCTATCTGGATGAGGATCTGAACCGGCTTTGGGGCGAGGATCGGCTGCAAAGCCCGCGCGATTCGCGGGAGATGCGCCGCGTGCGGGAATTGCTGCCCGTGATCGAAAGCGTGGATGTGCTGGTGGATTTGCATTCCATGCTCTGGCCGTCCGATCCGCTGATTCTGGCTGCCGACACCGAACGCGCGATCAGGCTGGGCCAATCGCTCGGCACGCCCCGCGTTACGGTGGCTGATCCTGGTCATATTGCCGGGCGGCGGCTGGTGGATCATGCGCATTTCACCAAGCCAGGTGGCAGCGGCGCCGCCGTGCTGGTGGAAGCCGGGCAGCATTGGGAAATCGCGACCATCACGGCCATGGCCACCACCGCGCGCCGTGCGCTTGGGCTTTTTGGCATTATTGGCCCTGCCCCGGCCCCATTGCCGGAGCCCCCTTTGCTGGCGCGCGTGACCGAAACCGTGACCGCCAATTCGCATAGCTTCATTTTCGCACGGGAATTTCGCGGCGGTGAGATCATCCCGAAGGCCGGCACCGTCATTGCCCAGGATGGGGTGCGAGAGATTCGCACACCCCATGATGATTGCCTGCTGGTCATGCCAACCCCAGTGGCGCCGCGCGGGCATACCGCAGTACGGCTCGCGCGGTTTGAAGCACCCTGATCGGGGCGCGGGGCTTGCGCGAAAGCCCTGACCGCGCTTGCCTGCCCATCTAGAGCATGCCTGCCCCGCGTTTGCATGGCCGTCATGCTCTAAATTTTTGCTTGGTCGCATTTTCCGAGTCGCCAAGTGGGTCCACTTGGCTTGAAAATGCTTCGGTTTTAATTTGGGGGAAACCAGATGGCTGCCTTGAACCTGATCACCTTTGCCGATGCTGCGGGAAGCCGCGCGGGCGTGCTGCTTTCGGGCGGGCGCGTGCTTGACCTTGCCGTCGCCATGCCGCCGGCACGCGACATGCTGGCCGTGATTGATGGCGGCGCCGCCATGCTGGCCGCGATCCGCGCACTCGCCGCCAATCCGCCCGCCAATGCGCTGCTGCCGCTGGCAAGCGTTGCCCTGCAAGCCCCTATCCCCAAGCCGCGCCGCAATGTGTTCTGCGTGGGCCGCAATTACATGGACCATGTCGCGGAAGGTGATCGCACGCGCGGCATTACCAACAGCGAAGTGCCGAAATACCCGCAATTCTTCACCAAGGCCGCCGATTGCGTGATTGCCCCCGATGCCAAGGTCCCAACGCATGAGGGTGTGACCAAGTGGCTGGACTATGAGGTTGAGCTGGTAGCAATCATCGGCACCGCCGGGCGCGATATTCCCAAGGAAAAGGCGCTTGACCATGTCTTTGGCTGGACCATCGGCAATGACGTGACCGGGCGCGATTTGCAGCGCCGCCATGGGCAATGGTTCAAGGGCAAGTCGCTGGATCGTTCCTGCCCGCTTGGCCCAGTGATTGTGCCGGCGGCGGATCTCAGCGCCGCTGATCTGGCGATTGGTCTCAAGATTAATGGCGAACAGCGGCAAGCGAGCCGCACCAGCAAGATGATTTTCGACGTGCCGGAGATCATCCATCAGCTCTCTGCCGGCTTTACCCTGCTGCCGGGCGATGTGATCATGACCGGCACGCCGGAAGGCGTGGGCTACGCGATGCAGCCGCCGCAAACACTGAAGGCGGGCGATGTCATGGAACTAACGATTGAGGGCATCGGCACGCTCACCAATACCATCAGCGATTAGAGCGTGTTGCGTTCACATGTGTTCACGCCACCCGCTATATCTCTTTGTTTTTCGAGCATCTTCACACGTTCAGATGATTCCATCTGAACGTGATCTGCTCTAAGCTAACAATGGACATCTGCCTCAGCTTCGACAATGGGCCGGAGCCTGAGGCGACACCCGGCGTGCTGGCAGTGCTGGCGCGCCGACGCATCCCCGCGATGTTTTTCGTGATTGGCGAGAAATTACGTGATCCCAAGTCGCGCGCCTTGGCGGCGCAGGCGCGCGATGCTGGGCATGTCATCGGCAATCATACGCTGACGCATGGCGCACCGCTTGGCCGGCGCAGCGCTGCCGAGGCTTTGCATGAAATCACGGAAACTGATGTGCTGCTGGGCGATCTTACGGCTCCTGAGCGTTATTTCCGCCCGAATGGCGGCGGCGGTGCCTTGGGCGCACATTTGCTGAATGGTGCGGCAGCGCGGCATTTGATGGCGGCGCAAGCGACCATGGTGCTGTGGAATGCCGTGCCCGGCGATTTCCGCGACGCGGATGGCTGGCCCGCCACCGCCCATGCCATGCTGAAGGCGGCGCGGGAGCCGGTAATGCTGGTGCTGCATGACCTGCCCAATGGTGCCATGCGGCACCTGAATCGCTTTCTGGGAGAGGTTCAGGATCAGGGCTGGCAATTCCGTCCTGGCCCACCGCCCGGCTGCGTGCCGCTGCGCCGTGGTGTCCCTGGGCCGGATTTTGCGCGCTACATCTCTGGTACCTAGAGCGATGCCCGTTCACCTTCGTTCACCGGGCACGCTCTAGTTTCATGTTTGCTCGCGTTTTCCGAGCCGCCAAGTGAACACACTTGGCTTGAAAACGCTCAAACAGGGCGGGCCGGTACGCCGGCCACGCGCGCCCCAGGCGCGATATCATCCACCACCGCCGCGCCGGCGCCAATCACCGCGCCCGCGCCGATGATGATACCAGGGCGCACCACCGCGCCCGCGCCAATCAAGGCAGCCACGCCAACACGCACCCCACCCGCCAGCACCACGCCGGGGCCGATATGCGCAGCCTCGGCCACCACACAATCATGTTCCACAATCGCGCCGGTATTGATCAACGCAAGCGGGCCGATCTCGGCCTCTGGCCCGATTACGGCGCGGGCGAGGATAGCTGCCCCATCCCCGATCCTCGCGCCATGGCCGATCAGGGCAGCGGGGTGAATCAGGCTTGGCAGGGCAAAGCCGGCCGCGCGGAGGCGGCCCGCAGCGGCAAGGCGCTTCGCGTTATCGCCAACCGCAGCATGGGCAAGCGCCACCCCCTGCCCGGCCAGCGCACCAAGCAGCCTTTCATCGCCCAGCACCGGCAGGCCAAGCACCTGGCTCGCCTTGGGCGCCGCATCCACGAACCCGGTGATATCGTAGCGGCCACTCGCCAGCAAAAGATCGGCGATGGCCTTGCCATGCCCCCCTGCCCCCAAAAGCAGGATGCGCTGGCGTGTCACGGCGCCGCGCCGGGTCGGGGGAGCGCCGCAGCGCGGGGCGGCAGGGCGAGACCCCCCGGTGCGGCATTGGGCTGCGCGGCCTCACTGGCACCCCCCTCGCGCTTCGGCATGCCGCCGGCGTTTTCGATCACGCGCTGCACACCGCCGGCTGCCTCCGCCGCCGCGGCAAAGGCGATATCGCCCCAATGCCGGTCCAAAAGCCCTGATGGGATTTCGTTCATTTGCAGCACGCGGCCCAATTCCTGCCCATCGCGGCGGGAGATGATCCAAAGGATTTCCACCCTTTGCATGCCCCGTCCAACCGGCACGACATTGACGCGCCCATCAGCGGCAAAGCCCGCACCATCCGCCACTTCCTGCGCCAGAATGCCGTTATCGCCCAAGGAATCGCGCATGCGCGCCGTCAGGCTATCATTTCCATCGCCCGGGGCGCCGCGCACCGGCAGCAGATAAAGCCGCGGTGGCCCTGCGGAGGCCAGCGCCGCCGGGTTGGTGGATTTCCGCGCCGCTTCCGCCCGCAGCAGCAAATCCGCCGCTCGGCGGGACGCATCATTGGCCACATCAACGAATAGGGCCGTGCTGGGGCGCGCCCAATCGCGTGCCGGGATGGCGCTGCCCTCGGCCACGCCCTGCGGGGCGCCATCAGGATCAAACAGAGCATAGCGCGGCACCACGCGGTTGCCTTCAAGGCGCATATCCATGGCCAAGCGCCAATCGAGCGGCAGGGGCGCATCCGCCACCGCCGGTACTTCGCGCTTGAGCAGCGCAGCCGCCACGGCCTTGGCAAAGGCTTCCGATTCGGTGGCGGTGAGCATCGCCGCTTCGGGCGGCGGGACCGCCAGGCGATAGGGGGGCGGCACCACCAACCGACCAGCCATGCCACCCGGATTGCCGCGGAAGGGCTGCGGCAGATCGCCACAGGCCGCCAGCGCCAAAAGCGCCAAACCCGCAAATAAGCGCCGCATCATAGCATGACACAGGTGGCAAGCAGCGTCAGGAAGCTGAGGACCAGAAACATGACAAGGTAAGGCATGGCCACTTCATGCCATGGCCGGACCCAGGCGGGAAGATCGGGGCCGATTTCCCCAAGCCGGTTTCTGTTCTAAGCAGGGTTTGGTCTCCATTTCTGTATTGGCTATCGCTTCACATGAACACTACCCCAGCAGCGGCTGAAAAATCCGCGCCGCGTTATGATTTCACCCATGCCGAGCCGCGCTGGCAGCAGGCCTGGCAGGATCGCGCCTGCTTTGTGGTGCCCGATGTACCGCCGGCGGACGCGCGGAAATATTATGTGCTGGAAATGTTTCCCTACCCCAGCGGCAAGATCCATATGGGCCATGTGCGCAACTATACGCTCGGTGATGTGGTGGCGCGCTACAAGCGGGCGCGCGGGCATTTGGTGATGCATCCCATGGGATGGGATGCTTTTGGCCTGCCGGCGGAAAACGCGGCGCGCGAACGCGGCATTCACCCGGCCAAATGGACCTATGACAATATCGCCAATATGCGCGCGGAATTGCAGCGCATGGGGCTTTCGCTGGATTGGGCGCGGGAATTCGCAACCTGCGATGTGGAATATTACGGGCGGCAACAGAAATTGCTTTTGGATTTCTGGCGCGCGGGCCTGGTTGAGCGCAAGGAATCCTGGGTGAATTGGGACCCTGTGGATGGCACCGTGCTTGCCAATGAACAGGTGATTGATGGGCGTGGCTGGCGGTCTGGTGCTTTGGTGGAAAAGAAGCAGCTCAGCCAATGGTTTTTGAGCATTACGAAATTTGCGCCGGATTTGCTGGAAGCTTTGGGCGGGCTGGATCGCTGGCCGGAACGCGTGAAGCTGATGCAATCCAACTGGATCGGGCGGAGCGAAGGGGCGCGGGTGAAGTTTGCGTTGACGCAGACTGCGGGCGATCTTTCAGAGATTGAAGTTTTTACCACTAGGCCCGACACCCTGTTTGGCATGTCCTTCCTCGCGGTTGCGGCAGAGCATCCCTTGGCGGCGGCCGCCGGGGCGCGTGATGCCAAGGCGGCGGAGTTCATCGCCGAATGCCGCCGCATGGGCACATCCGAAGCTGCCATCGAACAGGCGGAAAAGCGCGGCTTTGATACGGGCTTCCGGGTCAAGCATCCATTCAACGGGCGCGAATACCCGGTCTGGATCGCGAATTTCGTGCTGATGGAATATGGCACGGGTGCTATTTTCGGCTGCCCCGCACATGATCAGCGCGATCTGGATTTTGCGCGTAAATATGGGCTTTCCGTAACACCCGTTGTGCTGCCACCGGGTGCCGATGCCGCAACCTTTGCGGTTGGCGATGTCGCACATACGGAAGATGGCGTTGCGTATAATTCAGGCTTCCTTGATGGGCTTGGTGTCGCCGCCGCCAAGCGGCGCGTGATTGATGAGCTGGAAAAGCTCGGCGCCGGTCAGGGCATTGTGAATTGGCGGCTGCGCGATTGGGGCGTTTCTCGTCAGCGCTATTGGGGCTGCCCCATCCCCTTCATCCATTGCGATGATTGCGGCGTGGTGCCGGTACCGGATGATCAATTGCCGGTGCGCCTGCCCGATGATGTGGATTTTGCGAAGCCAGGCAATCCGCTCGACAATCACCCAAGTTGGAAGCACATCGCCTGCCCGAAATGCGCGAAGCCCGCGCGGCGGGAGACCGATACCTGCGACACTTTCGTTGATTCGTCTTGGTATTATGCGCGCTTCTGTTCGCCGCGCGCGGCGGAACCGGTGATCAAGGGTGCCGTGGATGGCTGGTTGCCGGTTGATCAGTATATCGGCGGCATTGAACATGCGATCCTGCATTTGCTCTATTCGCGTTTCTTCTCCCGCGCCATGAAGGAAGCCGGCCATCTTTCCGTGGATGAGCCCTTCGCCGGCCTTTTCACGCAAGGCATGGTGCAGCATGAAAGCTACAAGGGCGCTGATGGCCGCTGGCTTTATCCTGAGGAAGTTGACTTCGCCGTTGCCACCGATGGCACGCGCAGCGCGACCGTAAAGGGCAGCGCGGAACCCGTGACGATTGGCCGGGTTGAGGCAATGTCCAAATCCAAGCGCAATACGGTGGACCCGGGTGCGATCATCGCGAAATACGGCGCCGATACCGCGCGGTGGTTCATCCTTTCCGACAATCCGCCCGAACGCTATATGGAATGGACCGAATCCGGTGTTGCTGGCGCTTATCGCTTCACGCAGCGCGTGTTTCT
>JADCFP010000033.1 GCA_020249465.1 Roseomonas sp. | reverse complement strand
TGCTTGATTGACGGAGCGCGCGTTCCGCGCGACGAAGCCCCCACAAGTTTTGCGAAGGATGCCCCGATGAAGGACGCGATTTATGGCGGCGTGAACGCTGCCGTGCTGACGGCGATGAAGCCCGATCTGACCCCCGATCTGGATCGTATGGCGGCGCATGCCAAATGGCTGCTGGCCAATGGCTGCACCGGGCTTGGCGTGCTGGGCACCACCGGTGAGGCTAATTCCTTCGGCCTGCATGAACGCAAGGCCATTCTGGAAGGGCTGATCGCGCGCGGCATTCCGGCAGCGCGCATGATGCCGGGCACGGGCTGCGCGAGCCTAATGGATAGCGTGGAACTGACGAAGCACGCCCGCGATGCCGGATGCCCCGGCGTGCTGATGCTGCCACCCTTCTACTACAAGGGTCCGTCCGATGATGGGCTATTCGCCTATTTCTCGGAAGCGCTGAACCGCATTGGTGGCGGCGTGAAGGTTTATCTCTATCACTTCCCGCAGCAATCGGCGGTGCCCTTCAGCCTTTCCTTGCTGGAACGCCTGATCAAGGCATTCCCTGGCACCATCAAGGGTGTCAAGGATTCATCGGGCGATTACGCCAATATGCAGGCCATGGTGCAGGCCTTCGCCAAGGATGGGTTTGAAGTTTATTCCGGCAGCGATGAATTCCTGCAAAGGATTCTGGCTGAAGGTGGCGCGGGCTGCATCACCGCGGCATCGAATGGCAATTCGCATTGGGGCGGCATTGTCTATGCCAAGCGCACCGGCGCTGAAGCCGATGCGGCGCAGGCCGTGCTGAATGCCACGCGCAAGGCTGCGACTTCCGTGCCGCTGATTCCGGGGCTCCGTGAGATCATTGCGCGCAGCACGGGTGATGCGGGTTGGCGCACCATTCGCCCGCCGCATCTGCCGCTGAATGCCGCTCAGGCCGAAGCGGTTTGGGCCGCCTGGGGTGCGGCGGGGGCGCTGCCTCTGCCGGGGCTTTCGCCCGCCAAGGCAGCGGAATAACGCCGTGAAGGAACCTTTGCGCTGCCGCCCGCCGGCGGTCGCGACCGTGCAAATTGATGATGCCAATGTGCGTGTCACGCGCTGGGATTTTGAACCCGGCGCGGAAACCGGCTGGCATCGCCATGGCATGGCCTATGTGGTCGTGCCAGCCACCGATGGCACGCTATTGGTCGAATTGCCGGGCGGTGAGACGATGACGGCAGAACTCAAATGCGGCGTGGCTTATGCGCGCGCCGCAGGGGTTGAGCATAATGTCGTCAATGGCGGCACCGCACCGCTCGCCTTTGTCGAAACCGAACTCAAGCATTTGATTGGGTAGAGCGTTTTCAAGCCAAGCGGAACGCTTGGTGACTCGGAAAATGCGACCAAAAAATAGAAGTATTTTCAAGCCAAGCGGAACGCTTGGCGGACAGGAAAATGCGACCAAACAAAAACTCAGGAGGCTCCGCCTCCTGAACCTCCGCCGGGGTGGCCGTGCCACCCCGGGCCCCGCCAAGACTTTAGCTATGCGCCAGCATCGCCAGCAGCAGCAGCGCCACGATGTTGGTGATCTTGATCATCGGGTTCACCGCCGGGCCCGCCGTATCCTTGTACGGGTCGCCAACAGTATCGCCAGTGACAGCGGCCTTATGGGCTTCTGAGCCCTTGCCGCCATGATGACCATCTTCAATGTACTTCTTCGCATTATCCCAGGCGCCACCACCGGTGGTCATGGAAACCGCAACGAAGAAGCCGGTCACGATCACACCCAGCAGCATCGCACCCAGCGCTTCGAAGGCAGCCGCCTTGCCCGCAATGGCATTGATGCCGAAATACACCACCAGCGGAGACAAGACCGGCAGCATGGACGGGATGATCATTTCCTTGATCGCCGCCTTGGTCAGCATATCCACCGCACGGCCGTAATCGGGCTTGTCGGTGCCCTGCATGATGCCCGGCTTTTCCTTGAATTGGCGCCGCACTTCTTCAACCACGCTCATTGCCGCGCGGCCCACCGCTGTCATGGCCATGCCGCCGAACAGATACGGCAGCAAACCACCGAACAGCAGACCCACCACAACATATGGGCTGGAAAGCGAGAAGGTCAGCGTACCAACGCCCTGGAAATACGGATACTGCGCCGCATTCTGCACGAAGTAATTCAGATCCTGCGTATAGGCGGCAAACAGCACCAGCGCACCAAGTCCGGCTGAACCAATGGCATAGCCCTTGGTGACCGCCTTGGTCGTATTGCCAACCGCATCCAGCGCATCGGTCGTCTGACGGATTTCCTTGGGCAGGCCAGCCATTTCGGCAATGCCGCCCGCGTTATCCGTCACCGGGCCGAAGGCATCCAGCGCCACCACCACACCAGCCAGCGCCAGCATGGTCGTCACCGCAATGGCAATGCCGTAAAGCCCCGCCAGCGCATAGGTGATCAGCACGCCCGCGATGATGATTAGCGCGGGGATCGCCGTGCTTTCCATCGAAACCGCAAGCCCGCGGATCACGTTGGTGCCATGGCCCGTGACCGAGCTTTCGGCAATCGCCTGCACCGGGCGGAAGCCCGTGCCGGTGTAGTATTCGGTGATCCAGACGATCAGCCCCGTCACCGCCAAGCCGACCACGCCACACAGGAACAGATCGAAGGAAGTGAAGCTGGTGGCCGCCGCCGTCATGGAACCGAAGCCAAAGACCAGATAGGTCAGCGGCAGGAGCACAATCAGGGACAAGATGCCCGTCACGATGAAGCCGCGATACATGGCCCCCATGATGGAATTATTCGCCGGCAACTTCACGAAATAGGTGCCGATGATGGAGGTCACGACGCACACCGCCCCAATCGCGAGCGGATAGATCATGCCGCGCACCATATTGCCCGCATCGGTGAAGGCGATGGCAGCCAGCACCATGGTGGCGACCATGGTCACCGCATAGGTCTCGAACAAGTCAGCGGCCATGCCGGCGCAATCGCCCACATTGTCGCCCACATTGTCGGCGATGGTCGCGGGGTTGCGGGGGTCATCCTCGGGGATGCCGGCTTCAACCTTGCCCACCATGTCGCCGCCCACATCCGCACCCTTGGTGAAGATGCCGCCGCCAAGACGCGCAAAGATCGAAATCAGCGAAGCGCCGAAGCCAAGTGCGACCAGCGCGTCAATCACCGTGCGGCTATTCGGTGCAAAACCGCCCAGCACGCTCAGGATGAAGAAGTAAACCGCAACGCCAAGCAGCGCGAGGCCCGCGACCAGCATCCCCGTGATGGCGCCCGATTTGAACGCAACATCAAGGCCAGCGGCGAGGGACTGCGTGGAAGCCTGCGCGGTACGCAGATTGGCGCGCACGGAGACATTCATGCCGATAAAGCCCGCCACACCGGACAGGATGGCGCCGATGGCAAAGCCAATCGCCACCGCAAAGCCAAGCCGCCAGGCAACCAGGGCGAAAAGCACCACGCCGACAATGGCGATGGTGCCATATTGCCGCTTCAGATAGGCCGATGCGCCTTCCTGAATGGCGAGAGCAATTTCTTGCATCCGCGGCGAACCGGGATCACGCGAAAGCACATCCTTTGCAGTAATCACACCATAGGCGATGGACAACGCCCCAAGCGCGATCACCAGGATCAGCGATAAGGTCAACAAAGCTTAGACTCCCCCTTCGTGGCGCGGAACGGGCCGCCGCGCGCCGGCATGATGACCGGCGTGGGGTATCCGCGCCGGACTCGTTGAACTTTTCTTAGAAGGGGAAAGGAAGGGGCGCAACGGGGGGAGGGGGCTTGGCCAAGAAAACCTTCTCCCCCGCCTGCAATTCAGGCGTTTTTGGCCCGTTCAATCGCTTCGCGGATCAGCCGGCGGGCTTCCTCGGCATCGCCCCAGCCGATGAATTTCACCCATTTGCCGGGTTCCAGGTCCTTGTAATGCTCAAAGAAATGCTGGATCTGCTCAATGGTGATCTTGGGCAGGTCGGTGTGGTTCTGCACATGGACATAGCGCTGGGTCAGCTTGGTGGACGGCACGGCGATGATCTTCTCATCCCCCCCGCCATCATCTTCCATCTTCATCACGCCCACGGGGCGCACATTCAACACCGCGCCAGGCACGATGGGCCGCGTATTGGCCACCAGCACGTCAATCGGGTCGCCATCTTCGGAAAGCGTATGCGGCACAAAGCCGTAATTCCCGGGATAGCGCATCGGCGTGTGCAGAAAGCGGTCCACGAAAAGCGTACCGGCTGCCTTGTCCATCTCGTATTTGATGGGCTCACCGCCGATCGGGACTTCAACGATCACATTCACATCATTCGGCGGGTCCTTGCCGATGGGAATGGCATCTATGCGCATGGGGTCTCTCCAGGGGGGGCGCGGCAGCCCCTGCGGCGGCCCGGCCAATGCCCGATCCGCCCGGATATGCCCGCGCCGCCCAATATTGCAAGCGTGATACGGCTTGCCAGCCTCGGCGCCGCCCCGCAGGGTAGCGGGATGAATTCCTCCGCCCGTGCCGCTTTCGCCACTGCCGCCGCCCGCCGGGCGGGTGAGGTGGTGGCACTCACTCAGCGCCTGACCGCCATTGCTTCCCCCAACCCGCCCGGCGATGTGCGGGATGTGGCGGCAGAAGCCGCCGAAATGCTGCGCGCCCTGGCGCCGGCTGCTGAGATAACCCTGCACGAAACGGACCCCCAGGTGACCAATCTGGTCGCGCGCATCCGTGGCGCCGGGCCGGGCCGCTTGCTCACCTTTAACGGCCATCTGGACACCTACCCGGTGAATGAGGCCCTCCCCTGGACCGTGCCCCCCTTGGGCGGCTTGCTGCGTGATGATCGGCTTTATGGGCGGGGTGTGGCCGATATGAAGGGTGGCATCGCCGCTTCCATGCTGGCCTTTGCCTTGCTCGCGGAACATCGCGCCGCCTGGCGCGGCGAAGCCCTGCTGACGCTGGCGGGCGATGAGGAAAGCATGGGCCCGCTTGGCACCAAATGGCTGCTGGACAATGTGCCGGGCCTGGCGCAGGCGGATGGTGTGATCATCGGCGATGCCGGCAGCCCGCGCGTGCTGCGCTTTGGCGAAAAGGGCTTTGTCTGGATCGAGATTGAGGCCGCGGGCCGCGCCTCCCACGGTGCCCATGTGCATTTGGGCGATAACGCCATTGATCGGCTGCGTGCTGCCCTGGATGCGGTGGCCGCGCTCCGCGCCATGGCGCCGGAAGCACCGCCCGCTGTGACTGCCGCCATCGCCGCCGCGCGTGCCATCAGTGAAGCGCTCTCGGGCGCCGGGGAAGCCGCGGTGCTTGGCAGTGTCACGGTGAATATTGGGCGGATTGAAGGCGGCGCCTCACCCAATCTGGTGCCGGCATCGGCCCGTGCGGCCTGCGATATCCGCCTGCCGGTCGGCGTACCAACTGCGCGGCTGCTCGGCGAATTGCATAAATCCTTGGATGCACTGCCGGGCATCACCTGGCGCGTGCTGCGCTGCTTTGAACCCAACCACACCGACCCTGCCGCCCCCATCATCCGCCATGTGCATCAGGTGGCCGAGGAAGTGCTGCATGAGCCCGTGGCCGTGAATATGCGCGTCGGGGGTTCCGATGCGCGCTGGTTCCGCATGGCCGGGCTGCCCACCGTGGTCTATGGCCCAACGCCGCATAATATGGGTGGCGCGGATGAATGGGTTTCGGTCGCGGAATTGGAAGCCATCGCCCAAATCCATGCCCTGGCCGGCTTTGATTTTTTGAGCGCGGAGAATGCCAAATGATAAACCTGCTCGGTGAAATCCTGGCCTTCAGCCTGCTTGCCTTTTGGCTGTTGTTTTTCCTGCTGCAATGGCTGGCCCAGGCGGTTGGGTCCTGGCTTGGCCGTCGCCATGCCGCTCAAGGCTCGGCCCCGGCGGAAGGGGTTGGTGTTGTCGTGGGCGGCATGCTCGGCCTGCTTGCCTTCGTGCTGGCACTCACGCTTTCCTTCGCCACCACGCGCTTCGAAGAACGCCGCCAAGGCACGCTGATGGAAGCCAATGCCATTGGCACCGCCTGGCTGCGCGCCAAGGCGATTGGCCATCCGCGTGGTGAGGAAGTGGCAAAGCTTTTCGAAGAATATACCAAGGTCCGCGCCGATTTCATCAAGGCGCCCCCGGATCGAGAGGTTGTGCGCGCCATCAACGACCAGACATCCGCGCTGCAAAACCGCATCTGGGACCACGTCACCGCCATTGTGCGCGAAAGGCCTGATGCGATTTCATCTTCGCTGATGGCCGCGACGAATGAGGTATTTGACCGAGCAACGGCGGAACGCTTCGCCTTCGCCCAAACCATGCCGGCGCAGATGGTCTGGCTACTGATGGGCATTGCGGTGCTGAGTATTGGCGCGCTTGGCTATCAATTGGGACTGCGCAAATTATCCTTGCCGATCCTATCCTTGCTGCTGATTGGCATGTGGACATCGGTGATTGTGGTGATCCTGGATTTGAGCGCGCCGCGCATCGGCAGCCTGCGGTCCAGCGCTGCCGCCTATTACTGGACTTTGGATGGCTTCACCCCGAATCCGGCGCCGGTCCGAAGATAGGCCAGCACCTCGCCCGCCGGCGGCGCCCGTGATAGGGGACGGGCGCCCATGACCCGCGCTGCCACCAACACTGAAGCCCCCATGCCGGTACGCCGCCGCATCCCCGCCTGGGCTAGGGGTTCCTTGCTGGTGGCTTGCGCCATGGCGACGCCGATCCTGGCCGTGCTGGCGACCGCCGCCGCGCCGGGGGGCGAGGTCTGGCGGCATATCCTGGCCACCACGCTCCCGGAAATGCTGGCCAGTTCGGCACTTCTGGCCCTGCTGGTGGCGGCCATGGCGGGCAGCGCGGGCGCCGTCACTGCCTGGCTGGTGGTGGCTTGTGAGTTTCGTGGCCGGCGCTTTCTGGAAGTGGCGCTGCTGCTGCCCATCGCCATGCCCGCTTATCTTTGCGGCTATGTCTATACGTGGCTGTTGGACGTGGCGGGGCCGGTGCAAAGCACATTCCGCACCGCCACCGGGCTTTCCTTCGGGCAATATTGGTTCCCGGAAATCCGAAGCCTGCCGGGCGCCGCGCTCATGCTCGCCATGGTGCTTTACCCTTACGTTTACATGCTCTGCCGTGCGGCGTTTTTGCAGCAAAGCGTTTGCCTGATTGAGGCATCGCGCACCTTGGGTCATGGGCTGGCGCGGAGCTTCCTGCATGTCGCGCTGCCCTTGGCGCGCCCTGCCTTGGCTGCGGGCATTGCGCTTGCGTTGATGGAAACGCTCGCGGATTTCGGCACGGTGCAGCATTTCGCGGTGCGGACCTTCACCACCGGCATTTATGAAGCCTGGTTCGGCATGGATAACCGCCCGGCGGCGGCGCAGCTTGCCGTTGCCCTGCTTGGCTGTGTTGGCCTGCTGCTGGCCTTGGAGCATGTCTCGCGCGGTGGGCGGCGCTTTCACGCAACAACAACGCGCCACCCGGCGTTGCGCCCGGTGCGCCTTACCGGTTGGCGGGAAGGGTTGGCGCTGGCGGCTTGCGCGCTGCCGCTGATGATCGGCTTTGTCATTCCAGCCGGCGCGCTTTTGTGGCTGCTGGTGCAGGCGGGCGATCCCTTCAGCCCGGCGCGGTATTTGCCATTCGCGCGCAATTCCCTGGTGCTTTCGGGGGTTACGGCGGTGCTGGCAGTGCTGCTTGCTGCCGGCATGGCCTGGGCGGCGCGGCTTTATCCATCACCGGCGCGCAGCATCGCCAATCGCGTCGCATCGCTTGGCTATGCGCTCCCGGGTTCGGTGATTGCGGTGGGCGTGCTGGTGCCCTTCGGCTTGTTCGACAATGCGCTCGATTCCTGGCTGCGCGCGCGGTTTGGCGTTTCATCGGGATTGTTGCTGTCAGGCACCATGGCGGCGCTGGTCTTTGCTTATCTGGTGCGGTTTTTGGCGGTGGCGCTTTCCACGGTGGAATCGGGGCTCGCGCGGCTCAAGCCATCCTATACGGATGCGGCGCGTGTGCTGGGCCGACGGCCCGGGCAGGCAGTGCGAGAGGTTGAGGTACCGCTGGCGCGCGGCGCGCTGCTCACCGCGGGGCTTTTGGTCTTTGTGGATACCATGAAGGAATTGCCGGCAACGCTGATCGTGCGGCCCTTTGACCTCGATACGCTGGCTGTGCGGGTCTATAATCTGGCGTCAGATGAAAGATTAGCCGAGGCGTCAACCGCGGCCGTTTTGATTGTGCTGGTGGGGCTGCTGCCGGTCGCGGCCCTGACGCGCATGATGCGGCGGGAATAACGAAGTTTGGAGTAAGTGACATGATTAGGCGGCTCAGACAATGCTACCAGTCTCAAAATCGGTATAGTTCCTGTGAAACAGTCTGAGGGGAAGTTACCTTACCGGGCGTCCGTGCTCGCCGAAAGGTCCAGCGACACGCGCAGTTTACCACATGGAGGATACTTCAAGTGATGAGACGGAATAAAATGGTAAAGCGCCGCCAGAAAGCGCCATATCTGGTACACTATAGATTTCAATAAAGCTTTGCTCATGAGCAAAATGAGTTAGAAACAGAGCAAAGCGGGTTGTGAACTCCAAAGTAGGCTTTAAGGTAGTCATCAGGCAAAAACACCCGTTAATTCATTTCAGGAGATAATCATGGATAAGTCTCACACTTCTTCAGACTTCACCTCGTTGATAGAGGCCGCATATAGATTGATACTTTTACGAAACGTTGATCCGGTCGGTCTTCAAGATTGGCGGCTTAAACTAGAGGCTGGCAGTTCCTCAATCTTTGACTGTATGGACGCGCTGCTGAGGAGCGAGGAGTTTCGTGAGAAGTCACTTGTTTTTTTGCGGCATTACACGGAGTCTGATGCGCTTCCGTTTTTCAATGACAACTCACAAAATGGCGAGGTAGGTCTTTTGTTGCGGGAGATGATTGGTATCGGCGAGCTTAGCAAAATTGCCGTTGACATCGGCGCGCATGGCCGCGTCGGATCCAACACCTATGACTTGCTCCGATACTTCGGCTGGCGCGGTATTCTTGTTGAAGCAAATCCGAGGTTGGTTCCCAAAATCGAGACTGAGTTTAGTGGGTGTAATTTCGACCTTGTGAATGTCGCAGTCTCCGATAAACCAGGGAGGGCAAAGCTTTACCTGGGTGTCAACGACCAAATTTCATCAATTCATCGAGAGTGGACGTCTCAATGGGGTGATATTCACGACGCGGTTGAGATCGATGTCGAAACTCTACCCTCGATCCTGGATCGGTTTGCAGTGCCAAAGCACTTCGGACTGCTTTCGATTGACGCAGAGGGTGAAGGATTAAACCTTCTAGAAGATGCGATTGCAGCAGGGTATCGGCCCAAGTGGATTATTTTCGAGGCTCATGACGCGCCCAATATCGAAAGTCTGAATCAGTTGCCATTGAGCGAACTAGTTCGGGGCGCCTACGATATTGCTGGAAAAACATCATCAAATCTCATTGTCCGCCTTCGACAGCCGTAATCTATCTGGGGCAGCGCAACCAAGTCGCTGATCCGTGCGCGCGTGGCGGATATCAATGTCCCACGCTTCCGCAGGGTCGGTTAGGGTGTACCCGTGTAGGCAGCAAGGTTTACGACTAGTATAGCTTGAGTGCCTCGACGGCATCAGGTGCTTCGTGCAGCGCATCTATCGCTTGCATCAGCGCCTCTGCCCTGTCGTCCGGCAGAATATCCGCGAAACAAGCCCTGACCTTGGCGATCTGTGCCGCGCGCAACAGAGGGTTTTCCGGGCTGCCCAAGGCGGCTTCCACGCGCTGGTCCAGCGTTTTCCCATCACGCAAGGTGATTTCCACACGCTGCGGCACCACCGCGTTTTCATCAGTAGTGCCATCATCAAGCAAGGCAACCCGCGCCGCCAGCGCATGCGTCGCCGGATCGCGCAGCAAGGCATTGGAAAAATCGCCAAGCCCGACGCTGCCCGAAAGCAGCGTGCGCGCCACCACATAGGGCAGGCAAAGCCGCGCGTAATTGCCGGTCAGATCAGGCTTGATCGGCCGTCCGACAAGGCGCATCGCCAGCGGCGGCAAATAAAGCCGCACCGCTGCAACATCATCAGCGCCGATCCCATGCGCCGCCATAAGCCGCTGCACGCCATCAATCGCGGGATGCGTCAACCTGCCCGAGGGAAAGGGTTTATGCGCCAGCCGCGTCACTTGCCACATGCTACCAAGCGCGGCCAAACCCGGCGCCAGATCATGTTCCGGTTCCGTCAGCTGCAGAAAGCCAAAGGGCCCGGTCAGCCATTGCGCCGGCCCTGCCGCGCCCGCTGCCGCCAAATCCGCCGCACGCAGCCCGGCCATGGCAGCGAAGCCCATTTGTACCGGCAGCGCCATGGACCCTTCCGAATGCGCCTGCATGGTGCCGGGGATCTGCCCTAGCAAAAGCCCCGCGCCCGCCGATGCTGTGGCCAGGTCAAACCCGCGCAACCGCGCCACTGCGCCATAAGCGCCGAACATCCCTGCCGTTGCGGGCCGGAAGAACCGCATCGGGCCTCGTGCTGCCGCGCCAATGGTGCAGGCCAGATCAAGCCCCAGAATCACCGCCGCTATGAAGCGGGCACCAGACACGGGGCGGCCCTGCCGGGTTTGCCGTTCCGCCTCGGCCAAGGCGGCAGACGCGGTGGGCGTCATCGCATGCACCACGGCGGCTTCATGGATGGCGTCAAATTCCAGCGCATGGGCCTGAAACGCATTCATGAAGGCTGCCTGAGACGCCGGCAGCTTCGCGCCATCACCCCAGAGGCTCGCTTCCTCCCCCGCGCCCCAGCTTCGCGCTGCCGCAAGCAAACCGGGCCGCGCTGCATGCGCCATGCCCGCCACGCCAACCGCGAGCCCATCGAGCAGAAAGATTCGCGCAGCCTCCCGCGCTGCTTCGGGAATGGCGGCCTCCGGCGTTTGCAAAACGTGTCGGAGCAGGATGGTTTCGGCACTGTCTGTCATGCCGCCCATGCTGCCCGTGCGCCGCGCGGCGTCAAGCACCATGGCGCGCGCCGCCGCTTCGTGCTGCGATAACGGGCAACGGAGGAACCCACATGGCCAAGATCAAAGGCATCGTCGTTTGCCCACAGCCCCGCGCGGCGGATATCGGGGCGGAAATCCTGCGCCGCGGCGGCAATGCCTTTGACGCCGCCGTCGCCAGCGCCTTCTGCCAAATGGTGCAAGACCCTTTCATGTGCGGCATTGGCGGAATGGGCACGCTGCAATTCCGCGACGCCAAAACCGGCCGCCAGGGCATGATTGATTTCCACGCCCGCGCCGGCGCCAAGGTGCGCGCCGATATGTGGGCCGCCGATAGCAAGGGCAAATCTGAAATCTCTGGCTATGCGTTGTTTGAGGATCACCGGGCTGAGCTTGGCTATACCGCCATCATGACCCCCGGAACGGTGGCGGGCTTTGCACATTTCCACGCGCAGTTTTGTTCCATGGATTGGGCCGATCTGCTGGCGCCGGCCATCGCCATGGCGCGGGATGGCGTGCTGGTGACGCCCTTTTTCCGCGATTTCCTGGAACGCAAACCGCAACCCGGTCTGCCCACCGGCCTGCAACGTGTGACGAAAACCAAAGCCTGTGCTGCGCTTTATTTGAACCAGGCGGGGCAATTGCATGAGGTTGGCGAAAAGCTTGTGCATACGGAAATGGCCCGCACGCTGGAACGCCTCGCCACCCAGGGCGCGCAGGATTTTTATACCGGTGAGGTCGCCGGGCAGATCATCAATGACTTTGCGCAAAACGGTGCCTTCATCACCGCCGATGATTTGCGCGATTACCGCGTGCGCGAAAGCGCCCCCGTCATCGGCACCTATCGTGGCTTTAAGATATCATCGAACCCGCCACCAGGATCGGGCGCGGTACTGATCGCCATGCTGAATATCCTGGAGCAATTCGACCTGGGCGCGCTGCCTGCCGGCAGTGCCGGGCATTATGATCTGGTGGCGCGCGCCATGGCTGCCGCGCATCACGACCGGGATGAGGCGCTGGGCGATCCGGATTTTGTCTCAGTGCCAACCGAATCTCTCATGTCCAAGGACCGTGCCGCCGCATGGGCCAAGCGCATCCGGGATGGCTGGCTGCCAGGTGGGCGGGTTGGTGAACCCCCTTCCTGCACCACGCATCTTTCCGTCTGGGATGCGGCAGGGAATTGCGTTTCCGTCACGCATACACTCGGTACCGGTGCTGGTGTGGTGACACCGGGCCTTGGCTTCAATTGGAACAATGCCATGAAGCTGTTTGA
>JADCFP010000032.1 GCA_020249465.1 Roseomonas sp. | reverse complement strand
TGGCATTGCAACCGGCATTGACCTGGAAGCGCTGGTGGAGGCGGGCCGGCTGGCAGAACGCATCCTGGATCGGCGCCTGCCGAGTGCTGTGCTGCGCGGCGGGACTCTGGCGCGGTTTCGCGCACGCGCGGCGTGAGCCGATGTCAGAAGATGCGCGGCGCTTCGCGCCAGCGGTAGCCCGCAACAAGGCCGCGATCACGGAAGTCCTGGCGCGCCATTTGCCCCCATCCGGTCTTGTGCTGGAAATTGCGAGCGGATCGGGAGAACACGCGCTGCATTTTGCTGAGCATTTCCCGGCGCTAACCTTTCAACCGACCGATCCTGATGCCGCCGCCCTTGCCAGCATCGCAGCCTGGCGGGCGGAAGCGGCGCTTGCCAATCTTCTGCCGCCCCTGATGCTTGATGTGATGGCTGATTCCTGGTCGGTACCCAGGGCCGATGCGGTGGTCTGCATCAACATGATCCATATCGCGCCATGGGGAGCAACGGCGGCGCTCATGCAGGGTGCCGCGCGCATTCTACCACCGAATGGACTACTGTTCCTGTATGGCCCATTCAAACAGGGTGGTGCGCACACCGCGCCGAGCAATGCGGAATTTGATGCAAGCCTGCGCTCCCAGGATGCGAGCTGGGGCGTACGTGATCTGGAAGCGGTAGCGCATCACGCCAGCGCGGCAGGTTTCGCCGCACCAAAGGTGGAAGCCATGCCGGCGAATAATCTATCCGTGATTTTTCGCCGGCTGCCGTGAACCTTTAATGTGACAGCAGCACGGGTATCGTCATTTCCCGCAATAGGCTGCGCGTCACGCCACCCAGGATAAACTCACGCAAACGTGAATGGCCATAAGCGCCCATCACCAGCAAATCTGCGCCCATGTCACTCGCGTGATTAAGCAGCAGCGCTGAATCCGCCACATCCTCCGCCACGGCCTTGGCGACTTCCACCTTCAGCGCATGGCGCGCCAAATGTCGCGCGATATCGGCACCAGGCTCTTCGCCATGCGCGCCAAGCCCGCGCCTGGGATTGGCCAGGAACACCGTGGTGTTCTCCGCCTTGGCGATCAAGGGCAGCGCATCATGCAGCGCACGTGTGGCTTCGCGGCTGGCATTCCAGCCAACCAGCACACGCTTGCCGATGCTCTTGAAATTACCTGCAAAGGGAATGGCGAGCACCGGGCGCCCTGAATCGAACAATACCGTTTCAAGCAGGTCAGCCGAATCGCTTTCCGGATCATCCTGCCCCAGCACCAGAAGATCAGCATAGCGGCCATGCAGCGCCAGGATTTCCGGCGTGGTGCCTTCCACCTGCCGCCACTCACCCATGATACCCTCACGCGCGAGCGCTGCTTCAAACGCCGCCTTCAGCTTCACACCGGCAGCCAAAGCGGATTGGCGCATCTGTTCCATCAATTCGGCGATCACCGCGCCGCCGCCGCCGCCATCAGCCATGGCCATGACCGGGATCGCGACATCAATCACCTGCAACGCGGTCAGATGCGCCCCATGCTGGCGCGCCAGCGACGCCGCGATATCAAGCCGGGCCTCTGCACGCGGCGATTGATCCAGATGGACGAGAATTTCACAGAGCTTCATCTCAGTCTCCTCTCGACGAACGGGGTTTGATTAGCCCAAGCCGTGACACGGTAAATTGATCAATATCAATTTCGGAATGGGGCTAATCTTCTTCCGGGCGCTTCCAGGTGATGAACCAGCCGACATCTCCCGGTATGCCACCCGGCCAATCAAGGATTTGCACCTTTATCTGGAAGCCGCGCGGCGCCAATTCGCGTTCAAAGAAGTCATAAGCGCGCTTCGGAAAGCCGCTCAGTCTTTCACGCCAGGCGGGGTCATGGCTGGTGATGGACCGCCCCTGATCCGGCAACCATTCGGATGGGAAGCGCATCACCATCACCTCCCTTTCCCCGGCATCCACTGCGCGGCGCACAAGGGTTGCAATCCGATCCAGCGCATCAGGGGCCACTTCACGGGCTTCAAAGGCTTCGCGTAGCTTTTCCTGTTCTGCGCGCCGCGTTGCAGCCTCGGCGCGCTCAGCGGCCTCAGCAGCGCGTTTTTTGCTATCCACATAATCCCAAATGGATTGGGCGCTGAATTTGTCGGCAGATAAGGTCATGGTCGCGGTCCTTCTTCCTGAGGCAACTTCATGCACCCCAGGTCCGAACGCTTCCTTGACCTACATCATATTTTCACCGTCCTTCAAAGCTCGGAGCGCGTTTTTCCAGCATGGCATCCACCGCTTCACGATGATCCCGCGTACCATGCGCCAGCGCCTGATAGGCCGCCGACATTTCAAGCAAAGTTGAAAGCCGCGTGTGCTGGCTTTCCCGCAGCAGGCGCTTGGTCAGCCGCACCGCTTGCGGCGGATTGGCCGCGATTTTCGCCGCAATGGCGCGCGCTGCATCCAACAGGCCTTCCGGCGCCACCACTTTTGAGACCATGCCGCAGGCCAGGGCCTCCGCCGGGCCAATCGTCTCCCCGGTCAAGGACAATTCCAAAGCCTTCGACATGCCAACCACTTTCGGCAGCAAATAAGCGCCACCATCGCCAGGCACGATGCCGACCTTGACAAAGCTTTCAGCGAACAGAGCCTTTTCGCTGGCGACGCGAATATCGCACATCAGGGCAAGGTCTAGCCCCGCGCCAATCGCTGGCCCATTCACGGCGGCGATGGTCGGGATATCCAATTCATAAAGTGCCAGTGGGATCAACTGAATGCCACGGCGATAGGATTCGCGAATCTCCGCCCCCGTGCCACCGCCAGTGATGCCGGTTTTGTCGCGCATGCCCTTCAAATCACCGCCGGCGCAAAAAGCAGAACCCGCACCGGTCACGATCACGCAGCGCACGCTATCATTACGCGACAGGGTGCGGCAGGCCGCTTCAACTTCCTCACATTCCGCACGCGTTGAAATCGCGTTGCGTTTTTCGGGCCGGTTGAGCGTGAGAATGACGATGCCGCCTTCACGTTCGATATTCAGGAATGGGGTCATGGGGCGATTTCCTCCTCGCGCGCAGTGATGAAGGGCCAAAGTGCACCCGGCAGCGCTTGTGCTTCCTGCCCGATACGCTTGGCCCAAAAGGCTTCGCTGCCACCTTCTTCACGCCAAGCCCAAAGCCTGCGCGTGAAATGATGCAGCTGATGTTCTTCCGTAATGCCCATGGCGGCAAAAACCTGATGCGCGATGGCGGCACCACGTGTGGCGGCCTCACCCACGGTGATCTTGGCGCAGCCGACTTCAAACGCCGCCGCCGCCAAACCACGCCTATCCACCGCACGCGCGGCCGCCGCAGCCGCAACCGAAGCAGCGGATGTCTCCGCCGCAAACACCGCAAGCTGCTGCTGCACCGCCTGAAAGCGCCCGATCGGTCGGCCAAATTGCTTGCGCGTATTGGCGTGATCCACGGCCAAGGCCAGCGCTGCCTGCATCGCACCCGCAATCTGCGCGGAACGCATCAGCGCCGTGCAGAGCAAGCCTGCTTCCGCACCCCAGCCATTGGGCAATACCGCTTCCGCGATGGGCTTGCCGATGATGCGCGCATGATCCCGCGCTTCATGGCCGATATTGCCGCCTTCTTCCCAGGCCAGCGCTGCCGTCGGGTAAAGCGCAATGCGTGCGCCATCCAACAGTGCGACATGGCCCGCATGCCGCCCCCAGGGGATGGCGCCATTGCGCGCGCCGAAACTCAACGCGCCTTCAGGCGGCGTGATGCCCGCCGCTGCCAGCAAGGCGCTGCCGAAAATACTCTCCGCCAGTGGCACTGGCGCGGCATGACGCCCGAGCACTTCCAGCAAGGGCGCAACATCCGCAAAGCCAAGCCCCACACCGCCCGCATCTTCCGGCACAAGCGCGCCATTCAGACCAAGTGCCGCCATGGCATCCCAAGTGGTAGCGGGCCAGTCTCCGGCTTCAAGCGCGCGCAGCACCGCAACATCAGCCGCGTCCGTCAGTGCGCGATCCGCCTGTTCGGCGAGTTCGGTTGCAATTTCGCTTGCCATGTCAGCGCAGCCCCAATTCGCGCGCGATAATGCCGCGCATGATTTCCCGCGTGCCGCCGCGCAAGGAAAAAGTCGGCACAATCTGCGTCAGATAGGCATGCATGCGGCGCATATCCTCTGGCATGTCTTCGGTCGCGATCAGATCACGCACCACATTGGGCAAGGCTTGTTCGAAATCATTGCCCAAATCCTTGACCAGCGCTGCTTGCCGCACCGGGTCCTGCCCATCTTCCAACATGCCGGCCACCGCGACAGACATATTGCGCAGCGCCCAAAGCCGTGCGACTTGGCGCCCCAGTGCGGGTGCCGCCGCGCCATCCTGCTTCAGCGTCACCATCGCCGCTTCCAACAAGGGATGCGACGATAAATACCGATCCGGCCCGCTGCGTTCAAACGCCAATTCGCTTGTGGCCTGCGCCCAACCGGCGCCTTCCTGACCAACCAGCGCATCTTCCGGCAGCATCACATCATCGAAGGTGATTTCATTGAAACCCTTCTCACCGACCAGGTCACGGATCGGGCGGATATGCACGCCAGGCGCGCGCAGATTCACCAATACTTGCGAAAGCCCGATATGCCGCGCGCCACCTTCCGGCGCTGGTGAGGTACGCACCAGCGCAATCATCCAATCGCAAAGATGCCCGAAGGTGGTCCAGCTCTTGCGACCATTCAGCTTCCAGCCGCCATATACCTTTTCTGCCTTGGTGCGGAGTGACGCGAGGTCACTGCCCGAATCAGGTTCAGAAAGGCCG
>JADCFP010000031.1 GCA_020249465.1 Roseomonas sp. | reverse complement strand
ATGCCGCGCGCCACCTTCCGGCGCTGGGGAGGTACGCACCAGCGCAATCATCCAATCGCAAAGATGCCCGAAGGTGGTCCAGATCTTGCGACCATTCAGCTTACAGCCGCCATCTACCTTTTCTGCCTTGGTGCGGAGTGACGCGAGGTCACTGCCCGAATCAGGTTCAGAAAGGCCGATGCAAAACGCGTATTCGCCGCTTGCGATGCGCGGCAGGAAATGGCGCTTCTGGTCTTCCGTCCCAAGCCGCAGGATCAGCGGGCCGGATTGCCGATCCCCGATCCAATGCGCCCCCACCGGCGCACCGGCAGCGAGCATTTCTTCCAGCACGATATTGCGTTCCAGAAAGCTTTTTTCGCCCCCGCCATATTCACGCGGCCAGCACATGCCAATCCAACCCTTGGCGCCCACTGCGCGGGTGAAATCCCGGTCAAACCCCATCCAGGACCGGGCACGGATTTCCGGTGTGAAGTTTGGCGCATGTTCCGCCAGAAATGCGCGCACTTCCGCACGCAGTTCCGCCGCGCCATCCGGCGCATCGCGCAAATCAAAACGAAGCCCAGCCATGGCGTAGCCTCCTTACAAGACGCCGGCGGCACGTGCCGCGGCGATTTCCTCTTCTGTCATCTCAGCAAATTCGCGCAGCACCGCGTCCGTATGCTCACCAGGTGCGGGTATACCATAGCGATAGGTCACGGGCGTCGCAGTAAGGTGCAGTGGCGAAGCCGGCACGCGTACGCGCCCACCAGCATGATGCGGCACTTCCACGATCAGCCCACGCGCCTTGGTGTGCGGATCAGCTTCCACATCAGCCGCCGTATTGATGGGGCCAGAGGTGATCTTGGCATCTTCCAAAATCGCCAACCATTCAGCCCTTGGCCTTTGGTGCAGCACATCATGCATCATGCCAAGCAGCAGATCGCGATTGGGGGCACGATCACGCGCGCGACGGAAGCGCTCATCCTCCGCCCATTCCGCATGGCCTAGCGCAGCCGCCAGCCGGACAAACTCGCGGTCATTTAAAACGCCAATGACGAATTTTGCGTCCGATCCCTGAAACACGCCGTAAGGCACTGCCACCACCGCATCATTGCCGGTGCGCTGCATCAGCTTGCCGGCATTGAGCCAGGATGCCATCGGTGCCTGCATCAATGACACCATCGTCTCATAAAGGGAGACTTCGCAATATTGCCCTTCGCCGGTTTGATCGCGATGGCGGAGCGCCGCAAGGATGGAAACAGTCGCCGCAAAGCCCGTGAACATATCCGCAACCGGCACGCCAACGCGCTGCGGGCCGCCACCTGGCTTGCCATCAGCCTCCCCAGTTACTTCCATCAGCCCGGCCATGGCTTGCGCGACGAAATCATAGCCTGAGCGATGCGCGTAAGGCCCGTCCTGACCAAAGCCCGTGACGGAACAATAAATCAGCCGCGGGTTGATGGCGCCCAGATCCTCATAGCCCAAGCCGTAACGCGCCAGCGTGCCGGTGCGGAAATTCTCGATCAGCACATCCGCCTTCGCCACCATGCGTTTCAGAATGGCGGCACCTTCGGCTTGCGTGAAATCCAGGCTGAGCGAGCGCTTGTTCCTATTGAGCGAGGTAAAATAGGTGCTGTCATCACTGCCGGCGACAAAGGGTGGGCCAAGGGCGCGCAGATCATCGCCATTGCCTTGGCGTTCCAGCTTGATGATTTCCGCCCCCAAATCGCCCAGCATTTGTGCACAAAGCGGGCCTGCCACCACGCGGGTCAGGTCAATCACCCGCAGGTCCGTGAGCGCGCCGGGTTTGGGGAGTTCTGTTATCATGCCTCAGCCACCACGCACACGGGCGCGCAATTCGAATTTTTGGATTTTGCCAGTTGCGGTCTTGGGTAACGGCCCGAAGCTGATGTGGCGCGGCACCTTGAAGCCCGCCAGATTGGCCCGGCAGAAGGCCACGATGCTATCACGGTTTTCCGTGGCCCCCGGCTTCAACGTGATGAAGGCATGCGGCACCTCGCCCCATTTTTCATCCGGATGCGCCACCACCGCGGCTTCCATCACATCCGGGTGACGATAGAGCGTTTCTTCCACTTCCAGGCTGCTGATATTTTCCCCGCCTGAAATGACAATATCCTTGGCGCGGTCCTTTACCTCAATATAGCCATCCGGATGCAGCACACCCAGATCCCCGGTGCGGAACCAGCCATCCACGAAAACCGCTGCATTGGCTTTGGGGTTGCGCAGATAGCCTTTCATGACCGTGTTGCCGCGAATGGAAATCTCGCCAATCGTTGCGCCATCGGCGGGTACGCGCGCGCCGCTTTCCGGATCAATCACGGTCGCTTCTTCCAGCGTGGGTAAAGCAACGCCCTGTCGCGCCATGAAGGCGGCTTTTTCCGGCAAAGGCAGATCATGCAAGCCCGGCTGCCAAGCACATAGTAGCGATGGGCCATAGCATTCCGTCAGCCCGTAAAGATGCGTGACATCGAAGCCGAGTGTCTCCATCGCCGCAATCACCGGTGATGGCGGTGCCGCACCTCCGGTTGCAATGCCAACCCGATGCGCAAAACGGCGCCGCTGGTCTTCCGGCGCATGGATCAGCATGGTCAGCACCACCGGCGCGGCGCAAAGATGTGTCACGCCATGTTCGGCAATCAGTGCAAAAATCCGCGCGGGCTCGACACGGCGCAGGCAGACATGGGTGCCGCCTTGCAGCGTAACTGCCCAGGTATAGGTCCAGCCATTGCAATGAAACATGGGCAGCGTCCAAAGATAGACGCTTTGCGCAGTCAAACCGAAGGACAACGCATTGCCGCAGGCATTCAGATAAGCGCCGCGATGATGCGCGACCACGCCCTTGGGATCGCCCGTGGTGCCCGAAGTGTAGGAAAGCGAAATCGCCGCCCATTCATCCGTCGGTGGCGTCACCGGAAAAGCCGCGTCACCGCCCGCGATGAAATCCTCATAGGGGGTCGCTTCCATCGCCGCGCCGCCCGGGCCTTCGGGATCATCAATGATGATGATACGCGGCGGGTTTTCCAGACCCTCCAACGCGGTATTCACCAGCGCTACAAATTCACGGTCCAGCAGCAAAATCTTCGCGCCGGAATGGTCCAGAATGAAGCGCACAGTGGCGGCGTCCAGGCGCGTATTGATCGGGCACAGCACGGCATGCGCCATGGGGACAGCGTTATGCGCTTCCAGCATTTCCGGAATATTCGGTAAGAGCACGGCCACTACATCGCCTGGTGCGATCCCCGCATTGCTCAAGGCCGATGCCAGGCGGCGGCTGCGTTCGAAAAATGCCGCATAGGTAATGCGCCGGGCACCATG
This sequence comes from Roseomonas sp., assembly GCA_020249465.1. GTDB lineage: Bacteria > Pseudomonadota > Alphaproteobacteria > Acetobacterales > Acetobacteraceae > Neoroseomonas. Next base: position 50,219 of record JADCFP010000031.1, on the reverse strand, counting down.
AATAATGGCGATACGCTTCCCCCAGACATGCGCCGCGCGGGGCAGGAAGGAAATCGGCGAAAGCTGCACGTGATTAGCGGCGGTTTTCGGCAGATCATCCAACATGGCTCAAACCTTTCCCAAAACCCGAGGCGCGCTGATGGCACACCGCATCCGTGCAGCTTCCCGCAACATCGCCGCCACTTCCGCGTGATGTGCGCTGCCTGGGTCAAAACGCCCCGCTCGAATCGCAGAAGCCAAGGCGTGATCTGGTGCCTCAGCCGTGCCCGTCAGGCGCTGCATTGCAGCGCGCATTGCAATGATCCAGGCATCATCCTGCGGAGTCTCTCGCGCCGCAATCGCCATGGCATTCGCGATCATGCGCGCAGTGAAAGCATCTGTGCCGGAAAGTTTCGGCAGGATTTCCTGCAACAGCGCGTCGCGCGCCGTGGCCAATAGGCTCGGCCCTCCCGGGGCTTCACGCTGCATGGGGCACCCCCGTCATGTTCAGGATTTCCCATTCAAGCTCCGGCACAATATGGCCGGTCAGCGCCAATTCCAGGCTGGTTTCCTTGCCCGACAGATGCCGCGCCGCCTGATCAATCGCAATCACCGCCCAGCGAATATGCGCGGCCAATTCCCACCAGGTCACGCGCGCCGCATTCACGGCGTGGCCCGCTTCCGCGGCATAGCCGGCATAGAAAGCCTCTCGCCCGCCAATGCCGCCTGCCTCGTGAGCACTGCCGAAACGCCAGCATTTGGCGCAGAACCAGCCGAGGTCTGCATGCGGTTCGCCCCAGGCAGCGAATTCCCAATCCAACACGGCGGTCACGCCCGCCTCCGCCAACATCAGATTGCCGGTGCGGAAATCATTATGGTTCAGCACGGGCGGCAGCGGCGGCGGCGCGGAGCGTTCCAAATACCGCAAGCCCCATTCCAAAGCCGGACGCGGCAGCGCGTGCCGATCAAGTGCCGCGCGCTGTTCTGCCACGAAGGCCAAGCAGGCATCGTCAGGCGGCGTGCCCAAAAACGCTAAATCCACTCGCGGTGGCGTGATGCGATGAATGCGCGCCAATTCCCGCCCAAGCGCCTGCACCGCTGCATCCCGCCCACCGCAGAGCGTTTCGCTTTTCACCACGCGGTGCCCCGCGGCAATGCCCTGGACCCGACGCATGATGAAGAACGGCGCGCCCAGAATGCTGGCATCATCACACAAAAAAAGCGGTTCAGGCACCGTCACGCCAGCGCCAAAGGCCGCCTTCAACAGCGCGAATTCTGCTGATCGCGGGAGTGAAACCGCCAAGGTCGCGGCATTATCCGTGCGCAGCACCCAGGCTTCATCACGCCCGGCATGCTTCACATCCAAGGCCCAATTCTGCTGAATGGCGCCGCCGGAAAGCAAGGCCATGGCGCCAATTTCAAGATCAGCCGCGCCGGTTGCCTCGCGCAGCCAATCTGTCAGTTTTGCGCGCCGCGCCTCATCCATGCTTGGGCGGACCCCAGGCGAAGAAGGAAGAGCCCTCCGCCCGCAAGGTATTGGCCAGCACCATGCGATGCACTTCGGATGCGCCATCCACCAGCCGCGCCTGGCGGGCATAGCGATACATCCATTCAATCACCGTATCCTTGGAATAGCCGCGGGCACCCAGCAATTGCAGCGCCGTATCCACGGATTTTTGCAAGGCATCCGCTACCACAATCTTCGCCATGGAAACTTCCTTCCGCGCGAAGCCTCCCTGATCCAGCACCCAGGCCGCTTTCATAGTCAGCAGCCGACCGATCTCGATTTCCATCGCCGCCTGGCCGACCAGCCCCTGCACGCTTTCGCGGTCAATCAGCTTCATGCCGAAGGAATCACGCTGCCCGATGCGTTCCATGGCGATTTCCAAAGCGCGCCGAGACAATCCCAGCCAGCGCATGCAATGAGTCAGCCGCGCCACGCCAAGGCGCATTTGCGTGAGCTTCAGCCCATCGCCTTCGCTCATCAACAAATGCTCATTCGGGATTTCCAACCCGTCGAATTCCAATTCGCAATGCCCGCCATGTTCTTCCGGTCCCATGATGGGGATGCGCCGCACGATCTTCCAACCTGGTTGATCAGCGCTGAACAGAAAGGCCGAAAGCCCCTTGCGCGGGTCATCGGATGTACGCGCGATGATAATGAAAATCTTCGCATTGCCGGCGCCGGTGATGAACCATTTCCGCCCGGTGATCCGCCAGCGATCATTCCCAACCCGTTCCGCCTTGGTATAGGTCAGATTGGGGTCTGAACCGCAGCCATCCGGTTCTGTCATGGCAAAGGCGGATTGCACATCGCCATTCACAATCGGGTGCAACCAACGCGGCTTCATCGCTTCGGGCAAGACCCGATCCAGGATCATCATATTGCCGTCATCCGGCGCGGCGCTATTGAACACCACCGGCCCGAAGATCGAGCGATTCATTTCCTCATAACAGGTGGCCATGCCAATACGCGGCAATTCCTGCCCGCCCAGGCGCTTTGGCATTTGCAAAGCCCAAAGCCCTTCCGCCTTGGCGGCCTTGCGCATTTCCGCCAGCACATGCGGCGCGATGTTTTCGTGTTCATCGAAATTCGCGCGGTCAGATTCCAGCGGGATCAGCTTTTCATCCACAAAGCGGCGGATGCGTCGGCGCATATCGTCAATTTCGGGGGGCAGAGAAAATTCCATGACACCAATACCTAAAGCGGGTTGATCGAATGGCCGCCATCCACGGTCACTACCGCGCCGGTCATATGCGCCCCGGCATCGGAAGCGAGCAGCAGAAGCGGCCCGGTAAGGTCCTCGGCAGCGCCAAGTCTGCGCTGCGGGATGCGCTTGATCATCGCCTGCCCTGAATCGGAGGCGAAGAACGCACGATTGAGATCGGTCGCGATATAGCCAGGCGCAATCGCATTCACCCGAATGCCATGCCGCGCCCATTCCACCGCCAAATGGCGTGTCGTATGCATTAGCCCGGCCTTGGCGGCGGTATAGCCGACCACACCCGGAATGATCCGAACCCCAAGGGCCGAGGCGATATTCACCACCACCCCCGGACGCTTCGTTGCCACCAGCCGCTTGGCGGCTTCCTGCGCCACCAGAAAGCAACCGCGCAGATTTACATCCAGCACCGCATCCCAATCTTCCGCGCTTTGCTGCAAGGCGGGTTTGGTCACGGCGATACCGGCATTATTGACCAGAATATCGCATGGCGCGCCGAAAGCGGCTTCCGCGGCGGCAAAGGCGGGCGCAATGGTCTCGGGCGCTGTTACATCCAAGGGTACGGATACCGCGCGCGCACCCAATTCGGCGGCCAGCGCTGCGGTCGCGGCTTCGCGCCGCGCAGCCAAGGCCACCGAAGCCCCAGCGCCATGCAAAACCCGCGCGAAATGCGCGCCCAAAACGCCAGACGCACCAGTCACCAGCGCCACGCGCCCATGCAACGAGAACATGCCAGCAATATCCACTGCGCCGCCTCCCTCTCCTGCCAAGGGGTGCCACCGCGCGCGCGCCGGGGCAAGCCCTCAAGACAAGGCGGCTTTTTGCGCCTAGCCTGCCCGCAGCATTGGGGGGTCAGACCATGGCGGGCGAAACACGGGTGGCGCTGGTAACCGGCGCGCAACAGGGCATCGGGGCGGCCGCTGCGCGCGCCCTGGCGGCAGCAGGACATGATGTCGCGATCAATTGGTTGGATGACCAGGCCCAGGCAGAGCAAGTGGCAGCCTCGGTCCGCGCTTTGGGCCGTCGGGCCGCGCTGATCCGGGGCGATGTCGGCACCGCGGCCGGCGCGGCCGCCCTGGTGGAACAGACCGTGGCCGCGCTCGGGCGGATTGATGTGCTGGTGAATAATGCCGGCATTTTTCCGCGCGTTGAATTTCTGGACATGACCGAAACCGAATGGGACCGGGTGATTTCCGTGAACCTGAAAGGCAGCGCCTTTTGCGCCCAGGCTGCGGCGCGCGCCATGGTGGCCGCCGGGATCAAGGGGGTGATCATCAATCTGTCGTCATCTTCGGTCCGAGGGGCGCCGCTTGGGGTGCATTATACCGCGACCAAGGCCGGCATTATCGGCATGACGCGGTCCATGGCCCTGTCGCTCGCTTCCAAGGGTATCCGCGTGAACGCCATCGCGCCCGGCCTGACCGATACTGCGCAGCCCCGCTACGGCAATAGCGAAGCGGAACTTGAAGTCCTGGCGCGGCAAATCCCGCTGGGCCGTATGGGCCGGCCCGAGGAAATCGCCGGTTTGATGGTCTATCTTGCGTCTGATCAAGCCGCCTGGATCACGGGTCAGGTTTATCACATCAATGGCGGCAATTATCTGGCCTAAGTCCCGAAGCAGGAGGATCAAAATGCGCCATTGGCTGATCGCATGCGTATTGGCAGCCTTGCCGGGTGCAGCCCTGGCGCAGATGGAACCAGGTGACCCCGTTACCGGCCAGCGTCTGGCGGCAAGCTGGTGCGCCAATTGCCACCGCATCGCGCCTGCCGGCCCGGGCCCGGCCACCGATATCGCGCCAAGCTTCGCCGCCATTGCCGCGCTGCCTTCGACAACCTCCATGTCGCTCCGCGCGTATTTGCGGACACCGCATGCAAATATGCCGGATTACCGCCTGAGCCGTGAGGAGTTGGATGACATTGTGGCTTATCTGCTGACGGTCAGGCGTTAAGCCCCGGCTTGGCGTATCCGCAAAACCGGGTCTAGCATCCCCCTATCGAAAAATTGGGGGAAGTGAACTTGTCCGCAGTCAATAAGCCATTCCGCGTCGCCTATCTCGAACGCGTGCCGCATCCAAGCTTTCTGGAAACCGCCACCGCCGATCCTGCTTTGGAAGTGGTGCGGCTTTCTCTTGATAACGGGGAAGAAGCCGCGCTGGCCGAATTGGCCACTTGTGATGGCTATTATGTGCGTGCGTCGCGCGATGAATTGCCCAAGGCTTTTCATGTGAATGATGCGCTGCTGCAGCGCCTGCCCAATCTGCTGATGGTGGGATCCCAGGGCGCGGGATATGACACGATCAACCCAGATTCCTGCACCAAGGCCGGCGTGCTGCTGGTGAACCAGGCCGGCGGCAACGCCGAAGCCGTGGCGGAACACGCCGTTGGCATGATGCTGGCGTTGATCAAGAAAATGCCGCAGACCCATGCCGCCATGCGCGCGGGGGAAGCCAAGAAGCGCGAAGTCTTCATGGGCAATAATCTGCTCGGCAAGACGGTTGGCGTGATTGGCATTGGCAATGTGGGGTCGCGCACCACCGCCATTGTCAAGGCCGCCTTCAATTGCCGCGTTTTGGCCTATGACCCCTATGTGGATGCCGCAACCATCGCCAAGCGCGGTGCGGAGAAGGTTGAATTGGCCGAATTGCTTGCGCAATCCGATATCATCAGCGTGCATTGCCCCTTAACGCCCGAAAGCCGCGCCATTATTGATGCCAAGGCGCTGGCTGGCATGAAGAAGGGCGCCATTCTGGTCACCACCGCGCGCGGTTCCATCCATGATGAAAACGCCGTGCTTGCGGCGCTGGAATCCGGCCAATTGGCCTCGGCCGGTTTGGATGTCTGGGAACAGGAACCGCCGCCCAAGGATCACCCGCTGTTGTGGCACCCGGCGGTGATTTGCACGCAGCACACGGCGGGGGTCACGCATGAAAGCCGGTCCATGATCACGCGCATTGCGGCGGAAGCGTTTTCGGCTTGCGCTGCCGGCAAAATGCCGCCGCGCATCATCAACCCGGAAGTGAAGGGCCGTTTTGCGGAGCGCTATGCCGCAGCGCGCGGCCGCGCCATTACGGATTGATCGCGCGCTTGGGCTTTTTTCCATGAGCGCAACCGCTTCCAAGGCCAGGGTAGTGACGGTGCTTGGCACCACCCAAACCCTGGCCTGGGGGTCTTCCTATTACTTGCCAGCGATTCTGGCCGCGCCCATTGCCGAGGATCTTGGCCTTTCGCGCACCATGGTCTTTGGCGTGTTTTCGGGCTCCCTGCTGCTGACCGCGTTACTTGGGCCAGCGGCAGGCCGCGCGATTGACCAGCGCGGCGGGCGCGATGTGCTGGCGATTTCCAATCTGATTTTCATCCTTGGCCTGCTGATCATGGCCTTCGCCAATGGCCTGCCCTTGCTGATCCTGAGTTGGTTCATCATTGGCATCGCCATGGCGATGGGGCTTTACGATGCGGCCTTTGCGACGCTTGCCGGGCTTTACGGCAAGGATGCACGCAATAGCATCACCGGCATTACGTTGATTGCAGGCTTTGCCAGTACGGTTGGCTGGCCGCTTTCCGCGCTGATGGAAGCGGAATGGGGCTGGCGCGGCGCCTGCTTGGGTTGGGTGGCCTTGCATCTGTTCATCTGCTTGCCGCTCAATCGCCTGCTGATCCCGAAGGCGCCGCCACCACCGCCGAAAGCAGCCGTGCCGCCATTATCCGCCGCGGAAATGCGCGAACAGAAGCGCGATATGATCCTGCTCGCATTCGTGTTGGCGACAGCGAGTTTCAGCTCCACCGCGCTTGGTGCGCATTTGCCGGGCTTGTTGCAATCTGCCGGCACATCGCTGGCGGCGGCGATTGCAGCCGGCGCGTTGATGGGCCCGGCGCAGGTGGCGGCGCGCGTGGTGGAATTCACCATCATGCGCAAGATGAATCCACTGTTTTCCGCACGCGTTGCCGCGGGCGCGCATCCGGTGGCAGTCGCGGTGCTGATGGCGCTGGGTGCGCCCTTTGCCGCGCTATTCGTCATTATCCATGGCGCGGGCAATGGTTTGCTGACCATCACGCGCGGCACGCTACCACTCGCGCTATTCGGTCCCATTGGCTATGGCCAGCGCCAGGGCTTCATCACCGCGCCGGCACGGGCTTCACAGGCTTTCGCGCCTCTGTTGTTTGGGCTGCTGTTGGATGATTTCGGCGCGGCGTCCTTGTGGTTCACGGCACTGCTGGGCGTGGCGGCGGTTGGTGCGCTCATGCTCATGCGGGTACGACAATAGAAAGAAAACTCTCATGACCCAGGATTGGCGCGCACGCGCAGCTTCGCGCTTCACCACGGAAAAGCGCCCCGCCACCGGTACGCGCGGCATGGTGGTGACGAACCATCCGCTCGCCTCCGCTGCGGGGGCCGAGATGCTGGCCGCCGGCGGCAATGCGGTGGATGGCGCCATCGCCGCCCTGTTCACGCTGACCGTGGTGGAACCCATGATGGTCGGCATTCTTGGTGGTGGCATGGCGCATCTGCGCCTGCCGGATGGGCGGCACACCGTAATTGATGGGCTTTCCACCGCCCCCACTGCCGCGCGCGCCGATATGTTCTCACCAGCCGAACCGGCCAATGCGATGAATTTCGAAGCGACAGGCCGCGCCAATATTGTTGGCCCGCTTTCCGTCGCGGTGCCCGGCAATTTGCGCGCCTGGTGCGAAACACTGGAACGCTTCGGCAGCATGTCCCTGGCCGATGTGATGGCGCCGGCCATCCGCCATGCGGCGCGCGGTTTTGCCGTCACACCCTATCTCGCCGAATGCATCAAGGAAGCGGCACCCGATCTGGCGCGCGATCCCGCCATTGCCGCGTTGCTGTTGCCTGGTGGCGCGCCGATCAAGCCAGGGGCGCGGCTGATCCAGGCCGAATATGCCGAAACCCTCACGCTGATTGCGCGCGAAGGACCGGGCGTGCTGAAGGGCGCACTGGGCAGCGCGATTGCCGATGGCATCAGGAAAGCAGGCGGCATTGTCTCGGCGGCCGATATCGCTGATTTCGCGACGATTGAACGCGCGCCCTTGCGCGGCCCCTATCGCGGTTATGAGGTTTTGTTGCCGCCGCCGCCGGCATCTTCCGGCGTGCATGTGCTGCAAATGCTGAATATCCTGGAAGGCTTTGATCTGCGCGGGATGGGCTTTGGCAGCACCGATACGCTGCACCTCCTGGCCGAGGCGCTGAAGATTGCCTTCGCCGATCGTGCCGCCGCCACGGCAGACCCGGCCTTTGTGGATGTTCCCGTGGCGCGGCTGATTTCGCGCGCCTATGGCGATGAACGCCGCACCGCCTTGGATATGGCGCACGCGCAAGCCTGGGGGCCGGGCGTCAGCCCAGGTGAGAGTGCCAATACCACCCATGTCACGGTCGCGGATGGCCAAGGTAATATTGTCTGCTCGACGCAGACCATCAATTCGCTTTTTGGTGCGCGCTTCCTGGTGCCGGGGACGGGGTTGATCCCGAATAATTATATGGCGTTGTTTGACCCACGCCCCGGCAAGGCTTTGTCGGTCGCACCCGGCAAGCGCATCACCACATCCCAGGCGCCGTTGATTGCGCTACGTAATGGGAAGCCCGCCTATGTGCTGGGCATGCCGGGTGGTTTGCGGATTTTCGGTTCAGTCATGCAGGGTTTCCTCAATCTGGTGGATCACGGCATGTCGCTGCAGGAAGCGGTGGAAGCGCCGCGGCTTTGGACGCAAGGCGCTGCTGTGGAAGTGGAACCGGCCTTTGATGCGGCGGTTCTGGAAGCACTCGGCAAGCGCGGACACAATGTCTCACCCATGCCGCACGTCGGCGGTGGGATGAATGCCATCGCCTTCCATGCTGATGGCAGCATGGAAGGTGCGGCTTGTTGGCGTGCCGATGGCACGGCGATTGGCCTTGGCGGCGGCCTCGCCCGCGCTGGCGTGCGCTTCTGGCCGGATCGGGCGCGCGCATGAATACCGCGGAGTATTTGCTGGCGGCGCTGGCGCGGCGCGGTACCAAGCGCATCTATGGCGTGCCGGGCGGCGGTTCTTCGCTGGATATCATCGCGGCCGCCGAGCGTTTCGGCATTCGCTTCATCCTCGCCCGCCACGAAGGCAATGCGGCAATGATGGCGGTGGCGGATGCGGAAGTCACCGGCGCGCCTGGCGTGGTGCTGACCACCAAGGGGCCAGGGTTGATGAATGCGCTGAATGGCATTGCCTGCGCTGCACTGGAACGCGCACCGGTGCTGTTGCTGACCGATGGTTTTACGGATAAGCAACTCAGCTACATCACCCATCAGGTGTTTGATCAGCGTGCAGCGACTGCGGAATTGGTCAAGGGCTATACGCAAGCGCGCAGCGACAACCCAGCCGCTGAAATCGAGGCACTACTTGATCTTGCCATGCAGGCGCCCATCGGCCCGGTGCATCTGGATTTGACCAGCGAAGCCGCACGCCGCCCGGCGGGGGAATTGCTGCCTTCGTCTTCAAACACCGCGACCTCGCTTGATGCCGATGCTCTGGCGCAAGCACGCGCCATGCTGGCCGCTTCGCGCAAACCCGTGATCCTGGCGGGCGTGGAAGCCGTAGCAGCAGCCGAGCCACTGCGTGCTTTGGTAGCCGCACTCGGTTGCCCCGCGCTGGTGACCTACAAGGCCAAGGGTGTGATCGCCGATGCCGACCCGTATTTCGTGGGTATTTTCACTGGCGGATCACTGGAAGCGCCCTGCGTGCAGGATGCGGATTTGATCATCCTGGCGGGGCTCGATCCGGTGGAACTTATTCTCCAACCCTGGCGCTATAAGGCGCTGGTTTTGGATATCGGATTGCGCGCACATCCGGTGCATTACGTGACGCCAAGCGCCGCCCTGCATGGCATGCTGGCGCCAAGCTTCGCCGCGTTGGCACAAGGTGCCACGCACAGCGCCTGGAAGTTCGCAGAAATTGCGGCACATCGGGATGCGATGCGCGCTGCACTTGCCTGGCATGGCTCGGGCGGTGTCGCGCCACCGCGTATCGTGACCCTGGCGCAGGAAGCCGCGCACCGCGCCGGGCGCCGCCCGCGTATCAGCGTGGATGCGGGGGCGCATATGTTCTCGGCTACCGCCTTCTGGGAATGCTCCGCGCCGCGCGATGTGCTGATTTCAAACGGCCTGGCCTCCATGGGTTTTGCGCTCCCCGCCGCGGTAGCTGCGGCGTTGGAAAACCCTGCTGATGGCGCCGTTGCCTTTACCGGCGACGGCGGGCTGATGATGTGTGTGGCGGAACTCGCCACCGCCGCTGAAGCCGGCGCGCCCTGCATCACTATTGTCTTCAATGATGGCGCGCTATCGCTGATTGATATCAAGCAGCAGCAGCGGCAATTGCCACCCGAAGGCGTGCGCTGGGCGCGGCCCGATTTCGCTGCCATCGCAGAAGGTTTCGGCACCAAGGGTTTCGCCGCAGCGAACGAGGCTGACTATATCACCGCACTCGATGCTGCCCTCGCCCATAAAGGCCCAAGCCTGATTGACGTGAAGGTAAATCCCGCCGGCTACCCCGCGCAACTGCAAGCCATGCGCGGCTGAAGGAGAATACCCAATGTCCAGCTTTTCCGCCCTTCGGCTTGGCACCGCCTGGCAGCGTATTGCCGGGCTGATGGATGAAACAGCGCAGAGTTTTGTGCGTACCTCCTTCTCCTCCGTCGTACGTGACAATTGGGATATGGCGATTGGGCTGATGGACAGCGCCGGGCGCCAATTCGCGCAATCGTCACGTTCTGTACCGTCTTTTGTGGGCACCATGCCGCGCACCTTGGCGATCATGCTGCAACGCTATCCGGTGGAACGGCTTTCGCCTGGCGATGTGCTGATTTCGAATGATGGTTATTACGGTACCGGCCATTTGAATGACATCACGATGATCAAACCCATCTTCGCCAAGGGCCGCGTGATTTCCTGGCTGGGCAGTACCTTTCATTCGACCGATATCGGCGGCGCACCTTCCGTTGAAGCGCGCGATGCCTGGGAAGAAGGCCTGACCATCCCCATTACCCGCATCCTGAAGGGTGGCGAGGAAAATGAGGATGTGATCGCGTTTCTGGAAGCCAATCTGCGCCAGCCGGATGAAACGCTCGGCGATATCCGCGCGCAATTCGCGGCCTATGAACAGGCGGAAAAGCGCCTGACGCGCATCATGGCGGAAGAAGGCATTGATGATCTGGATGCGCTGGCCGCAGAAATCTTCACCCGTTCCGAACGCGCCATGCGTGATGCGATTGCCGCCGCCCCTGATGGTGTGGTGGAAGATGAAGTCACCGCCGATGGCTTTGAACACCCCGTCACCATTCGCCTGAAACTGACCATCAAGGGTAGCGACCTCACGCTCGATTTCACTGGCACAGATGGGCAGATTGCGCGGCCAGTGAATGCGCCGCTCAATTTCACCCGCGCCTATTCCAATTACGCGGTGAAATGTGCCTTTGATCCCGCGACCCCGAATAATGATGGTTCCTTCCGGCCCATTACCTTCATCGCGCCAGAAGGCTCCATCGTGAATCCGCGCCGTCCTGCGCCGGTATGGGGGCGGCACCTGACGGGCCATTATCTCCCCATGCTGGTGCTGGCGGCCCTTGCGAAACTCATCCCGGATCGCGTGATCGCGGAAAGCGGCAGCCCGCTTTGGAATGTGTATTTCACTGGCGAGAACGCGCAAGGCCGCCGCTATGTGCGCATGTTTTTCATGAATGGTGGCCATGGCGCCGCACCCCAACATGATGGCCCCGCCTGCCTTTCCTTCCCATCCAATGTCGCCACACAAGCGGTAGAGCAGTTCGAAAACGCGGTGCCGATGCTGATGACGGAGAAGGAACTCATCCCCAATTCCGGCGGCGCGGGGCGCATGCGCGGCGGGTTATCTCAACGCTTGTCCTTTGAAGTGGTCGGCGAAAAACCCGTGACCGCCACCTATCGCCATGAACGTGTGCAGCACCCGCCGCGCGGTGTGTTGGGTGGTACGCCCGGGCGCGGCGGGCGTGATTTGGTGAATGGCAAGCCCGTTCCGGCCAAGGCGCGCATTGTGCTGCAACCAGGCGATGTCATTACCTATGAAACGCCCGGCGGTGGCGGCATGGGACCGCCAGCCGAACGCGACCCCACCGCCATCGCGCGCGACATCAAGGAAGGCTATGTCACGCCATGAATACGGCCCCCTGGCGCATTGGTGTTGATATTGGCGGCACCTTCACTGATTTGGTGATGCTCGATTCGCGTAATGGGCGCATCTTCAATGGCAAGGTGCTGACAACGCCCCATGCACCGGAAGAAGCCGTGCTGGAAGGCGTGCGCGATTTGCTTGCGCGCACCGGTGCGCGGGCAGATGAAGTGCGCCATGTCATTCACGGCACCACGCTGGTTGCCAATGCGCTGATCGAAAGGCGGGGCGTGCCGACGGGGCTAATCACCACCAAGGGTTTTCGCGATATTCTGGAAATCGGCACGGAACTCCGCCACGACACCTATGATCTTTTCATGCGCGTACCGGAACCTTTGGTGCCACGCCATCGCCGGCTTGGGGTCGCGGAACGGCTGCTGCCGGATGGCGCGGTGCGCGAAGCCCTGGATGAAGCGGGTGCGCGCGAAGCGGTGCGGGCGTTGCGCGCTGCCGGTGCCAAGGCAGTGGCCGTGTGCTTCCTGCACGCCTTCCGCAACCCCGCGCATGAACTCCGCATGCGCGATATTCTGGCGGAAGAGGCGCCTGAGCTCACCATCTGTCTTTCATCCGAAGTCGTGCCGGAAATCGGCGAATATGAACGCGCCTCCACCACCGTCTGCAACGCCTATGTGCAGCCAGTGTTCGAACGCTATCTGCGCCGGCTGAGTGATGGCTTGCGCGGTTTTGGCTTGACCGGCCCGCTTTTCCTGATGCTGTCCGATGGCGGCACCGTCGCCGAAGAAACCGCGGCGCGTCACCCAATCCGCCTGGTGCAATCCGGCCCGGCAGGTGGGGTTGAGGCCACCGGCATTTACGGTGCCGCCGCCGGCGCGCGCGATATCCTGTGCTTTGACATGGGCGGCACCACCGCCAAGGCCGCGCTGATTGACAATGGCGAAGCGCAGCGCAGCCTGGATTTCGAAGTCGCGCGCGTGGATCGCTTCCGCAAGGGCAGCGGCTTGCCGCTCAAGGTGCCGGTCATTGACATGATCGAAATCGGCGCTGGCGGTGGTTCCATCGCGCGCGTGGATCGCCTTGGTCTGGTGCGTGTCGGCCCGGAAAGTGCGAGTTCCGATCCCGGCCCCGCCTGCTATGGGCTGGGTGGCGCGCGGCCCACGGTCACGGATGCGGATTTGGTGCTTGGCTATCTTGGCGCCGAAAGTTTTCTGGGTGGCGCCATGAAGCTGAATGTTGCGGCAGCGGAAGCCGCGTTGGCGGAGCATATCGGCAAGCCGCTTGGCCTTTCCGTGCCGGAAGCCGCTTGGGCCATTCATGAAACCGTCAATGGCAATATGGCGCAGGCCGCGGCGATTCATGCGCTGGAAAAAGCCAAGCGCATTGATGCCTATGCGATGGTGCCGATTGGCGGCGCGGGCCCTGTGCATGCCTGCCATATCGGCATGAAGCTTGGCCTTCGTCGCATCATCGTGCCCTTGGGCGCGGGCGTTGCCTCGGCTTTCGGTTTCCTCGCCGCGCCGATTTCCTTTGCCTTTGTGCAGGGTTGGGTGGCGCCGTTGGCTGGGTTGGATTTCGCCAAACTGCGTCAGATTACCGGCGCCATGACCGCGCAAGGCAAGGCCATGGCAGCGGCAGCGGGTGTCGCGCCGGAAGCCGCCGCAGCGCGCATCCTGGGCGCCATGCGCTATACAGGGCAGGGGTTTCAGGTGGAAGCGGAAATCCCCGCTGACGCCATTACGCGCGGCGATGCGGCAGTGCTGCGCGCAAAATTCGAAGCCGCCTATCTGGCGCTATATGGCCGCACCGAACCAAGCCTGCCGGTGGAATGCGTCTCCTGGCAGGTGATTGTCGCGGGGCCGCGCCCTGTCGTGGACCTTACGCAACAAAGCACCGTCGCAGAAGGTGCTTTGAATCGCGGCACGCGCCGCGCCTGGTTTGGTGGCGCCTATGTCGAGACGCCGGTGCTCAATCGTCTCGCGCTACGCCCCGGCGAAAGCGTCGCCGGGCCGGCGCTGATTGAAGAACGCGAATGCACTTTGGTGCTGTCACCTGGTGCAAGCGCGCGCTGCGATGCCGCGCTTAACCTGGATGTGAGCCTGCCGGCCTGATCAGGCAGCGCCTATTGGCGCTGCAAGGGCAGGATCAGATTGGTGACGTCGCAAAGGTTCACGCTGCGGCGTTCATCTGCCTGACCATTTTCATAGACAAACCGCACATCATGCAGGCAGGGGCCTTCCGGCAGACGAATGGCGAAATGGCGCCCAGGCAGAACCGTATCATTACCTAACCGATCCGGCCCCCATTCCTGCTCGGTCGTAAGCGAGACATAGGCTTCCATCACCGTGGCACGCGATTGATTGACTAGGTTGAAGGAAGGGTTACCTGAGGGGCCAGTCTGCGTGCCGCGCTGCGGTGGGGCAGGCTGCGGGCGCTGTTGCGGAGATGGCGCTTGCCCCATCTGCCGCCCTTCAAACACCACTTCCGTCACCGCGCATAGGTTGATGTTGCGCTTATCCTCGGCCGGGCCGCCGGCGCGCTCATAAACCACGCGCAAATCCCACATGCATGGCCCTTGCGGCAGCCGCAGCGTGAAGGCACGCCCATTGGGCAGCGCCTTATCGCCAAGCCGATCCCGACCCCAATCCTGATCGGTCGCGAGCGATGCATAAACCTCAAAAATCAAGCGCCCGGAACGATTGACCAGGTTGAAGGAAGGATCACCCTGCTGCGCCAGCGCGGGGGCCGCGGAGAGACCAAAAAAACAGAGCGCCAAGGCACCCAGAAAACGACGAAACAGCATAGGCTTTCTCCTCACGCGGCGGTGCGACGCCAGACGCTTGCAAGTCTAGAACTCTCGGATGGATTTCGCGAAGCGGTCCGCCAAGGGGCGCGCCAGGTAGGAAGCAAAGGAACGCTCCCCACGCCGAATCAGCACTTCGGCATGCATGCCCGGCTGCAGGCGCAAATGCTCGTATCTGGTAAGTTCTTCTGGCGCGAAGGCGATGCGCGCAACAAAATACGGCATGCCAGTGCGCTGATCCGTCATGCGGTCTGGGGCAATGCGTTCGACCGATCCTTCCAGCACGGGCGTGGTACGTGCCGCCGCATGGGAAAGCCGGATGGAAGCCGGCATGCCAATCCGCACCGTGTCCACATCAACTGGCGTGATCTGCACCTCGACCACCAGCCTTTCTTCCTGCGGCACGATGGAGGCAACTTGCGAACCAGGCGCAATTACCCCGCCCCGGTTGGAATAGCGCAAATCCATCACCATCCCTGCTTCGGGCGAATCAATGGTCAACCGCATCAATTGGTCATTGGCGCTGATTTCACGCTCGCGCAACTCCAAAAGACGCCCCTGCAATTCGCGCAATTCCTTGGCGATTTCCTCCTGCCGGGACCGCACCAATTGGGCGCGCTGCATTTCAGCTTCTCCCACTGCCTGCTGCGTGCGTGCGACATTCTCAATCGCCTCACCACGTTCACCAATCAGCCGGGCTTCTTCGCGTTGCAGGGCAAGCAGGCGCGGCAGGCGTTCAAGGCCCATGCGCACCAGGCCTTCAACACCCATGATTTCCTGCCGCACCAGGGAAAGCTGCCGGTCATTGGAATCGATGCGGACATTCAGCCCGTCAATCTGCTTGTGCAACTGCAACGCGCGCTGGGTCAGGATTTCGATCTGGCCTTGCAGTGAAGCACGACGCGCGATGAATTCATCGCTTTGGACGGTTAGTATTTCAGCGACCTTGGGTTCGGCGCGGCGAGCCAAAAGTTCGGGTGGGAATGAGGGCGCGGGCGCTTCTTCCCGCTCGGCGGTCAAGACCGCGATGCGTGCGCGCACGCGGTCAGTTTCATCAAGTACCACATTCAGCCCGGCGCGCACGCGCGTGTCATCAAGGCGGATCAGCGGCTGACCGGCAGTTACAATGGTCCCGTCACGCACCAACACTTCGCCAACAATACCACCCTCCAGATGCTGCACATTGCGGCGATTGCCTTCCACCATGAGCGTACCGGGCGCGACCACAGCACTGTCAATCATGGCAAAGGCGCCCCAGCCGAAAACGCCACCTACGCCGAAGAGAATGATGAATAGCGCAAAGCGCAAAGGGCGCCAGATTGGCACCATCGACGCTGCGGCACCCAAATCAGGCTTGGTGTTGTTCTGGTCCATGGCTCTCGACCTCAGCTACTGACAATTGCCGTAACAGGGCGCGGCGGTTGGGCCGGACGCGTCAGGCGCGGTAGAATCTCATCACGCTTGCCAAAGGCCTCCACAGCCCCGGCGCGCAGCAATAGGATCTTGTCCACTGCGGCCAGGATATTGGCGCGATGTGTGATGATCACGGTAGTAACACCCCGATCGCGCAGCCTGCCCAAAGCGGCTGCCAAAGCTGCTTCCCCATCGCTATCCAAATTGGAATTGGGTTCATCCAGCACAACAAGCTTTGGCGTTCCGTAAAGCGCGCGCGCCAAACCGACGCGCTGGCGTTGACCCGGCGAAAGCCCCCGCCCGCCGGGGCCAAGCGGCGTATCATAGCCTTCCGGTAAATGCAGGATCAGCTCATGCAGCCCGGCATCCTTTGCGGCGGCCACCACTTTCTCAGAATCAACAGTTCCGAGTCGCGCGATATTTTCCGCCACAGTTCCTTCGAACAACTCCACATCCTGCGGCAGATAGCCCAGGTGCTGCCCCACCTGGTCCCGCGGCATGCGTGACATATCCGCGCCATCTAGCCGCACTGCTCCGGCTCGTGGTGGCCAGATCCCTAAAAGCGCGCGCGCCAAACTGCTTTTTCCCGCAGCACTTGGCCCGATCACCGCCACGGATTCCCCTGGTTGCAGGGCAAAACTGACCCCACGCAACACGATGGTATCGGTCCCAGGTACCGCCAGCACCAGATTTTCGGCAGCCAAGGCGCCCTGCGGTGTCGGCAGTTGCATGCCCTGCTTTTCGGCTGGCGCAGTCGCCAAAAATTCACACAACCGTCGATGCGCCGCACGCGCATTCATGGCCTGCTGCCAAAGGGCCACAACCTGCATACTAGGTGCCAAGGCTCGGCCCAGAATGAAGGTGGCGACAATCATCGCACCTGGCGTGATGGCCTGTTCAATCACCAACAATGCGCCAAGCCCAAGC
The DNA here is from genome assembly GCA_020249465.1 of Roseomonas sp. Taxonomy (GTDB): domain Bacteria; phylum Pseudomonadota; class Alphaproteobacteria; order Acetobacterales; family Acetobacteraceae; genus Neoroseomonas. The sequence goes on along the minus strand of JADCFP010000031.1, from coordinate 33,236 downwards.
GTCAGAACGCCCGTCAGGGACAATTGCAAAAACTTGATGACAGCAGAAAAACTCCCGGCAATCTGGCTGGCATTTTGCTGCTGATTAAGCATTCCCAGATGGCGTTCCTGCCAACGCTGCCAAACCCCCGGTCGCATGCCCATGGCTTCAGCTGTTTCGGCATTGCGAATGCTGGTCTCAACGAAGGCATAGGCCTGCACGTTGTTATTGGATGCTTCCGCCAGCTTCTTCGTGGACAGAAACGCCTGAATCAAGGCGCTACCAATAACAATAAAAACTGCGACGGTTCCAAAAAAGGCAAAGAACGGATGGACAATATACAAAATGACGAGGAAAACTGGAATCCACGGCGCATCAAGCGTTGTGGTCAGCCCCGTTGTGGAAATGAAAGACCTGACTTGTTCCAGATCGCGGAGAGGTTGAACCCCCACCCGATCACTACCCCGCAAGCTGCCGTGCACAAACAGGGCGTCGAAAACGCGCGACGACAAGCGCCGGTCAATTAGTCGCCCAAGGCCAATCAGGGCAAAGCTGCGGCACCCTTCCAAAACGCCGTAAATCAAGATCAAGAACAGCGAAATCAGCGTAAGTGCCAAAAGGGTTGCTTCGCTTTGGCTTGCCAGCACCCGGTCATAGACCTGCATCATGTAAACCGAACCGGTAAGCTGCAGCAGATTGACAATGAAGCCAACGGCAAAAAGCAGCGCGAGCGCGCCCTTCATTTCGCCCATGATGGCATAGACCGGGGAGGCGGGTCCTTTGCGCAGCATAGGTGACCTCATGCTAGGTCAACGGGCATTCCGCACGCCTCCTGTGCCGGTTTCGCCTGGAGTCTTGTCAGCAAAACTACCCTCACCCACAACCCCTTCGCCACGCCCCATTCCGATCATCAACCAGATTGGGTCTGAACACAGAAAGGTAACCCTAAAGCCTTTAGATCAAGTTTATAGTAACCTTGACTTATTCTGTCGAGGAAATGCTGCCAGCACCCGCCATCAGATCAGACGCGGCATGCTGGCAGCATGCCCCATCAAAGATCCCGCGCGGCGCTCTTTTGCCTGGGTGTGGATCGGGCGCCGTACTTTGTGCCGGTCTCCCCAGCCCAGCTTCCGGAGCAGGAAGGCAGCTCGGAAGACGCCCCGGTTTGGATGATTGGCTCGGTGCCGATAATTCTCAAGAGGCTGCCTGAACCAAGCGCGCTTAACGGCATCGAAAGCTCTTCAAAGAATGAAGTCCGCCGCAAGTAGCAAAGACACTCCCTGGATTGCGATCTCAAAATCGGCGCGCGCATCGCCATTCACATCCGCCTGCAATGCCCCGCCGGCAAAACGCAACTGCCCGGCGACCCTGGTGAAGGCGCCACCGCCAATAAAGGCAAAGGCCTGATCGCCAGACAGCCGCGTATTTGCATCAATGGCGGCTAAATCAATCCGATCCCCTTGGGTCCGGCTCAAATCCGTGATCACATCGCGTGACGACCCCGGCTTACTATCGTCAAGGGCTAGGAAGGTGAACAAATCCGCTCCGGCGCCGCCGGTAAGCACGTCCCGCCCGGCACCGCCAAGAAGCCAATCATTGCCCGCCCCCCCATCCAGCGTATCACTCCCGTCCAATCCAGACAGAGTATCTTCGCCCGCTGCACCAATCAGCCAGTCATTACCCGCTTGCCCATTCAGGCTATCATTGCCGCCAGCACCGTTCAGCGTATCTCTCGCGCTGGTACCATTCAGGACGCGGTCAGCCTCCACCGCCGTCATGGTCAGATTGTAGCTGCCGGTGGATGCACCGGATCCCTGAGCGCTCAGGTAATAAGTACCGCTGGCGGTGGCCATGAAGGAAAGCCGCGGGTTCATGCCCACAGCGTCGTCATTGAAGGTCAATTGTTGTCCTGTGGCGGTCAGCAATCGCAAATAACCATTAAGGGACGAACCCGCGGCGGAGTCTGTCGCGAAACCATAGCGCCAGCCGGCAGTCAGGGTCACGCGGAACCAATCCTGATCTCCGCTGAAATCAATGCTGGAGGCTTGCACTGAGCCCGGGGAAAGCTCGGCGACCGTTGAGGCATTCCCAGCGATCCTGTCGACCAGCCCGGACACGCCAGGAACCGTATCCAGCAGCGTGCCAATATCAAGTCGCCCGCCCGTCACCATCAGCCCGCCAAGCGATGGGGTTGCCGCCGCGCTATTGAGCAACGCGGCGCGGATCTCAGCCGCAGTGGCGTCCGGATGCTCTGCGGCGTATAGCGCAACCGCACCGGTCACGTGCGGTGTCGCCATGGAAGTCCCGCTCCAGGAACTATAGCGTTCCCCATTCGGAAGAGTGGACACAATGCTCGACCCAGGTGCGGCAATATCCACCGTGGTCGCCCCGAAATTCGAGAAGGAGGAAAGGGCACCCGTGCTCGTGATGGACGCAACCGATATCACGGCCTCAAATCCAGCGACGCTGGTTGTCGAATAATTGGCCGGAAATTGCGGCTGCAAATCATTATTACGGCTGGAGTTGCCCGCCGCGGCAACGAACAGGATATCCTGCTGCGCGGCGCGCCCAATCGCCTCATTCAATGACGCGGAATAGCTTCCCCCACCCCAGGAAGCATTGATGGCAATGAAGTCTTCGTCATCGCTCGCGCGGATGGCGGCATCGGCGAAGTAATTCACGGCATTGACCGCCGAGGAGGTGAAGCCCGTGCCGGCGGCCGATAGCGTTTTCAAAGCCACCATCTGGATGGTCCAATTAACCCCCGCAACGCCCCTACCATTGCCGCCAATGGCGCCGATTGTGCCGCTGACATGCGAACCATGACCGTGATCATCGAAGGGATCATTATCGTTATTGGCGAAATCCCAGCCGATCAGGTCGTCGCGATAGCCATTGCCATCCTCATCATTACCGTTTTCCCATCGCGCATCGTTTAGCAAATCGCCGGCGTCAATCCGGCCATTGCGGTTGTAATCCATCACATAGGCGGCATTGGCTGCGCCATTCAGATCGCGGAAAGTGATCAGATCATCCGCATCAATATCGGAAAGGCTTGCCCGCAGCGTGGTTGGAATTTCCCGCTGATTAAGCCAAATATTCAAGTAAAGATCAGGATGCGTGTAATCAATGCCCGTATCAATGACACCAACGATACTGGAGGTCGAACCCGTCGCGCCTTCGGCCCAGGCTTCATTCGCCTGGCTACCAAAGGCGTTCTGCAAGGGCCCCGTATCGCCCAGCATGCCCCAAAGCATGTTGTTGCTGTAGAAAAAATCATTACTGACAACGGCGACGCTCACATCCGCCACGTCCACCACATCCTTCGCCTGTGCGGCTTCAACGGGCGACGCGGTGGCTGGCGCAGGCGCAGGCGTAGCGACTGCGGACATCGTCCAAGCCGCAGTCGCGGTTGGTTCCGCTATCGCGATAGGTGCACGCCATATGTCATCGCCCAGATCTCTCTCATCGGATTGAAAAGCAGCTTGATCCTGCGTGCCAGCAATGAGACGTCGGTGCATCATCATGAGAGTCAAGTTCATGACATCAAACCCCACGGGAAAATTTAGCTCTAGTGAGCCTCTCGTTAGGAGAGGCTAGCGGAATTGTCGCCGTTTAACCAGCAAGCTCGTTGATCACGTAATGTAGCCCATAGCTGGCCGGAGTTCCGTATCAAAAATCACACGGTTACTGCTTTTTCGCTGCTCTGCATCGCATATGGACGCCGGGAAGCGAGCCCGCATGCATGCCGGGCAAGTTCGGTTGATGCCTGTTTTTCTGGAAACAGACGATCCGATTTGCCTACGAAAATGCCTCACTCCCCATCCAATCCCGATCATGGGCCAGGATCGGTTCACCTGCCAGGGAAGGAGACAAAGCTGTAAAATCAATAAGTTAATAACCAAAAACCACTGCGATCAAGGCAATTCTGCCCCACCATCCGAAGCGACGCGTAAGCGCAGCAGCATGCCCCAGCAAGGGGCCATCGCTGCACCTTTGTTATCGGGCGCAGGTCTGACGCGGTGCCTTAATGCGGGCCTGGATGCCGCTTTCTGGTACGAGCAAGCTGATCCGATGATCGGCGCGACGCCGATCAAGCCAAAGGGGTCAACCGAGCCAGGCGCTTTCAGTTATTGCCTGGCATCTCAAAGAATGAAATCTGCCACCAGCAGGGAAGACACCCCCTGAATCGCGATCTCCATATCCGCCTGCGCGTCGCCATTCACATCCGCCTGAAGAACGCCCCCCGCAAAACGGAGCTGACCGGCAATCCGGCCAAAAGACGCGCCCCCAATGAAGGAAAATGCCTGATCCCCGGCAAGCCGGGAATTCGCGTCAATCGCGGCCAGGTCAACCCGGTCCCCCTCGGCTTGGCTGAAGGCCGTGACCACGTCGCGGTTGGTTCCAAACACGCTATCGGCAAGGGTCAAGAAGCAGAACCGATCCGCCCCTGCGCCGCCGATCAACAAGTCGCGCCCCGCACCGCCAATCAGCCAGTCATTGCCTGCACCACCATCCAGCGTATCATTCCCGGTCAGGCCTGATAGCGTGTCTTGTCCGGCATTGCCCTGAAGCAGGTCATTGCCCGCAGCACCGCCCAGGCTGTCATTGCCACTTGCGCCATTCAAGGTGTCATTTTTTGCGGTGCCGATGATGGTCCGATCAGCTTCTCTGCCAGTCATCGTCAGGGTATAATTGCCCCGTGACGCGTCGAAGCCCTGCGCGCTCAAGTAATAGGTACCGCTGCTGCTGACCACAAAGGCAAGTCGGGAATTCAAGCCAACCGCATCATCGTTCAGGGCCAATGCCTGACCACTCGCGTTCAGCAGCCGGAGATAGGCGTCAAGCGACGAACCCGGCGCAGCATCCATGGCAAAATCATAGCGCCAACCCGCGGTGAGCGTCAGGCGGAACCAATCCTGATCCCCCCCAAAATCAATGCTGGAGGTTTGGGGCGCGCTGGCCGAAAGCGACGCCATAGTCGCGGTACTACCCGCGATCAGGTCGGTGGATGGGGGAAGGCTCGGTGTGATATCCAATAATGCACCAATATCAAGCCGCCCATGGGTCGCAACCAGGCCATTCAAAGACGTGGTCGCCGCGGCACTTGCCAGCAAGGCCGCACGAATTTCGGCGGCCGAGGCTTCCGGGTGCTCTGCCGCGTAAAGTGCTACCGCGCCCGTCACATGCGGGGTCGCCATCGAAGTGCCGCTATAGGTGCCATAACCACCATTGGGCAAGGTCGAATAAATGGATGACCCCGGCGCGGCGATATCCACCGTGGTCGCGCCGTAATTGGAAAAGGAAGAACGGACACCCGTATCGGTGATGGACGCCACGGATACCACCGCCTCGTACCCCGCGGCTGAGATGGTCGAGTAATTGGTTGGGTAATTCGCCTGCACATCATTATTGGCGGCGGAATTGCCGGCAGCCGCGATGAAGAGGATATTCTTTCGCGCTGCCTGATTGATCGCTTCCTGCAATTGCGCCGAGTAGCCACCACCGCCCCAGGAATTATTGGTGGCGATGAAATCCTCGGCGTCATTCGCGCGCCTGGCTGCATCCGTGAAGTAATTCACCGCATTGATCGCACCGGCAGTACCGCCAGAACCGCTGGCGGAAAGGAATTTCAGCGGCATCATCTGAATGGCCCAATTTACGCCGGCCACGCCAATGCCATTCCCTCCCATGCCGCCAATCGTGCCGGCAACATGCGTACCATGGCTATTGTCATCAAAAGGATCATTGTCGTTATTGACGAAATCCCAGCCGATCAGATCATCGCGGTAGCCGTTGCCATCATCATCAACGAGGTTTTCCCAGCGGGAATCGCTCAACAGATCGCCGGCATCAATAAGGCCATTGCGATTGTAATCCCGCACATAGGAAGCGTTGGATGCATTATTGAGATCACGGAAGGTGATCAGGCCGTCGGTATCAATGTCACGAAGCCTTGCGCGGAGCGTGGTCGGGATTTCGCGTTGATTGAGCCAGATATTCAGGTAAAGATCGGGGTGCCTGTAATCAATGCCCGTATCAATCACGCCCACCACGCTTGAAGTGGCCCCAACATCTCCCCTTGCCCAGGCCTCATTTGCTTGGCTGCCAAAGGCATTACGCACCGGGCCGGTATCCCCAAGCATCCCCCACAAGGACCCGCCCGTATAGCCGGGATCATTGCTTGCCAGGGCAATGAAGATTTCGCTGGAATCCTCTATCTCGGATACGCCGAAGAAAGGCTCTCCACTATCACCGGAAATGCCGCCGACCTCGAGAAAAGGAATTTCGCCCACTTCCTCCATTATGGCGGAGTTCAGGAAAGCTTCACCTGTATCGACCGGATCTTCGCCAATAATGTCGATGGGATTTGCGCCGGGTTCCTCGACCCGGGTCGGTAAAGAAGCTGCCCCCAAGCTCACCTCTACCGCAAGTGTAATCACCGGAGTTTGCACGCTGATGGCAGAGGGGGCGAGCTCTGGCAGAGTGACTTCGGCAATCGCAATCGGCGCCAGCCAAAGGCCGTCGCGCCCTTCGCCCTCATTCGATTGCAACAGCAAATGATCCTGCCAACCACCGACAAAGCGTCTGAGCATCACGGCGTTGAAAGCATTCATGATCCTGCACCCCAAGGAGAAGGATCAAAATTTAGAAGGTAGCCATAAAGAAGACGTTAAACGCCGCGGGGTCGTCTGGCGTGGCGCAACGCGCGCAATCACCATCGGTAAGGTGACGGCGATTCCGGTTTTTGTCGCATTCCTGCCGCAGACGACTTATATGTGAAATCCACGATTCGCAGCTACGGACCCGATGACCCGCTTCATTCGTCAGATCCCCGAAGGCGACGACCGAGAACGCCTGATGTGCCCCGATTGCGGGCATGTGGCCTATGAAAACCCAAAAGTGGTTGTGGGCAGCGTGATTGCAGAGGGGGACCACATTCTGATGTGCCGCCGAGCCATTGAACCCCGCTCAGGCTTCTGGACCATCCCTGCTGGCTATATGGAATTGGGCGAAACCGCTGAGGAAGGCGCGGCGCGCGAAGCCTGGGAAGAAGCCCGTGTCCGTATCACGCTTGAAGGTGTGCTCGCGGTTTATTCCATTGCGCGGATCGGCCAGGTGCAGGTGATTTTCCGCGCCCGCTTCGCCGAGCCAGGCTTCGCCCCCGGCCCGGAAAGCCTTGAAGTCGCTCGCTTTCATTGGTCCGAAATCCCCTGGGACGAACTCGCCTTTCCGTCAGTCCATTGGGCGCTGAAAGCCTGGCGGGATTCCGCCCATGGCGCCCTGCCCGCCGCGGCACTCAACCCGGCGGAGGACAGGCGCGGCGTGCATCGCCTGCCGGTTGCTGGCTGATGCTGGGGCGTCGTGCACTGCTGACTGGCCTGCTGCTGACCCTCGGGGCAGGATCGGCCTTGGCGCAAAACGCGGCGCCAAGCGTCACGCGCCCCGCCGCGTCACCAGTGCCGCCCCGCAACCCTCAACTGCGTCGCCACCGCCGCCAGGCTGAGACAATCGTCACTGCCCCGGAACCGCCCGGCAAGCCCGCCCCCGTCCCCAATCGCGACATAGAGCCCCCGCGCGGGCTGAATGGGCCGCCACGCGCGAGCCTTAGCCCCACCCTCATCCATCCGGAAGCGGCTCAGCCGCATCTTGGTCGGTCCGGCTTCGCCGTGCAGGCGCAGGAAGATCGGCTGCTCCGCCAACCCGCACCTGGCGCGCGGTTGAACGTTCCTTTTTAAGACTAGCCAGCCTCCTCAGGGCTTTGCAGCCTGAGCGCCAGCGCATGCAAGCCAGAGGCAAATTCCCCCGCCAAAGCCTCATGCACCGCGCGGGACCGCGCCACGCGCGCCATGCCCGCAAACCCAGCCGAGACGATATGCACCGAATAATGCGTCTCCCCCCCGGGGCTTGCGCCGGCATGGCCGGCATGGCGGGCGCTGTCATCGGTGATTTCAAGCAAGGCAGGCTGGAAGCGCGCTTCCAGGGTTTGCCGCATACGGTCCGCGCGTTGGGTCATGACGTGTTTTTCCGCGCTTGTGACTTTTTTGCCAAGCCCCATTTCGCCTTGCGGCTTGGCGCTACCACCCCCATAAAGCCTTGATGTTCGCGCGCAAACGACGCAAGGCCTATGCCCCGGATGACGCAGCGCCCCCTGGGCGGCTTTGCGATGCGCCGGATTGCGCCGAACCCGGCCAATATCGCGCCCCCCGAGACCGTTCGCTCAAGGAATTCCACTGGTTCTGCCTGGACCATGTACGCGCCTACAACGCCAGTTGGGATTTCTATAAGGGCATGGGCCCGGATGAGATCGAAGCCTGTCTGCGCGCCGATACATCCTGGCAGCGGCCGACCTGGCCGCTGGGGCGCGTTGGTGGTTCCGGGCGCTTTGACCCCGAAATCCTGCGTGACCCCTTGGGCGTGCTGGGCGCGGAAGCCCCAACGCCGCGCCGCCAGCCGCCCGAAAGCGCGGTGCCCCCGGAACTCCGCGCTGCCTTGGACCTTTTGGGCCTGAAATGGCCGCTGGATTCAGTGGAATTGCGTGCCCGCTACAAGGATCTTGCCAAGCAGCACCACCCCGATGCCACCGGCGGCGACAAGCAGGCCGAGGAGCGTTTGAAGGATATCAACCGCGCCTATAGCCTGCTGAAGCACCGCCTGGCCAAACAACCGGTACCCGCCGGGTAGCCGGATTGGCATTACCGGCTTACACTATCCTCTTCCCCATGCACGGAACCTGACACGCGATGAACAAAATCGCCCCTATCGCCGACATCAAGCCGACCTCGGCGATTTCTGCCCCGGATACCACCGTCAAGGCGCGCGATGCCTTTGGTGTGGATATTGACATGGATGTGCCCGCCTTTTCGGTGCGCACGGAACATGTGCCCGAAATTGACACCAGCTACCGCTTCGATAAGGAAACGACTCTGGCGATCATCGCCGGGTTCGCCTTCAATCGCCGCGTCATGATCCAGGGCTATCACGGCACCGGGAAATCCACCCATATCGAACAGGTGGCAGCGCGGCTGAATTGGCCCTGCATTCGCGTGAACCTGGATAGCCACATCAGCCGCATTGACCTGATCGGCAAGGACGCCATCGTCCTGAAGGATGGCCAGCAGGTCACCGAATTCCGCGAAGGCATTCTGCCCTGGGCGCTGCAGCACCCCTGCGCCTTGGTGTTTGACGAATATGATGCCGGCCGCCCGGATGTGATGTTCGTCATCCAGCGCGTGCTGGAAGTGGAAGGCAAGCTGACCCTGCTCGATCAAAGCCGCGTCATTCGCCCCAACCCGTATTTCCGGCTTTTCGCCACCGCGAATACCGTCGGGCTTGGCGATACCACTGGGCTTTATCACGGGACGCAGCAGATCAATCAGGGCCAGATGGACCGTTGGAACATCGTTGCTACCCTGAACTACCTGCCGCATAAGCAGGAAACCGAAATCGTGCTGGCCAAGCTTGGTGTTGAAGGCGATGCCAAGATGAAGAAGCAGGTGGAAGCCATGGTGGCCTTGGCGGATCTGACCCGCGCTGGCTTCATCGCAGGCGATATCAGCACCGTCATGTCGCCGCGTACCGTCATCACCTGGGCCGATAACGCCAAGATTTTCGGCGATGTCGGCTTCGCCTTCCGCCTTTCCTTCCTGAACAAATGCGATGAGGCGGAACGCAGCACGGTGGCTGAATATTATCAGCGCTGCTTCAATGAGGAATTGCCCTCAGGCTCCATGCTCCGCAAGGCGGGCTGAACCCAGTAACGGCGGCGTCAGTCCTTGGCGCCGCCATTGCATGCCAGAGAGAAGTACATGAGCGGCAAGCAGGATCTGACCCGGCAGGAAGAATTCAAGCGCGCCACCGCAGGCGTTTTGCGCGCCATGGCGCATGCCGATGCGGAAGTGCAGGTGGCCTTTCAGCCCGGCCCTTCCGGTGTGGCCGGCAAGCGCGTGCGCCTGCCGCTTCCTACCCGCGCGCTGCCCGCCAATGAAATGGCGAAGCTGCGTGGTGCGGCGGATGCCGCTGCGCTCAAGCTTCGGCATCATGATGAAGCCTTGCATGCCAGCCGCATCCCGTCGCGGCGCGAAGCCAAGGAAGTGTTCGACGCGCTGGAACAGGTGCGCGTGGAGGCGGTGGGATCGCGCCATATGGCAGGCGTTGCCGCCAATCTGCGCGCCAAGCTGATCGAAGAATGCGAAGCCGAAGGCTATGACCGCATGACGCGCAAGGACCAGATGCCGCTGCCGGCGGCGCTCGGCCTGATTGCGCGTGAACGCCTGACCGGCGAAGCCGCGCCCGAAGCCGCGCATCGCGTATTGGATTTGTGGCGCGACACGATTGGTGAGGATGCCGAAAAGGCCCTCACGGAAATGACGGATACGGCGGAAGACCAAGGTGCTTTCGCCCGCGCCGCGCGCAAGCTGCTCACCGCACTCGACCTCGCTGAAGCCGAGATGGAAGCGGAAAGCGAACAGCAGGACGAAGAAGGCGAAGAAGGCGGCGAAAGCACGCCCCAGCAGGATCAATCCGGCGAAGGGCAAAGCCAATCCAAACAGGAAGATGAAATGCTCGGCGCCCAGCCCGAGCAAATGCAGGGCGAGGCATCCGAAGAAGAAGCCGAAGAATCCGAAGAAGATGGCGCCGCAGCCGATGGCGATGACAAGCCAGGTGGCCCGCAGCAGCGCCGCGAGGTGCCGCAGGTGGATGACACCACGCGCTACCACGCCTTCACCACGCAATTCGATGAAGTGGTGGCCGCCGATGATCTTTGCGATCCGGATGAGCTGACGCGGCTACGCCAACAGCTTGACCAGCAGCTTTCGCATTTGCAGGGCGTAGTTTCCAAACTCGCCAATCGCCTGCAACGGCGCTTGCTTGCGCAACAACAGCGCGCTTGGGATTTCGATCTGGAAGAAGGCATTCTGGATGTCGCGCGCCTGGCGCGCATTGTCGCCAATCCAACCCATTCGCTGTCCTATAAGCGCGAACGTGAGACGGATTTCCGCGATACGGTAGTGACGCTGCTGATTGATAATTCCGGGTCCATGCGCGGGCGCCCGATCACCGTTGCCGCCATGTGCAGCGATATCCTGGCGCGCACCTTGGAACGCTGCGCGGTCAAAACCGAAATCCTCGGCTTCACCACGCGCGCCTGGAAGGGCGGGCAAAGCCGCGAACGCTGGGTGGCGGAAGGCAAGGCACGCAATCCGGGCCGGCTGAATGATCTGCGCCACGTGATCTACAAGCCCGCCGATGCGCCCTGGCGGCGTGCGCGCAAGAATCTCGGCCTCATGCTGCGCGAGGGCTTGCTCAAGGAAAACATTGATGGTGAGGCTTTGGAATGGGCCTATAAGCGCATCCTCGCGCGGCCCGAACATCGCCGCATCCTGATGGTGATTTCCGATGGCGCGCCGGTGGATGACAGCACGCTCTCGGTCAATCCCGGCAATTACCTGGAACGGCATTTGCGCAAAGTGATTGGTGAGATTGAAGGCCGCGGCGCGGTGGAATTGGTCGCGATTGGCATCGGCCATGATGTGACGCGCTATTATCGCCGCGCGGTGACGATTGTGGATGCCGAGGAATTGGGCGGCACCATGATGAAGAAGCTGGCCGAATTGTTTGATGAGGATGCGGCGGAAGCCTGGCAGCGGAGCGCGGCTGAGCGTTCCTCGATGGTGGCGTGACGCGCTGAACCATCACATGGCGGCGCACCCGCTTTCGCGCCGCGCCTTTCTTGCCGCGTTGCTTGCTTCCAGCGCTGCCCCGGTGGCGGCGCAAAATGCCGCGCAGCCTTTTGCGTTGCCCGATATCCCCGGACCCTTGCGCCCGCTTGGCGGGCTGGTGATTGACGCCAAGGCTTTGGCCGGTGGCGGTTTTTCCGGAGCGCATCTGGCGCCGGACTTAACCCTGAGCATGATCAGTGATCGTGGCCATTGGGCCGAAGCACGGCTTGTGTTGGATGGCCTGACGCCGATTGGCCTGCACCCGCTCCGCCACGGGGCTTTGCACGATGAGGCCGGGCGCCCTTTGCCGCGCGGTTTCAACGCCGATGCGGAAGCCCTGGCCCGCCTGCCCGATGGCACTTGGTTGGTCGCCTTTGAACGCCGCCATCGCATCCGCGCCTATCGCCGGCTTGATGGGCCGGGCGCCTATGTCGCGCCGCCACCAGGCTTGGAAAACGCGCCAGCCAATGGCGGGTTGGAGAGCCTGGCCGTGCTGCCAGATGGCCGGCTCTTCGCCATTGCGGAGACCTTTGCCCCGCCTGACCGCCCTGAATTGCGCCATGCTTGGCTTGGCACGCCGGGGCGCTGGATGCCGCTTTATTGGCAACCCGCCCCCGGCTTTCACCCAACCGATGCAGCGATCCTGCCGGATGGCCGCGCGCTGGTGCTCGAACGCCGCTTCAGTCTGCTCGGTGGTTTCAGCGCCCGGCTGGTGATAACCGTGCCCGGTGCGCTGCGCTCACCACGCGAAGGCACGGTGCTTACTGGCGAGACGATCCTGATGCTGGATGACGCGCCCTTGCCTTCCGAGAATTGGGAGGCCGTAGCGGTGACGCGTTTGGGAGATCAGACGCTGGTGGCGCTGATATCCGATGATAATGAAAGCATCTTGCAGCGGAGCCTTTTGCTGCTGTTTGCGTGGCGGGGGTGATATCGGCGTGATCCATGTGTCACGGATCACGCCACGGCACGCGCCCTAACCTTGCAATCTGATTCCGGCATCTCGGATCACCCGCCCCCATTTGGCGATGTCATCGGTAATCCTGACGCGCATCTGCTCACGATCGCCATCCACAATATCAAGGCCAAGCCCGGTGAAGCGCTGGCGCATGGCGGGGTCCGCCAGAATAGCCCGCGATGCCGCCTGCACGCGATCCAGGATGTGCTGAGGCGTGCCTGCCGGTGCCATGGTGCCGAACCAGGAACTCGCCTCAAAACCTGGGAAGCCTTGCTCAACCAGTGTTGGTATTTCTGGCGCATTGGCTGAACGCTGGAGCGTAGTGATGCCAAGCCCGCGCAATTGGCCATCGCGCACCATGGGAAGCACGGCGCCGATATTCTGGATGCCAAGCTGGACACTGCCATTCAGCACATCGGCCATATTCGCGCCGCGATAGGGTATGTGTTCCATCTTGATGCCGGCCTGGCTGCAGAACATCTCGCCAGCAGCATGCTGCGGCGTACCGATGCCCGGCGTGCCATAGGATACCTTGCCGGGGTTGGCCTTGGCATAAGCGATCAATTCCTGGATCGTACGCGGCGGAAAATCGCGGTTCGACACAAAAAGTGATGGCATGGCGAAGGCAAGATGAATTGGCGCCAAATCCTTCACGGGATCAAAAGGTAGGCGCTGCAGGTTTGGCAGCAGGGTCAAGGCCGCACTCGCGGCCCACATCAGCGTATAGCCATCCGGCGCCGCTTTCGCGACACGATCCACACCAATGGCGCCTGAATTGCCCGCCACGTTTTCCACCACCACAGGCTGGCCCCAGGCGTCGGAAAACCTCTGAGCGAAAATGCGCCCCGTTACATCCGTGGCGCTACCGGCGGTGAAGCCGACAATCAGGCGCACCGGACGTTCAGGCCAATTGGTTTGTGCGAAAGCGCTGCTTGAGGCGCTGACACCGATGAACCCGGCGCCACCCAGCATAACCCGGCGCCGTGAAAGCGATGCATTCATGGCAATATCTCCCTGATGTTTTTGGTCGCGCTGGGGGTGAACCCAGCGTTTCAGGGAAAGCCTAGCCCTGGAAAACGCGCGCCGTCCACCAGATTGAAGCGGCTGGCGTCAGGCCGAAACCTGCCGCAACAGATCGCGTTTGGCGAGCGCTGCCCCCGCCGCCCAGACCGGCACTACCGGGCGCGGCCTTTCGAACCAAAGGCAGGTTTCTTCAATGCCGCGGGATGGGCACCAAATGCGCCCTTCCCCAAGCGGGCCAAAGCCCAACAGGCGAATGACCGCGAGTGAGGCCACATTATCCGGCTGCACTGCCGCACGCAGGCAATCAATATCCATGTGCTTGAAGGCCAATTCCACCGCCACCGGCCCCGCTTCGCGCATCAGCCCCTGGCCCTGATACTGCTCACCGAGCCAATAGGTGGTCAACGCCACCTTATCATCGCCAGGCGGGCAGACCAGGCTGACCCAGCCGCAAATCGCGCCATCGGATTTCCGTTCCAGCACCAGTGGCAGGGACCGCCTTTCCGCCGCCGCACCGCGGGCTGAGCTGATCTTCTCCTCCGCCATGGGGGGAGAGAATGGCACGGGCCAGGAGGCAAGGCGCTTGCTGATCGCTTCGGTCATCATCTCCGCAATGGCCGGGGCATCGCGACCTTCGACGCAGCGCAACCGAAGGCGAGGTGTTTCTGCTACGGGAGCAGTTGGGAGAAAAACAACCATAGGATGTATATAGACCGGGAAAATCTATTTGGCTAGAAAATTTTTTAACCTTTCCACAGCTTTCCCGCGAGGTTGATCGAATAGGCGAGACAGGGAAAATTTCCCATGATAGACGCGGGCGCGGCGATGGGAGAATTCCAGAAAACCTGCCAGCCCATTGCGTCGCCCAAAGCCGGAATCGCCAGACCCACCGAAACCCAAGGCTTGAAAACCCGCAAATTCCACAGTGCGCCCGGTGATGATGGCGCTGCCGCGCGCGATGCGTGCGACCTGATTTTCTTCCTCGGACGTTGCGCCAAACAGATAGATGGCCAAGGGCGCGGGGCGCTCTGCAACCCAGGCGAGTGCTGACTGAAGTGAGGTTTCTTCGCGCATAAGTAGTATCGGGCCGAAGATTTCCTCATGGCAGATGGCGGCTTCGGGCGGCGCCTCGGCCAGGGTCAGCGCCATGCGGCGGCCTGGTCCATCCTCGGCCAAGGGGGTCAGGCTGGCGCCCGTCATCAGGTGCCTAAGCCGAGTAATTTGGGCGGCATTGATCACGGCGGTTTCCGGCAGGCCGATGCCGGTTTCCCGGCAGGCATCAATGAAAGCCTGCTTGCCATGGCCAACCAGCAGCACCGTATCCGGCGCCACACAGGTTTGCCCGGCATTGAAGGCCTTGCCCGCCAGAATATCGCGTGCGGCACGCTTGAGGTCCGCGCCCGGCAGCACCAGCGCCGGGCATTTGCCGCCCAGTTCTAGCGTGAGGGGCGTGAGGTTCGGCGCGGCAGCGGCCATGATCTTACGCCCCGTCGCGGTGCTGCCCGTAAAGACCAGATGATCCCATGCTTGCGCCGCGAAATCCGCACCAACTTCCGCGCCGCCTTGCACGCAAAGCGCCATGTCATCACCGCAGGCGTCACGCAAAATATCTGCAATCAGGGCGGCGGTACGTGGCAGCGCTTCCGATGGTTTCACGCACACGCGATTGCCGGCCGCAATGGCATCAATCGCGGGCAGCAGCGCCAATTGCACCGGGTAATTCCACGGCGCCATGATGCCGACTACGCCTTTCGGGACGAATTCCTCCCGCGCGCGGGCGGGCCAGAAGGGATAGGGCACGCTCACGCGGCGCGGGCGCATCCAGTGCCACAGATTACGCCGCGCATAACGCGCTGCATCGGCCACCAGCAGCACATCCGCGAGCAAGGTTTCGATCGGCGCGCGGCCTTCATATTCTGCATCGAGCACCGCCATGATCTCGTGCGAGCGCGCCATCACGGCGCGTGCGAGTGCCGCCAACAACGCGCGACGTTGCTTGAGATTGGGCGCGCCATCACGCGCTTCAGCAGCACGCAAGGCGGCCAGGGCTTCACCAGGCGTCATGAGGGCAACGCTTTTGCCGCAGCCTCACCAGATAGCACCGCAGCTTCGATGGTGGCGGGCAGGCGCGGCCAGGTCCAATCCCCGGCCAGCACCAGGTTGCGATAAACCTGCCGCGGTGGTTGCGGCGGCATGCCCACCGCATGGCGCGGTGTGGCGCGCCGTTCCTTCACCGCGCGCATCGCAGGTGGCGCTTCCGGCCAATCGCCAGGCAAGCCAAAACCCCTGGCGGCAGCACGAATTTCCGCCCAGGCGCGCGGCGCCAAATCCGGCGCCTGCTCTTCAACTTCGGCATCTGCCGCACTCACGGTGACACTCACGCCGCTCGGGCGCACCAGGACCCATTGCGTGAGCCCACCAAGCACACCGATGAAGCGCACCGGCCCCGTACCGCCATGCGCGAAATGCAGATTGAGAATCGGCGCATGGCGTTCCGGCACGCGCAGCTTCGGGATTAGCCGCGCGACTTCCCAGGGCGGCAGCGCCAGCACCACCTGATCCCGCGCTTCCAGCGCGATGCTGTCATCACCGAAATGCAGCGCAATGATGCGCCCTTCCGCTTCCGTCATGGCGCGCAACCGCGCCCCGAAACGCGTCGTGACTCCCGCGTGCTGTAAGGCGTGGAGCGCAGGCGCAATCAAATCCGGCCCGAGCCCTTCACGCGCCACGAGCACCGCGCCCGCGCCTGGCCGCCCAAGCCTGCGCAACACCACGCCAAGCCGCGCGGATGATGCCTCATGCCCTGGCGTATTCAGTGCTGCCACGGTCAAAGGTTCAATCAACGCACGATATAGCGCGGGATGCGCTGCCATCACCTCCGCCACGGGGCGATCACCAATCGGCAAAGCAAGGCGCAGCAGCGTCGCGAAGGCAGCAGCTTTCAACCCCGGTGGGCGCTTCGCAGGATCGCGCCAATCAAGCGGGCTTGCGGCAATGCGTCGTGCGCTGCCATCGGCCAGATCAAAAACCGGCAGGCCTTCCGGTTCGGCTTCCACCCAACCCTCTCGCGCCCCGATATCGGTCAGGAAACGCAGCGCGGCGCGATTGGCGCCCATCAGCGCGTGGGTGCCGTTATCCGTGCCATCGGGCAACGCACGACAGCGCCCGCCCGCCACGGGTGTCGCTTCATGCAGCATCACAGCGCGGCCACGCTGTGCGAGGCGCAGCGCCGCCGCCAAGCCCGCGACTCCAGCGCCAATGACATGGCATGTGGCCGTTGTGCTCACGCGCGGTGGGTGCTTGCTTGCGGCATGGGCATGATTCCCATGGCATAGGCGGCCATTTGCAGCTTCTCGCCGCGTGTCAGGCGCGGGCGTGGTCGCGGCAAGCCAAAACCGCGCGCCATCAGGCGTTCAAATAGCCGCTGATAGCCCCACATCATGATGCGCGCGGGCAAAAGCGCGCGCTGATCCAAATGGCGCAACTCGGCCGCCGCTTGTGCGAAGCCGGCTTCGGCTTGCTGTGCCAAATGTGCCGCGGCGCGCGCAAAGCCTGGGCTTGCGATTAATGTTGCGGCGGGCGCGTCAGCCACACCTTCAGCCGCCAGCAGATCAAGCGGCAAATAGACGCGATCGCGCGTTGCATCTTCATCCAGATCGCGCAGGATATTCACCAATTGCAGCGTGCGCCCAAGCCGAAGGCCGAAATCAGCGGCTTCCGGTGCGCCGAAAATCCGCACCGCCATGGCGCCAACACTGCCGGCGACGCGGCGGCAGTAAAGGTTCAGCGCTTCGGTATCGGCGATGCGCAGCCTTGGCGTAGAATCAGTTTCCATCCCCGCAATCATGGCTTCGCATTCTTCAATCGGCAGTGCGAAGGCGCTGCGTGCCTGCGCCAATTCGCGCGAGAGCGCACAATCGGGCGCGCGGAGCTTGCCGCGCCAATCCGCGAGGAACCGGCGCTTTTCCGCCTCTGGCATCGCCCCATCGGCAATGTCATCCACCGCGCGGCAAAAAGCATATACCGCCCAAAGCGCGCGCCGCCTTTCGCCCTTGAGCGCCGACATGCCGCGCGCGAAGGAAGACCCTGCGCGCCCGACGCGCGCACTGACCAGCGCTGCATCGCTTGGGCCTGTGCCGAGTGCCGCGCGAAAGCCATGCAAAAAATCCCACCGCGACAAAGCAACGCGCCCCAGCACCGGGTCCGCCGCGCGCAGCCGCGCCAACAGTCGTCGCGCCAGCGCGATGGTCACAGCACTTTCGCGCGCCAGGCGCTTCGCCGCGATCAGGCGCGGCAGCGCGGCGGCGGCATCCAGCCTTTCCTCTACTTGATCCAGCGCAGCATCCAGCACGGCGCGCCGCGCTTCAGTCTTGGTGGGGTCAAAGAAGCGCACCTCACCGCCGGCCAAATCCATCCAGGGCTCGGGCAGATAGACGCGCCCGATATCGCGCCGATCCGGCACGAGATCCTGCAGGTGATTGAGGATTTGCAAGGCGGTGCAAAGTGCATCGGCGGCCGCGATGGCCTCCGGTTTCGTTTCATCATGCAAGCGGAGCAACATGCGCCCGACAGGATTGGCTGACCGCGCGCAGTAATCTTCCAATCCTGCCCAATCCACGTAACGCGCTTGCACTGCGTCCTGCCGAAAGGCAGAGAGCATCAACCGCGCTTCATCCGTGCCGCTACCAGCGCGATGCAAGGAAGTGGCAGCGGGTTCCGCCGTTGCGGGATCATCAAGCGCGGCTTCAAGTGCGGCCAGGCGGCGCAGCTTTTCCGAAGTGTCTAGTGACGGATCATCGGCAATATCATCAGCGGTGCGCACGAAGCGGTAAAAGCCCAGCACCTTCGGGCGAATTTCCGGCGCCAGCAACCGGGACGCGACAGGGAAATTCTCAGACCCCGCGTCACGTGTTGGCGCGCGGGAGGCAGCGCTTTGTTTCGTCATGCCGTGCCGCTGGCGGAATAGGCGCGGCCCTTCCAACCGGCAGGGCGCCCGATCAGCACCCGCACAAGCGCGGTCCATTGAATGGCAAGCCCAACCAACACCGCAAAGGGATGCAGCGGCACGGTCCACCAGGCTTCGCGGGTTTTGTAGGTAATGGCAGCGCGCAAGCCAAAGACGAGCAGAATGGCAAGGGCTGCCTGCCATTCCGGCAGCAGAAAGAAGGGCCAGATATGCGCACCCGCCAAAAGCGTCGTCCAGATCGGCAGGCCAATGGGTGTCGCCATGCCTTCATGCGCATTCTTGATGAAGCCATTCCAGCTTGAACGCAGCCCATCATACATGCGGCATTCGGCAAGCCGCACGCCTTCCACCATTTCCGTTCGGAACCCAGCGCCGCGCAGCTTGCGGGAAAGCTGCAAGCCATCATGCAACAGGGTGCGGATGGCGCCATGCCCGCCGATGGATTCATAGGCGCTGCGTTCGAACAGGATCAATTGCCCACACGCAGCGCCAAGTTCCGCACGTTCAGTCTCGGCCCGACCGCCGCCAGGCAGATAGCCGATCAGCAGCAGGTTGATCATGGGCACGGTCAGCGCCTCTCCCAAAGTACCAATGATCTGGCGCGGCACGCCGGTTACCATGGCAAGCTTTTGCTGCGCCGCATGGCCGGACATGCGCGCTGCGGCATCACGCGCAAGCCGCACATCGGCATCAATGAACAGGAAATGCGTCCCCCGTGCCGCTTCCGCCAAGCGCGCACAGGCATGCACCTTGCCGGTCCAGCCCTGCGGCAGCGGCGGGCAGGCCAGCAGCCGCACCCGCGCATCACGCACTGCGTAGGCATTCACAATCGCGGCGGTGCGATCGCTCGACCCATCATCCATCACCAGCACTTCAATAGCGACACCTTGCTGTGCGAGTGCGGCATCAAGGCAGGCGCTGATATGCGCTTCCTCATTACGCGCCGGGATCAGAATGGATACCAGCGCATCCTTCGGCGCCGGCCCGTGCGCCTTTGCCATGCGGCGGAGGTTATCTATGGCGAAACCGACCGGCATCAGCGCCAAGGCAAGCGCTATCCAGGGCAGGAAATCTGTCATGGCGCTGTCTCCGCGCGTTGATCATGTCGGGGGTCGAAGCGTTCACCGCGCAGCAGCGCCTTGGCGCGGCGCCAGGCTTGATAAATGCCGCCCATGCCTTCGCGCCCCTGCACCAGGGTTTGAAACGCTGCCGGGTCACGCGCAATGGCATCGGTGCTGAGCTTTTCCATCACGCCCGCCAAGGCATCGGATAGCATGGCGCTACGCGCCTCTCGCGGCGCTTCCAGCAGCGCGGCGGCAGGGATGGGCGCGCCGAAAGCCGCGAGCATTTCTGCCTTGCGCTCAGTCCAGAACGGGTAATCCAAAGCAAGCGGCACAAACACAGCCTCGGGCGCAATCTCCGGCAGGCGGATCATGCCGGGCGCAATCGGCACAGGCCTTTCGCGCGGATCACTGAAGCGC
Source organism: Roseomonas sp. (assembly GCA_020249465.1). Lineage (GTDB taxonomy): Bacteria > Pseudomonadota > Alphaproteobacteria > Acetobacterales > Acetobacteraceae > Neoroseomonas. The sequence goes on along the minus strand of JADCFP010000031.1, from coordinate 13,106 downwards.
CCCGGCGCATTGATCCAAAGAATATGCGCGGGATTCGCCAGCACCTTTTCCACCACACGCAGAAACGCAACCGAACCGCGTGCGGAGCCGGTCTCGATCCCGAAAACGCCAAGCCGTGTCATGAAGCGATATTTCTCAATGGCCTTCGCATCCATCGGCGTAAAAAGCGGCCGGTGCGGCAAAAGCCGCCGATAGAGCAGCATGAAGGCAACGCCATCCCACCAGGAAGGGTGATTGGCGAAAATCACCACTGGCTTGCCTTCCGGCAATTCGGGCAGGCCCCAGCGCGCCACGCGCAGCGCGCGCATGTGGTTGCGGAAAAACCGCGTGAACATAAAATCGAAAAAATCCAGATGGCGCGCTGAACGCAGCGCCACCGGATCAGGCACTTGTTTTGCCTGGCCTGTCGTCATTCCGCCGCGGCTGGCAGATCGGCCTCTCGCCGGCCGGCCAATTCCGCTTCGGGGGACATGCCGCGCCCGCCAAGATCACGGTCCAAAGCATCGGCCGCGATCCAGCCGGACATCATGACCATTGGCATGCCAGGGCCGGGATGCGCCGCGCCGCCGGCCAAATAGAGGCCCTTGATCGCCTTGCTGCGATTGCTCGGCTTGAAGGCGCCGGTGAAGGAGCCATGCGATGCCAGGCCGTAAATCGCGCCATTCAGCACCTTGTAGCGGTTATGGATATCCACCGGCGTCAAGTGGCTTTCGCAGACAATGCGGCTTTCAATATCTTCCAGCCCCGCCGTGCGCTTCAGCTTATCCAGGATCTTCTGGCGATAGGCCGGGAACATCTTCGACCAATCATGATGCGGGCGAAGATAGGGTGTGTGCACCAGCACATAAAGCGCTTCGCCCCCTTCGGGTGCTACCGAAGGATCCGTGCCCGATGGCGCGGCGAGATAGGCAGTGGGATCGGGCGCCGGTTCACCCTTGCGATAAATCGCATCGAATTCCTCTTCCGCATCGCGGGAGAAGACGAAATCATGATGCGCCAAATGCTCATAGCGGCGATTGAGCCCGAGATAGAGCACAACGCCAGAACAGGCTGGCTCATACTTCTTCGCATAGCGCTGCGATGCATTGCCCTTCACCAATTCCGTGTAGGTGCGGATGGCATCCATGTTGGAAATCAGCGCATCACAGGCAATGCGTTCGCCATTGGCGGTCACGCTGCGTACTGCGCCGTTCACAATCTCAATATCCGTCACCTCGGCATTGGTGCGCAGATCAGCACCGAGTGAGGCTGCGAGATTGGCGAGCCCTTCAGCCGTGGCGCGCGTACCGCCCACCGGATACCACACACCTTCGGACGCCTGCATATCGCCAATGCTGCACAGCACCGCCGGCGCAAGGTAAGGGCTTGATCCGACATATTGCGTGAAGTGATCAAGCATCTGCGCCAATTGCTCATTCGGCACATGGCCGCGAATCACCTTCGCCACCGTCTGGCCCATACGCAAAGCCATCACATCGCGCAGCACATCGGGCTTGAAATTATCGCCAAGGTTCAGCGTATCGCCAATGCCTTCCACCGGCTTCCAGAAGAAGAACTTCTCCGAAACCTTGTGCAAATGGCGCGCGACGCGCTGGAAGCGTTCATACCCCGCACCATTCGGCCCGCCCGGCGCGAAAGCATCCATGGAACGCGCCATATCCTGGACGTTTTCGATCAGATCAATCTGCTTGCTGCCATCAAAAAAGCAGCGCCATTGCGGATCAAGCCGGATCAGCGGCATTTCCTGCTGCTGATTGCGCCCGGCTTCAGCGAAGATGCGACGCAGCACGCGCGGCACGGTCAGGATAGTGGGCCCCATATCGAAGCGGAAATTCCCGCGCCCATCAGGGGATGGCAGATTCAATACGGCGGCCTTGCCGCCCAGCCAGGAGTTGCGTTCAAGAACCGTAACCTGATGTCCACGCGCCTGCGCGGTGGCGGCGGCTGCAAGCCCACCCAAACCGCTGCCGATGACAACTACCTTGGCACCCATCGCGCCCTCTCCTTCTCACTCACCAGCTACGGACGCATTTGCCCGCATCTGGCGCGGGCTGCGCTCGCTCCGCGCGAGGCCCAGATCCTGCAACAACAAATCGGTGCTGATGCGCGCACCTTCGTAAATCACCGGCAAGCCACTGCCCGGATGCGTGCCGCCGCCCACCAGATAAACACCCTTCGCGCGGCCAAAGCGGTTGCGCGGGCGGAAATGCATCATCTGCCGCACATTATGCGCCAGGTTGAAGGTGGCCCCATAGCCAACCGCATATTCATCCTGCCAACCCTGCGGCGAGAGGATTTTCTCATACCGAATGCGGCTTTCGATATCATGCAGGCCAAGCACCTTCAGCCGATCCAACGCCAGCCGCCGATAACGCGGCGCCTCAGCGGCCCAGTCAGCGCCGCCCAACAAATTCGGCACCGGCACCAGCATATAAAGCGTGGAATGCCCGGGCGGGGCGAGTGACGGATCAGTGCCCGCCGCCGCCTGCACATACAGCGATGGGTTTTGCGGAATAATGCCGGCTTCGATCTGCGCCAGATTATTCTCATAATCCTCGGCCAGCAGCACCGAGTGATGCGCCAGATCAAGCTTCCCTTCAATGCCAAGGTAAAGCATGAAGGTTGAACAGGAATAACGCGCCTCGGCGATTTTCTTGTCGGGCCATTGCGGGCGCTGTTCTTCTTCCATCAGCCCCGGAATGGCATGGGCGAAATCAGCATTCACCACCACCGCATCCGCCGCATGCAACCGCCCGCCCGCTTCAACACCCACGGCGCGGCGGCCTTCGAAGACAATGCGATCCACCTTGGTATTCAGGCGGATATCCACGCCGACACTCTCAGCGACGCGCGCCATGGCTTCCGATACCACACCGCAACCGCCGCGCGGATGAAACACGCCATGTTCATATTCCAGGAAGGACAGGATGGAGAACATGCTCGGGCAGCGGAAGGGACTCATGCCCAGGTATTTGGACTGGAAGGAAAACGCGAGCCGCGTGCGCGGATCAGAAAAGTGTCTTTGCAATTCCTGATCCAGCGAAAGCCAGGGCCGCAAATGGCGCAAGCCATTCATCACTTCCGGCGCCAGATAGGTCATCACGCCATGAAAGGGCCGTTCCAGCACGGGGCGGAAGGCTTCCAGCTTCACGCGGTTTTCCGCCATGAAGCTCCGCACACCTGGCGCATCTGCGGGGTTGATCTTCGCGACCTCCGCTTCCATGCGCGCCAGATCGGGCGATGCATCTATCGTGACCGGATTGGCGCCTTCAAAGATCAGCCGGTATTGCGGATCAAGGCGGATCAGATCCACCTCATCCTCAAGCCGCGCGCCGCAGGCTTCGAAGATTTCTGCCAGAATGCGCGGATACAAAAAGAAGGTCGGCCCGATATCGAAGCGATAGCCGCCGGGGGCCGTGATCGTGCGCGTGCGCCCGCCGACCACGCCATCCTTCTCATAGACCGTGACCCTGACGCCGGAGGAAGCGAGCAGCATGGCAGCCGCCAGCCCCCCAGGTCCGGCGCCGATTACGGCGACATGGGGGCGGGTTTGCGAAAGGGAGGGTGGTGATGCGTTCATCCGGCAATCTGTCTTTACGGCTTAACGGTAGCAAATGTCCAAAAGCAATTACAAACCGGGCCAGCCGAGGGGCATGTCAGCCTTTAGGCTGCCATCGCCCCCTCAATTTCCGCGAAGCGCGCCCCAGCACGCGGCAGAAGCCGCCGCAGATAGAAATCCGCCACCGCCCCATAAGCCGCGCCATCCGCCGCAGCCGCCCGCGCGAGAAGAGCACCCCCAAGGACCCAGCCCACCGCATCCAAATAGGCAGTCGCGAGCGCTTGACCAGCCTCTGCATCGCGACCTTGTTCGGCGAGTACCGCTTCCGTGGTCCGGGCCAGCCCTTCCGCCGCGGCACGCAGCCTGGCATCCGGGAGCGCCGCGATCTCCGCGATCAGGGCCCGCATTTCGGCCCCGCCATCGCGGGCGAGCTTGCGGGTCAGCAGGTCAATCGCCTGGATGCCATTGGTGCCCTCATAAATCGGGGCAATGCGGGCATCGCGCAGCACCTGGGCGGCGCCGGTATCCTCGATGAAGCCCATGCCGCCATGCACCTGCACGCCGAGGGAGGCGGTTTCGACCCCCCGATCCGTCGCCCAAGCCTTCAACACCGGGATCAGCAGCGCCAAGCGCGTGCTGGCGGCGGCATCGCCCAAAAGCTCGGCGCGGTCGGCAGCCACCGCCGCTTCCAGCATGATCAGCCGGGCAGCGAGCGTGGTCGCGCGCATTTCCATCAGCATGCGCGCCACATCCGGGTGTTCCGCAATAGCCCGCCCATTCTGCACGCGCTGCGCGGCATAGGCTTCCGCGAGCCTGAGCGCCGCCGCACCATGCGCCACACCCTGGGTACCAACGCCAAGCCTGGCATTATTCATCATGGCGAACATGGCTTGCAGGCCGCGATGCGGTTCGCCGACCATCTCGGCCTCCGCACCCTCATACAACATGATGCAGGTGGGGCTGCCATGGATGCCCATTTTGCGTTCGATACCACCGCAGCGGAACGCATTGCGTGCGCCATCGGGTAGGATTTTCGGCGCGGCGAACAGCGAAATCCCGCGTGAACCCGGCGGCGCATCCGGCAGGCGCGCCAGCACCAGATGCAGGATATTGCCGGCACAATCATGCTCGCCCCAGGTGATGAAAATCTTCTGCCCGTGCAAGGCATAACGCCCATTGTCCAGCGGTTCCGCGCGCGTGCGCAGCATGCCCAAATCGCTGCCGGCTTGCGGTTCGGTCAGGCACATCGCGCCGGTCCATTCACCCGCGATCATGGGCGGCAACCAGCGCGCCGCCTGATCCGGCGTGGCGTGATGGCGGAGCAGATCAATCGCCCCAGCCGTGAGCAGCGGGCCGAGCATGAAGGATGTATCCGCCGCCATGCCCAATTCCGTCATGGCGGTCCAAAGGCTGAGCGGCAGGCCCTGCCCGCCATGTTCCACCGGTGCGGCCAGCCCCTGCCAACCGCCTTCGCGCCATTGGTCGTACAAGGCTGGGTAATGCGCCGGCGTCGTGACCGTGCCATTGGCGTAGCGGGCACCCTGCTTATCCGCTTCCTGGGCTTTCGGTTGCAGCGCTTCGGTGCAAAAACGGTTTGCCTCAGTCACAATCTGCGCAATGTCATCGGCAGACAGAGGCGCGCCGGCGGCATTGGTCAGACCAGGCAGGTCAACCAGGCGCGTCAGGCCGAAAATCAGATCATCAGCGGCAGTTGTGGTCATGGGGCGGACTCCAAGGCAGCAAGCAAACCGGGCGCGGGCGCATCCCGCCCAGCGGCCCATCCCGGCAGGGCGCGGGCGAGCGTATTATCCTCTGCCGCCGCGGCCAGGGCCAGACCCAAAAGCGGGGCGAATTTGAAGCCATGGCCGGAAAAGCCTGACATGACAAAGCAACCGGGGGCCGCGGCTTCCAGGATGAATTCCTCCCGGTCTTCCACATCGTAATAACAGGCCTTGGCACCCAAGACGCGATAGGCTTCCGCATTAATCAGGCGCGGGCGGGCCAGTGCCAGAATTTCCTCGATTTCTGAGGGCATGGCCGCGCGCGGGTCCGCCCTGGCATCGCCCTGGCGGGAAAAGCGGTGATCCCCGATTTTGAGCGCGGTGCCTGCGACCGGCGGCACGGCGTAAAACCCGCCATCTTCGGCCAGATCAAGCAGCATGGGCGCGGCTTCCCAGGCGGCGCGGAAGGCAGGCGGGGCTTCAAGCCGCACCAGGATTTGTCGGGAAGGAACCACGCGGCCAGTAAGCCCAGTGCCGAGCAGCCTTGGCCCCCAGGGACCGGCGGCGAGCACCAGCAGATCAGCGCTGCGTTCCGCGCCACTTACCAAGCGTAGGGTTTTGCGCGCCGGTTGGGCGGCAGCGACTTCGGCGGCTTCGAACACCACACCAAGCCTCGCGAGATGCGCGGCGAGGCCAGCGACAATCCTTTCAGCCAGCAAAACGCCCCCGCGTTGCAAGGTGAAGGCGGCGGCGATGCCGGTATCGGACAGCATGGGAAAGCGCGTGGTGATCTGATCCGGCGATAGGTCAGCACAGGCATGCCCATCGGCCCGTAACGCAACATGGCTTTCCGCAAGCCAGCCGCCCTGATGATTGGCCAGCGCCAGCACGCCGGTTTCCACGTAATGCCGCGCGCCGATTGCGGCCCAGATCATCTCCCAGGCCGCATAGGCGGGGACAACCATTCGCATATAGCCAGCCTGCGCGCCATAGGCGTGGCGGATCAGGCGGTGCTGATCAACCGAGGCCCCGCGCGGATTGGGGATGGGCGCCTGTTCAATCACGCGCACCCGCCAGCCGGCACGGGCCAGCGCCCAGGCGGTGCAAAGCCCCATAATACCGGCGCCAAGAATCAGGGCGGTTTTCTGAGTTGCCATGGCGTTAACCTATGCCGGTTCGGGCGGGGAATGGGAATGGGGCATTCACTGGGAGACTGCGGCCCTGGAATCGTGGCGGCCATGGTCCGGGAGATCGAAAAACCTTGCCCTAAATTCACCAAATTGCTAACGAAATATTACGTGATCATGAAATTTAGGCGTTTCCGGAGGCGACATCCATGGCGTTTCTTGTACTGTCCTCATTATTCAATGATACGGTTTCTCCGACCTCATTTCCGCCATCCACCGTCGGCGATGACACCATCATTTCCGGCAGCTTCAATGATTGGATTGACGGAGGCGGCGGCAATGATTGGGTAGGGTACTGGAGTGCGACCGGCGGTGTCCTCGCTGATTTGAGCACGGGCCGCAGCAGTGGTGCGGCGGGCAATGATACTTTTATCTCGATTGAAGCGCTTGAAGGGGGGAGCTATGCCGATACCCTGATTGGTGCCGGCGCGAACGACTCTTTATCTGGTAACTATGGCAATGACAGTCTTTTTGGTGCCGATGGGAATGATTGGCTGGATGGCGGCATCAACGATGATATATTGGTTGGTGGACTTGGCGACGATACGCTAGTAGGCGGGTATCATCGCGATATTGTGGATTATCGGGCTGCCTCAGGCGGTGTCACCATCAATATCAACGCTGTCAATACCAGTTTCGCGCCCCCGCAAACCGTAGGGCGTAGTTCTGGCGCTGCGGGCAATGACAGTCTTTTCGGCATTGACATTGCCATTGGGAGTAACCTCGCCGATAGTCTGACCGCAGGCACCAGCCTTGGCTTCGAGGCCATGGTCTTGAGCGGTGCTGGGGGGAATGACACCATCACCGGTGGCGCTTCCTATTCCACGCTTGCCGGCGGTGATGGCGACGACAGAATTATTGGCGGTTTCGCGCAATATGCGTCTGGCGATGACGGCCATGACACGCTGCAGGCCGGCTATGAAAGTGCTTCTGGCGGGCAGGGCGATGATAGCTTGGTGGCCAGTTTCAGGGAGCAAACTCTTTCTGGCGATGCCGGCAGCGATACGCTGACAGCTCTGTCAATCTCGACGCTCGCGGACCAGTCACTGGCTGGGGGTGAAGGCAATGACAGTTTGCTGGCAGGCCCCTTTAATGAAAATCAAACCCTCGCAGGCGACGCGGGCGCCGATACGCTGGCGGGCGGTGGCGCCCGCTCATCGAGCAGTCGGGCATATCTTTTTGGGGGCAATAATAATGATCTGCTGTTGAGTGGCGTTGGAAATGACCAGACACTTTCCGGTGATGCTGGCGACGATACGCTGATTGGTGGCGAGGGCTATAATCATAGCCTATCGGGTGGCGCGGGCGCAGATAGTCTTCAGGCAGGTTTGCAAGTTCAAACCCTTCGGGGTGATGCGGGTGCTGATACGCTGACTGGTACCAGTTTTGATGTGTACCTGTTCGGTGGGGCAGATGGGGATAGCCTTCTGAGCGTAGGCGCCTCTCAGACCCTGGTGGGGGAGGACGGCGCTGATACTCTCTCGGGCGGTATAGCCAGCGGCGGTTCCTCGCTCGATGGTGGCGCGGGTGCTGATTCGCTCTTGGCGAGCGATAGATTTGGCCCGACCGGCAAGCAATGGCTCTCTGGCGGCGCCGGTACCGATACGCTTGTGGGCCGTAGCGGCGATAATCAGGAGTTATTCGGCGGCGATGATGCGGATAGTTTGGTTGGCGGCTCTGGCCTTAATCAGACAATATCAGGGGATGCGGGCGCTGATTCGCTTTTGGGTGGCGCCGGAAGCGCTGCTTCACTGCATGGCGGGTTAGGGAATGATTACCTGGTCGGAGGATTGGGCGGCGCCACTCTTGCTGGGGATGTGGGCGCGGATACGCTTTATGGTGGGGGTGGCTTTGGCACGTATCTGCTGGGCGGCAACGAAGATGACCGACTTTTCGGCGGTGATGGCGGCGCTCAAAGCATTTTCGGTGAAATGGGCAATGACAGCCTTTCGGCGGGCAGCGGTGCAGGTCAGTTCCTGGATGGTGGCCTGGGCGATGATTTTCTGATCTCTGAATTGGCTACCGCGACCCTTTCGGGTGCGTCTGGCCAGAACACGATAGTGAGTTCCGGCCCAGGTTCTTGGGTGAGCTATGCAATGTGGTCATTTGATCAGACGGTAGACCTTGTCACCGGCCGTAATTTCGGGTCCCCGGGCAGAGATAGCATTGTCGGTGCCGCGGGGGTTTTGGGGGGCAGTGGTAATGATTCCCTATTTGGCAGCGCTGGCAATGAAAGCCTGAGCGGTGGCCTGGGTAATGATACACTTGCAGGCGGCGCCGGGGGCGCCGATTGGGTAGTTTATGATGAAATCTCCACCCCGCTGACAATCAATTTGGCGACTGGCCGCGCTGAGGGTCTCGGGGTTGATAGTCTTTCAGGCTTCGAGGGTGTGTTAGGCAGCAGGGGCGACGATAGCATCCTGGCCGCCTTTGGCACCGCGCAGACCCTCTCAGGTGGCGATGCCGGGGCTGACACCCTTGTCGCGGGCGGGGGTGCCGGGCAGTTTCTGTTCGGATCCTTTGGAGACGACTCGCTTTTCGGCACAGCTTCTGACGAAACTTTTGAAGGCGGTTTCGGCGCCGATACCGTGTTTGGCGGCGCTGGCAATGACTGGGCCGTTTTCCTGAACCATCCCAGAATCATTGATGGGCCTTTCGCGCGTGTAGTCGTTGATCTTGCCGCCGGGACAGCCCTTGTCGGGTTTAGCGTTTCTGAGACTGACGTTCTAATCAGCATCGAAAATGTTTTGGGTGCCGCGAATAACGACAGCATTTTGGGGAATGGTCTTGGCAATATCCTCGATGGTGGGTCGGGTGCGGATACTGTTTTGGGCGGCGGCGGCAGCGATACGCTGATCGGTGGCGGCGGTAATGACCTGTTGGACGGTAGGTTGGGCAATGCTGCGGGGCAGAGCCTGTCGGGTGGGAACGGCGACGATACCTTGCTTGCAGGGTTTGGTGACGATGAATTCGTTGCTGGAGGTGACGGAGCGGATAGCCTTGTTGCCGGCGCCGCTTCTGACCAGGGCGGCGCCTATTACAGCACCTATCTCTCAGGCGGAAATGGCAATGATACGCTGGTTGGGGGCAGCGGGTCTTTCCAGAACCTTTGGGGAAATGAAGGTAACGACAGCCTGTTGGGTGGTGAAGGCATTGCGCAATATCTTTATGGTGCTGAAGGCAACGATACACTTGTCGCCCTTGGTGCCGGAAAAGTAATGAATGGCAACGAGGGAGCCGATAGTCTGACCGCCACAGGTGGTTTCTTTCATATTCTTGAAGGGGGAGAAGGCAATGATACGGTGACCGCCGGGGGTGGCATCAATATGGAGCTACGGGGCGGTGATGGCGACGACAGCCTTCTTGGTGGCAATACGAATGAGTTTCTTAGGGGGGGCACAGGCAATGATACGATCATCGGTGGTAGCGGTCAGGACCTGGCAGATTATCGCTTTGCAGCCGGTGCAGTAACGGTTGATCTTTCTATTGGCCGAAGCTCCGGCGCGGATGGTCTTGATAGCCTGATCGGGATCACCGGCACCTTTGGTACCGCCTATGACGATAGCCTATTGGGCGGTAATGATCATGATTTGCTCTTTGGTGAGAGCGGCGCGGATACGCTGAATGGCGGTGCGGGAAATGATACTATTGTAGGGGGCGATGGCTTGGACCGGCTTGTGGGCGGTGCGGGCGATGATGTGATCCTGGTAGGGAATACCAACTACAGTGATGGTCTGGCCGCGCTTCTGGCGCTGTTCAATACGCCCTGAAGGATATGTGCTTTTGCAAGAGTGCGGAACCAAGCTGAGGGGCCTTCGCGACAACGACCGAGCAGACAAGAGAGAGCCAAACCGAGATATCCAACACATGCTCACCGCCGTATCACGCAGCAAGCCGGATAGACGGCATGAACCGCGCGCCACCCTACCGCAGAGCCCCCCGCCATGATCATCGCCTTCTGGACCCTGCCTTTGACGCTGATCTTCCTCTGGCTCAGCTTCCGCGTAATCCGCCATCGGCGGGCCGAGCGTATCCCGCTCGGGTCAGGGGGCAATGCCGCCCTGGAACGCGCCATCCGGGCGCATGCCAATTTCGCAGAATTTGTGCCCTTTGCGGTGCTGCTGTTGATCCTGGCGGAATGGGGCGGCGCCTGGCCATGGCTTTTGCACGCGCTGGGGGCGCTGCTGGTCGCCGCACGCCTTTCCCATGGCATGGGCATGGTGCAAGACCCTGAGGATTATCGCTTTCGCGTCTTTGGCATGATGGGGAGTTTTAGCGTCATGGCCATCGCGGCGGCCCTGGCCTTTTGGGGCGCGCTGATGCGCGGCTGAGGCATCGTCCGGGGCGCGCCAGCCGAGCGAACGTCGCGAAACGATCCGCCGCTTCATATTATTTGAATTTGCTGCGCCAACCGGCTAAAGTTTCATTTACATTTTGCGACACACGATATCCCTCAATCTGGGGTTGCATTCATGCCCAATATCATTGGCACCGGTGGCAATGACACGATCACGCCTGATTCCGTGAGCGGTGGCGTTTCCGGCGGCAACCCGGGTAATGGCCATGACAGCATTCTTGGTATTGGCGGCGATGACTTCATTATCGGTGGCGGTGGCGATGACACGATCGTCGCTGATGTAACCGGCGCGGGGTACGACCGTGTCAGCTACGAAGGCGCCTCAGGCGGTGTCACGGTCAATTTTGGTGCAGGCAGCAGTTCCGGTGCGGCCGGCAATGACAGCCTGGTCAATGTGGATGTGGTTTACGGCAGTGGCCATGATGATCTGCTGCTGACTGGCCTGATTGAACGGGTTGAACTGCTGGCTGGTGAGGCTGGCAATGATACGCTTTCCGCTGCTGCTGGGATTTCCGCTACGAGTTCATCTTTTCGGCTTTCAGGCGGCATCGGCAATGACTGCCTGATCGGCAATAGCGGGACCCGCCATGCTGAACTTCTCTATGGCGATGATGGCGATGATACGATCGCGGCCGGGGCCAGTTCCTTGCTTGGCTATAATGAATGGGATGGCGGCAACGGCAACGACAGTATTCTGGGCGGTTCTGGCGCGAACCAGGCTCTGTTCGGCGGCGACAATGATGACATTCTTCGGGGCGGTTCTGGCGCGGCGCAAATTCTCTACGGCAATGCCGGCAATGACTACCTTGAGGCCGGTATCCACGTCGGTTCAGGACAGACCGGCTTTCAATACTTCTATGGCGATGATGCCGGACCTTCCTTCTATTATCAGGGTGGCGCCGATACCTTGGTTGGCGGTGAAGGCACTCTGCAGGAATTCCAGGGCGGTGGTGGGCATGATCTGCTGATTGGTGGCAGCGGCCAATACCAAAGACTTATCGGCGATGATGGCAATGACATTCTGATCGCCGGTAATGGCGAAGAACAATACCTGTCCGGCGGCAATAATGATGATAGCCTGATCGGCAGCGGTGGCCCGCGACAACAGCTATTTGGTGAGGATGGGCGGGACACGCTGGTCGCCGGCAGCGGGAATGACCAACAACTCGGTGGTGGCGCGGGCGATGACAGTCTTTCGGGCGCCGATGCAAATGGCAGTAGCTTGGCCATCGCTGGCGAGGATGGCAATGACACGCTTGTCGGCAGCAGCTTCAATGGTCAATTTGCAGCGCGGCTTTATGGAGGGACTGGCGCCGATAGCCTGCTAGCTGGCACCGGCAGTAATCAAATACTTTATGGCGATGATGTTGAGGATTCCGGCGGACAGGATGGCAATGATACGCTGATGGGTGGCGTCGGCATCGGCCAGGAATTCCGCGGCGGGAATGGCGCAGACAGCATTGTCGCGGGTGACGGCATCTTCCAGAACCTGTTCGGCCAGGATGGTGATGACGAGTTGCGCGCCGGCGGTGGAGGTCTTCAGTCTCTTGACGGTGGCGAAGGCCAGGACACGCTGACTGGCGGCTTCGCGCAGCAATGGCTTGAAGGCGGCGCGGGCGATGATTCCATCGAAGCCAGTCTTAATTCTTACGACAATAGTTTGATTGGCGGCGCGGGCGACGATACGTTGCTCGGCGGCGGTGGTGTGCATGGCCCCGATAGCCTGGTTGGCGGTGCGGGCAATGACTGGCTCGATTTCCGCGGCGCCGATGATCAGCACAGCTATGTCTTCGGCACCGGCAACGACACGCTGGATGGCGGCAATGGCGCCGATACGCTCAATCTTGGCAGCGAAGGCTGGGTGCTGGTCACCAGCGGTGATTGGACCACCTATAGCGCGCTTGGCACCACGGTTTTTGTGCGCGGATGGGAAAGCGTTAATATCGCGGCTACCATAGGCCCTATTGACCAGCTTCTGATAGGCGAAGACCTGGCTGAATCGATCCAAGGGTTCGATGGCAATGATTCAATCCTTGGCCTTGGCGGCAATGATACGCTGGATGGCGGGGAACATAATGACAGCCTGATTGGTGGCGCTGGATCCGACTCACTTTGGGGTGGCAATGGCCGCGACACGCTGATCGGCGATGCCGGTTCCGATAGCCTTAACGGTGATGGCGGCCATGACACGCTGATCCTGGGTAGTGGCACGCTGCAGGGTGCCTGGGGTGGTGCGGATAATGACTGGCTGCAAGGTGGTTCTGGTAATGCGCAATCGCTTT